>DATIMT010000128.1:0-6633 GCA_035475035.1 Arthrobacter sp.
CCGCACTGCAATACGCCCGGCACGTGGCCATCCGCTGCCATGCGCTCCGCTGGCAGGACGGTGGTCCGGACGTGCTGGCGGAGATCGCACGCGCCCGCAGGGAGCTGAGGAGGCACCCGGTAGGCGATACCTCGCCGAACGTCCGTACTGGCCTGCGTGCTGAGGAAGTCCTGGACCTGGCCGAGCTCGAATACCTCGGTTTCTGCGGTGAGTATATCCAGACAGTGGAACGTCTTGAAGCCGCCCACGCAGACCCGGAACGCAATAGGGACTACCGGCTTCGCTGCGGATCGCTCCTGGTGGAGGCTTGGTCCGCCACCGGCCGGGAAGTAGACGCCCTGGAGCTGGCGGACCGGTTAGCCGGCAGCCTGCTCAGACCCGACACGGAAGTGCGGCTGGCCGACGCCTTCGCGAGCCGGTATGCCACCTCCCTGTTGCTTGCGGGGCATTGGCGCAAATCGATCCAGGTCCTGGAAGGCATGCTGGAGGGCCAGCCGGCCAGGGTCAGTGCTCTTGGCGGTTCCACGGAAGCAGCCATAGGCCTGGCCTACGCTTACGCAGGACAGGTTGAGAGGGCGTTGCCGCCCCTGCTTTCTGCTATGGCCGAACTGGAGCTTCGGCCCAGCGGCAATCTCTTGGGCCTGGCGCAGGCCGCAGCGGCCTATGCCTATGCACAGAACGGAAAGTCCGCCCAGGCCTACGACTGTCTGGGGCTGCTGGCCGACGGGGACGGGCCCCGTTCCTGGCTAAGTACTGCTGCCATCGATTTCTGCGCAGCCATGGCCAGGCACTGGCTCGGGGACGGTTCTGCCAAGGAGTGGCTGATAGGACAGTCACACCTGGACGCCGAGCAGGGACGTTACACCAGCGCCGGGATCAATCTCTTCGGCGTCACGGCCGAGGGCGGAGACGCTGAACTGGACTTCATGGCGGACGTTGCCACCCGCCGCCAGGGCCCGCTCTCCGAACTCTCCCGGCTTCTCGCCATGGGGGTGCGCACGGGCAGCGCCCAACTGCTCATCCAAGCCTGTGACATCGCCGGGACGCTTGGACTCGAAGCGGCCGAGGCACGCTGCGCTGCCCTGGCATACGACACTGCCATTCGGATGGGAGACACGTTCTCGGCCACCGCCGCACGGGCCAGGGTTCAGCGCTTCAACCGGCAGCTGCCCGGTCGGCCGGCTATGGAGTATCCGGAGTCCCGCCTGCTGACCGATCGCGAGCAGCAGATTGCGCGCCTTGCTGCCAAGGGAATGTCCAACCGCGACATTGCCGCCGAGGTCGGGGTCTCGGTGAGGACCATCGAGGGACACCTTTATCAGACCTTTACCAAGCTGGGGGTATCCTCCCGGGCCGACCTGACAGGACTTATATAGCATTCAGTAACGCACCACCTCGCTTCTTTCGCAGCACTCACTCGCACACTTCAACAGAGGAAACCGTGGATTCGTGATGGCAGGGGACAACGAGCTCGTCGGACGCGGCGAGGCGTTGACGGCCGCCGTCAACGCCCTGCGGAGTCCGTCGCGGGCGGCGGTCTTTTTTGTCGCGGATCCGGGCATCGGCAAGTCCGTGCTGATGGACGCTGTCGCCCGGCAATTGGCCGCAGAGATGACGATCGTCCGGCTGCATGGCAGCCCCTCTCTGGCGAACGTGCCGTATGGCGTGCTGGCCCCTTATCTGGAGGAGCTTCCGGTCGAGGACGCCAGTCATCCGGTGGCCGTGCTGCGCGCCATCTGGGCCCGCTTTGAACGCCAGCGCGAGGAGGAGCAACGGCCGCTGCTCCTCATGGTCGACGACGCCCACGACCTGGACGACGCCTCGGCCACGGTCATTGTGGAACTGGTCAGCGCCAATTGGGCCAAGTTCCTGGGCGCTTCCCGGTCCCGGCCCGGCGTTCCGCAGCCACTGACACAGCTGTGGTACGAGGGGCTGGCGGAACGCATTGACCTGCAGCCGCTGACAAGCGAGCAGACGCAGACCCTGATCGAGGCGGTGCTGGACGGGATGATCCTGCCCAGCACCTGTGAGCTGATCTGGTCCTCCACCGGTGGGAACCCGCTGCACCTGCATTGCCTGCTGGAGGAGGCCCGCGCCGCCGGGACGCTGATTAAGCGCAACGGGGTCTGGCTGCTGACCGGCCCGGTGGGGAATCCCGGGGCGGGGCTGTCGGACATCCTGAAAAACCAGCTGCTGCGCCGCCCGCCCGCAGAGCGGGAAGCGCTGAACCTGATCGCACTGGCGGAGCCGGCACCCCGGGCCCTGATCGAGGACGTGGTGGGGGCCGGGGTGGTCCGCTCCATGCTGGACAACCAGCTCATCACCGCCTCGCCTGGGCCCCAGTCCGTACTCCGGCCCCGCCACCCCATCTACGGGGAGGCCCTGCGTCGGCTAGTGTCCGCCTCCCGGAGCCTGCAGCTGCGACAGCGCCTGCTGACGCGGCTGGACTCGGAACCCGTCTCCGCGGAGGGCCTGCTCCGGCTGGTGAGCTGGTCGCTGGATTGCGGGATGGAAGTTGCCGACGAACAATTGATGAAGGCCGCCTTCCTGGCCAGCAAATTGTTCCAGAACGAGCTGGCCCAGCGGGCGGCTGCAGCGATTGTGGATCCCCGGCTGCAGATCCCGGCCCGGGCGGTCAGGGCACGGGCGCATTACAACGTGGGCAACTATGTCCAGGCGGCCCAGTTGCTGGAGAAGGACTTCGCGGCCGGCTCCGAGCTGCCGGATGTGATGGTGGGCAGCCTGCTTTGGGCTGCCACGCGTTCGGCCTTGGGGCACTCACCGCAGCAGATCTCTGCTGACGCGGCCGAGCTCCGCCGCGCCGGGGAGCGGATCGCGGCAGCGCATCCGGCGGATGCGGCCACCATCCTGGCAGGTACCCGGCACCGCAGCCAACTGCTGGAACTGATGGCGCTCTCGCTGGCCGGTGACTACGCCAATCTGGTCAAGGCGCTGGACGACATGGAGCCGCAGCCCGGGAGCGTGGACACCCGCCCGCTGCAGACCCGCGTCTTTGCCCTGGTGATGCGTGCCGAACAGAAGATGGCGGCCGGGTCCTTCGGCCAGGCCCGGGACCTCGCGCAGCGGGCCATGGATCTGCTGGCGGATGAGGAGGACGAGCTGTTCTTCTTCTCTGAATTCGTCCTGGTCCGGTTCCTCACAGCGGCCATTTCTGCCGCGGACTGGAACGCCGCACAACGTGCCCTGAGCCGGTATTCGGCCAGTTCCAGCAACGGTCTGATTTCCTTTGGCGGCGGGGTACACAGTGCCAAGGGCCTCATTCTGCTGCGCCAGGGCAAGACGGCGCAGGCGCTGCGCATTCTGGTGCCGGCGGTGGAGGCGCTGCGCCTCAACGATTCGATGCAGCTCTTCCCGGTCACCACGGCGATGGCCTTTTACGCGGCGGCGGTGGAGGGCGACCGGCCGCTGGCCTGGCGGCTGCTGGACGACTTCAGGCAAAGCGGCAATCTCGGCGCCAGGTTCGCCCAGTCCTACGCCTCCGCCTATTCCGCCGCGGGGCTGGAATGTCTGTACCGGGATGGAGCCGGACTGGCCGAACTCCGCCGCCAGGCCCAGGAAGCGTCCGACCGGGGGATGGCGGGTCTGCAATTCAACGCGCTCAGCCTGTGCCTGGAGCTGGGGTCACGCAAGGAGGCGGCTGCGGTACAGGAACTGGCCCCGCTGATCGAGAGCCCGTGGGCTGCTGCCTGGGGGCTTTACGCCAGTGCCTTGCACGACGGCGGTGCCGGGGACTATCTCGAGGCCGGCCTTGCGCTTCATGCGGTTTCCATGATCAGGGCGGCCCGGGAATGTTTTGTGGCCGCCGCGGACCTGTTCGAACAGTCCGGCGATGTGCACGGCGCCGCGGCCGCGCACGCGCACAGCGAGCGCTGCGCGTCGGAGTTGGGCAGCCGGGCTGTCCCCAAGGCCGCAGAGAAGGGCGCGCCGCCGCCTGCCACCAAGCTCACCCGCAGGGAACGGGATATCGTGGCAATGGCGGCTGAGGGACTCTCCGACCGGCAGATCGCCGACCGGCTGATGGTCTCGATCAGAACTGTCGAGGGACACTTGTACCGCAGCTACGTCAAGCTGGGCGTGCGGCGGCGCGAGGGCCTGCGCGAGGCCGTTAATCTTTCCGAGTAGAACCTTCGGCCCGGCGCAGCGCGTCCTCGGCGGCCACCCAGGAGAGCATGGCGCACTTCACCCGCGCCGGGAACCGGCCCACGCCGGACAACGCGGCGGCGTCGCCCAGGGACTCCTCATCGGCTGCGATGGAGCCGCGCGAGCGCAGGACTTCGCGGAAATGGTCGATCAGTTGCCCGAACGCCGCCGGATCCAGGCCGCGGGCCAGGTCCGCGAGCACCGATGCGGAGGCCATCGATATCGCACAGCCGTCGCCGTGCCATCGCACGGTCTCCACCTGGCCGCCCTTGACTTCCAAGCGCACCGTGATTTCGTCCCCGCAGACCGGGTTGAGCTGGTGCGACTGGCCCACGCCGGGGGCATCAGGCACCGCGGCTGCCTCGGCGGCGGTCAGGTCCGCCCCGTGCCGTGCCTTCGCGTGGTCCAGAATGATCTGCTGGTACAGTGCATCCAGTTCGCTCATGCCCCCGCCCTCCCGGCGATCCCGAAGTAGCCCCGGACCTGTCCCACCGCCGACAGGAACGCGTCCACCTCGCCGGTGGTGTTGTACAGGTAGGTGCTGGCCCTGGTGCTCGCCGTCAGGCCGAGCCGGCGGTGCAGGGGCTGGGCGCAGTGGTGGCCCACCCGGACCGCGATTCCCTGGGCGTCCAGGTACTGGCCAACGTCGTGCGCGTGTACTCCGGCCACGTCGAAGGCGGCCAAACCGATGCGCTCGACCCCGGGGCCCGGGCCCAGTACCCGGATGCCCTCCAGGGCGGCGAGGCCGTGCACCAGCCGCTGGCCCAGTTCGGCCTCCCAGGCGGCGATCCGTTCCATCCCGGTTTCCTGCAGGTAGTTCACGGCGGCCGCAAACGCCACGGCCTGCGAGATGGGCTGCGTTCCGGCCTCGAAACGCTGCGGGGCCGGGAGGTAGCCGGCACCATCCATGGTCACCTTGGTGATCATCGACCCGCCCGTGAAGAAGGGCGGCATGGCGTCCAGCAGTTCCCTGCGGCCATAGAGGGCGCCGATACCGGTGGGACCAAGCATCTTGTGGCCGGAAAAGACGGCAAAGTCCACGTCCAGGGCCTTAAGGTCAAGCGGCAGATGCGGCGCTGACTGGCAGGCATCCAGCACCACCAGGGCGCCGGCTGCGTGCGCCAGGTCCGTCAGGGTTTGCACCGGGTTGATGGTTCCCAGCACATTGGAGGCGTGCGTGAAGGCAACAATCCTGGTGCGCGGGCCCAGCAGCCCGTCTGCCGTCTCCAGCCGCAGGCTGCCGGCGTCGTCGATGGGGATGAAGCGCAGGATGGCGCCCGTACGGCGGCACAGTTCCTGCCAAGGCACCAGGTTGGCGTGGTGCTCCATTTCCGTCACCAGGACTTCGTCGCCTGGCGCCAGGGCGAAACGTGATGCGGCCGTCCCCGGATCACCGGTGCTGGCGTTGGAAAACGAATAGGCCAGCAGGTTCAGCCCGGCGGTGGCATTCTGCGTCCAGACCAGTTCCTCCGGCTCCACCCCCACGAACGCGGCGACGGTAGCGCGGGCCACCTCGAATGCATCCGTTGCCGCCACTGCCAGCTGGTGCGCCCCGCGGTGTACCGCGGCGTTGCGCTGCTCGTAGAACTCCTGTTCCGCCTCCAGCACGCTCAAGGGTTTCTGTGAGGTGGCCCCGGAATCGAGGTACACCAGCGGACGGGAGTCCGATCGGTCAAGGATGGGGAAGTCGTTGCGGATGCGGGAGACTTCCGCATCGCTGAACTGCACGGTTCCGTCCTGCTGGGCGTGGGCTGGGGCTAGGTCCAAGTCTGCCTCTTCCGGGGATTAGGGCACAATTTGTTTTCCTTATTGTCCCACGCTCCCGCAACGGCACCTGGGCAAGGAAATCCTACGCGGGCAGCCGGCGTGGTGATGTAATGATTCACCGCGTAGCCAGAAGGACTTGCAGGTAATTTACCTGCTCCCGGCCGGGGAGCGTCCGAGTACCAGAGGCCAATCCAAGTAGTCCACTAGCGCGTAACTGAGTACCACTGGCAGGCTGCGGCCGGTAAATGCCAAAAAAGTCGCGTACTTCCTACTGGTGCCATCTCCCGCACATCCGGCTTGACTGGGTTCTGCAACAACTGATGTCTAGCAGTAGGGGTCACAAAATGGCGGAAGTAACAGCGCGTCCCGTGAATGTCAGCGGGAAGCGGCCGGCAGCACTGCCGGTACAGGATCTTCGGGTCAGCACGACCCCTGCACCAGGCGCCATCGTTGCACTTGTCAACCCAACCGGGACGGAGAAGGTTGACTCGTCCGCTGCTGCACAGCGGACTCCCCGAACAGAGCTGGCGGCATCAGGGCCTCGAGGGACCGGGGCCCTATCCCCAGTTGCCGCCAGCTCTTTTCATTCTTGGCTTGCAGGGGCTCAGGTGATTGCGGGTCGTACCCCGCTCACGGCTGGTTCCTTCCATACGGAGCGGGTGGCACGATGAGCCAGATCCGAGCCCGCGTCCCCTTCAATTTTCG
>DATIMT010000129.1:0-5914 GCA_035475035.1 Arthrobacter sp.
CCGGGTGATCCCCTACGAGGGCATCCGGGTTCCGGACATGCCGGTCGACGCCCGTTCGCTGCTGGACGCCGTGGTGGAGGACTTCATTGCCTACCTGCCCCACGGACCCCGCGCAGCCCGCCGTCGGGAAATCCAGGAGCACTACGGCGAGTCCTATTTCAGCTGGATCGGCGGCTGGGAAGGGGACGAAGCGTTCTACTTCCGGCTGCAGAGCCCTGTGTTGGTTCTTGAGCTGGACCACCACACCGGGGTGTTCCTGAGCAACGATGAGCCTGCCCCGTTCCACATGCATACCGTGGTCCGCACCCCCAATGGCAACGACTACGGCCGCGAGCTGGTCCGTCAGTACCGATCCACTGCTCCGTAACTGCCGTTTTCGAGGCTCTAAACGACACTTGCGGAGCACTCGATGAGTAGGTGGAACCCACGAAGGCCCGGACTCCCTTTGGGAAGCCCGGGCCTTCGTGGCAGCCGCGGAAGCTAGGAAATTTCGAGCGCGATCCGGCGCTGCGGCGGGGGTCCCACGACGGTCAGGTCCATCTCGGCCTGGGCCCGGCCGAAGCCTTCCATGTCCATGTACGGCTCTCCGCCCTCCGTGTACATGTAGTCGTCGGTGGGCTCATTGAAGTACTCGAAGAAGCCGTTGAACACTGACGGCGTCAGGAACCCCACCATCTGGGTGTTGTGCGCATCAAGCGCGAACGAGTGGACGGTTCCGGCGGGCGCGTGCACAAAGTCGCCCTTGGTCAGGAGCATCTCGCGCCCGTTGGCGTACAGCCACATGCGGCCTTCCGTGCAGAGGAAGTTTTCCGTGTGCTGGGAGTGGAAGTGCAGCGGAATGTAGGGGGTCTTGGCGCCCTTGGTGTGCACGGCGAAGTAATTGGACCCAGTGTTCGCCGGGCGGGACAGGTAGGTGAACATGGTCTGGTAGCTGACCATGCGGTCGCCTTCGCCGGCACTCAGGAAGTAGGGGCTCTGTGCAGGCGGAAGGCCGGCGTCGTGCTTGAAGGACGGTGGCACGCGCTGAACGTCCGGGAAGGTGATGCCGAACTCGGAGCCCACCCCGGCCTGCTCCTGCAGGCTGGCCTTGTGTCCGGGCCGGACCGGCGGGACGTGGGAATCGATGGGCGTGCCCACCCGCTCGTAGTACTTTTCGCCGCCGCCGGGGGTCATCCAGTTCAGGAACCGGGTGTAGTGGCTGGCCATCCGGTAAGCGTGCGGGGTGTTCGGCGGGATGACCACGGAGTCGCCTGGTGTGAGGATGCGGCTCTCGCCGGGCAGCCACACGTGCAGGATCCCGTCGAAGACGTAGAGGGTCTTGTGCTCAATGCTGTGGCTGACGAACGGCGACTCGGCCCCCATGCCGCCGGAAATGTAGGCAGCGCTGAAGATCCCGCCCGTATCGGCGGCGCGGGCGATGACCGTCACTAACTGACCGTTGATTTCGTAGCGTGCGCCCTCGCCCGACGCCATGTAATACGGGACCGCCTCTCCGGGCAGCGCGTTGGCCACCGGGAGCTGCTTGTTCATTTCCTCAACGCTGAGGGACATGGTTTCCTTCTTTCCAGTCGGCCGGCCCTTGCCGGAGCATGACCTACATCATGACTGGCCACTGCCCCGGCCACGAGTACGGATTCCAATAGTTGAAACCCGAACCTGGCTGGGCCATGCCCCTGCTAGCCCTCGCATTCCCTGCAGTACTTCTTGCCGTCCTTCTCACGGGCCAACTGGCTGCGGTGGTGGACCAGGAAGCAGGACATACAGGTGAATTCGTCTGACTGCACCGGGACCACCTGGATGAGCAGTTCCTCGTTGGAGAGGTCAGCGCCGGGCAGCTCGAAGCTGTCCGCCAGGTCCGCCTCGTCCATGTCGGGAGTGGCCTCCCGGCGGCCGGACTTGTCGGACTTCAGCTCCTCCAGGGCGACATTGGGCTCTTCCTCGGGAGCCACCCGCGGAGCGTCGTAGTCAACTGACATGTGGTGTGTTCTCCTGTCCAGCTGCTGATGTCCGGATTGTTCCGGACAGATCGGGAACGCCGGACACGGGCAACAAATTCCCGTGCCGGTTCGACGCCGGCAAAGGCACCGGTGCCGGGCTGGCATCGACCGGTTGCGGCATGCCGAAACCCAAGGGTGGCGTGAAGGAACAGTAGTAGGTAGACTGGTCTACCTACTACTGTGTAAGGAGTGCCAATGGCAGCCTCGAACATCCCGGCGCCGGCCCGGCGCCCCGCCCGCGAGCAGCTGCTTGAGGCGGCCGCCCGCCTTTTCTATGCCCGCGGCGTTGCCGCCACGGGCATCGACACCATCACTGCCGAAGCGGGAGTGGCGAAGAAGAGCCTGTACAACAACTTCAAATCCAAGGCAGACCTGGTGGCCGCCTATCTCGAAGCACGGCACAGGGAGTGGCTGGAGCTATACCGCAAGCGGTTGGAAGCGGCCGACACCCCGCGGGAACAGGTCCTGGCCGTGTTTGACGCCTACTTGGACCACGCCAACTTTGCGTACCAACACGGGTTCCGGGGCTGCGGCTTGCTCAACGCCGCGGCGGAACTTCCCGTTGGTGATCCCGGCAGGACCGCCGTCCGGCACCACAAGGAGGAGGTGCAGGACCTCCTTGCCGCCCACGTGGCCGCATTGCTGCCGGGCGAGGACGGGCGCGCTCCGGGAATCGCCGCGCATCTGGCGTACCTGCTTGAGGGGGCCATGGCCAGGGCCGGCCTTGAGGGTAACGATGCGCCGCTGCGGGAAGCCCGGACCATCGCCGGGCAACTGCTTGATGCCCTGTGAACAGCACGGCAAACCACCAGAAGGCCCAGCTCGCGGGAGCCCTCTCCGTCGTGGCGGCGTCGATCCTCTGGGGGACCACCGGGACAGCTGCCACCTTCGCCCCCAACGTGAGTCCGCTGGCCATCGGGGCCGTGGCCATGGGGCTTGGCGGGTTGCTGCAGGCTTTGTACGCCGCACGGCATATTGCGGTTCAATCAGGCAACCTCCTGGAACGGTGGCGCCTGGTTTCGCTCGGCGCCCTGGCGGTGGCCGTCTACCCCCTGGCTTTCTACAGTTCCATGCACCTCTCCGGCGTGGCCGTGGGAACGGTGGTCTCCATCGGTTCAGCCCCGGTGGCGGCGGCCCTCGTCGAGCGCTTCGCAGACAGGAGGCCGCTGAGCCTGCAGTGGGTTCTCGGGGCAGTGCTGGGAGTCGGCGGGGCCGCTTTGCTGTCCTTGGCCGGGCATGCTCCGGCAGCGTCCGGGCGTGCAGGGCCTGAACCCGGGGCATGGACCTCGACGGCGGGAATCCTCCTTGGGCTGCTGGCCGGCACGACGTACGCCCTGTATTCCTGGGTGGCGCACCGCCTGACCGGTCAGGGCGTCACGTCCAGGGCGGCAATGGGTGCGGTCTTCGGGCTGGGCGGACTCCTCCTGATGCCGGTCCTGGCCGTGACGGGCGCACCGCTGCTGGAGTCCTGGCGCAGCGTCGGCGTGGGCGCCTACATGGCGGCGGTCCCGATGTTTGCCGGCTATCTCCTGTTCGGCTGGGGCCTGGCCCGGGTTGGTGCCAGCACCGCCACAGGCATCTCCCTGCTCGAAACGGTCGTGGCTGCCGTCCTGGCGGTACTCGTGGTGGGCGAAAGGCTCCCGGTACTTGGCTGGCTTGGCGCCGCCGTCGTCCTGGGAAGCCTGTTTATCCTGACACCGCGTGGGCAAGCAGGCGCAAAAGGAGGGCTGCGCGCAGGCGCAACAACAAGTCCGCGTTCCACACCACGGCCGTCAGCCGGCGGGTTGCCGCCCGGCGCTCCGGGCCAGCACGGTGGGGCCCAGCAAAAGACAGGCGCCCAGGCCCAGCAACAGAATCCCTAGGACCAGCGCGCCTGGAGCCGGCAGCCCTGCCCCCGCAAGGACGAGCACCACGCCGGCCAATGCCGCCGCAATCCCCGGGAACAGGCCCGCGGGGAAACGCCGCGCCGGATAGCCGGACAACAGTTCCATCGCCAGGTGGGGGTCGTCGGCGATCAGCCCCAGTTCCAGCTCCTTGAGCAGGCGTCGCTCCTCATCGGACATTGGCATGGCAGGCCCCTATTTCCCTGGGCGGCGGTATCGCTATCGACCGTAGGAGTCTTCTACCGGTTAGTCAATAGCGCCAAGGCAGGGGCGGAATCAGAGCGTACGACGGCGGCAGGGAAGCCCGGCGGGTACGGCACGCGGCCGCGGGGCAAGCGGACGGCCGCTACCGCCGTCGTAATTCCGCGAACTCGATGGACGGGACGATGGCACCCGCGTCCCGCTCCACAAAGTTGGTGCCCGGGGGCACCAGGTCGTCGATCGCGTCCAGCACCGTCTCGCCCAACTGGACGTCCGCCGCGCGCAGGTAAGCCTGGAGGTGTTCTTCGCTGCGCGGGCCGACGATCACGCTGCTGATCGCGGGATGCGTCAGGGCAAACCCCACAGCCAGGTCCACCAGGGACAATTCCAGCTTGTCCGCAAGGCGCGCCAACGCGTCCGCGGCAAGCAGCTTCCGTTCACTGGACGGCCCGGAAATGTCGTACCGTCCCGGGAGCGTGTGGACCCGGGTGGGCGGCTTCCCCGAGTCGAGGACGAAGCTGCCGGACAGCCAGCCGCCCGCCAGCGGGCCGTAGGCAAGCACGCCCAGGCCATACTGCTGGGCGATGGGCAGGACGTCGCGTTCGTTGCCGCGGACCAGCATGGAGTATGGAACCTGGTTGCCCAGCGGCGGAATGAGGTGGTTGGTGGTGGCCAGCCACTGCGCCTCGACAAGCTGCGCCGGCGTGAACACCGAGGTGCCGTAATAGAGAATCTTGCCCTGGCGGATCAGGTCGTTGAGGGTGGTGATGGTTTCCAGGACGTCGGTGTTGTAGTCCGGGCGGTGTGCCTGGTACAGGTCGATGCGGTCTGTCTGCAGCCGCCGGAGGCTGCCCTCCACGGCCTGGGTGATCCAGCGCCGGGAGTTCCCGGAGTGTGCCGGGTTGGGGCTCATCTGGCCGTGGAACTTGGTGGCGAGGAAGACGTCGTCCCGGCGGCCACGCAGGGCCCGGCCCACCACCTGTTCGGACTCACCCTGCGAGTAGACGTCCGCGGTGTCGATTGCCGTGATGCCGGCGTCCAGGGCGGCATGGATGATGCGGGTGCTGTCATCCGCTCCGGTGGGGGCGCCCTGGGAACTGCCGGTGCCCTCGCCGAAATTCATGGTGCCAAGGGTAAGGGGACTGATGGGGGTGCCCGACCGTCCGAACAGCCGCAGTTCGCTCAGACTCATGTGACGTCTCCTCCATTCAGTTGCCGTGCCCGGGATCGTCACGAGGCTACACAGATTCCGTGGACCGCCCCAGAATCCCGCCTTAGTCCTTCTCTTTTCGTCGCACGAAGTAACCCGGTGCCGTGGGAATGACGTTTTTTGGCGCGCGCCGGGCATGGTCCAGCGCTTATATTGAGGGATGGGCACCCTCAAAAGTGACGATCAGTTCGTCCAGTTGCACGACCTCATCATCGGCAGCAGCAATGTGGCCGAATTCCTCACCGAGCTGTCCGCTGTTGCCGCTTCCACGCTCAGCGATGCAGCGGGCCGGTCCATTGAATGCGGGGTAACGCTCCGCCGCCGCAAACGCAGCACCACCATCGCCGGCAGCAGCGAGCGCGCCGTACGCCTGGACAGGCTGGAGCAAGCCCTTGGGGACGGGCCCTGTATTGCGTCGCTTGAGGTCATGAGCCCCATGGTCCTGGCCGACGTCGCTACCGATAAACGCTGGCCCGAGTACCAGAACGTGCTGGCCGAAAACGGCTGCCGCAGCGCTCTGGGCGTTCCCCTCGCCCTGGACGAACATCAGTCCGCCGCGTTGAACTTCTTCGCGGCGGAGCCGGACATCTTTGCTCCCGATGTCATCCAAAGGGCTGAAGGGT
>DATIMT010000130.1:0-9227 GCA_035475035.1 Arthrobacter sp.
TCACATCCTGCACCTTCTGCCTCGACGCCCGCTCCTGACGGTGATGGGGCGTTGGAGGATTTGCTGCCAAGGGTGATGGGGCGTCGTCGTGGTTGTTGCCAGAAGTGAGCGGGCGATGGGTTAGCCGTGCAGCGCCCGGTACGCGTCCGCGGCGGCCGGGTGCAGGGGGACGCCGGCGGTGTTGATGAGGCTTTCGGCGCTGAGGAACTGGACGCCCAGGCTGGACTGGGGAATGAGCTCACCGGCGTTATGCACGAGCAACTGGACCGTCCGCTCCACGGTGGCGCTGTCCAGGTCCCTGCGGCACAGGAGCAGGTTGGGAGCGCCTACCGTCCACACCGCCGGCACGCCGGGATAGCTGCCCTCCGGGATAAGGACGCGGTCGTACAGGCCGCCGTACCGCCGGCGCAGCTCCGGCAACAGGCCGGACAGGTCCAACAGCCCCGTCGGCACCTCCTGCGCGGCTGCGGCGATGGCTGCGGTGGGGACGCCGCCGGACCAGAACAGGGCATCCACCGTTCCCGCCTTGAGCGCGGCGATGCCGTCGTTCAGGCCAAGATTCTCGACGGCGGCGGTCCCGGCAGGCGGTGCCGCGGCGTCCGCTGAGGTGCCGAGCCCGGCAGCTTCGAGGAGCCGGGGAGTGGTCAGCGACGTGCCGGATCCGGGCTGCCCCACGGCAACCCGGCGTCCCGCCAACGCCGACACATCCTGGATGCCGCTGTCCTTCCGCACCACGCAGTGCACGTAGTTTTCATACACCTTGCCGATCGCGGTGATCCCGGTGTCCTCGTCGGATCCGCCCGGCTGCGCGGCAGCATCCGCCAGGGCGACGGCGAAGGCCGCCCGCCCAGCCCGCAGTTCCGCAATGTTGTCCAGGCTGCCGCCGGTGGACAAGGCTTTGGCATGACGCGCCACGCCGTGACGCTCCAGCGCTGCGGCCAGAAGCGTTGAGAACTCGAGGTAGAAGCCACCCGCTTCGCCGCCGGCAACAACAAGGTTCCCTGGCCGGTCGGCGCCGGTGCAGGCACTGAGGGCAGGGGGCAGGCACGCTGCCAGTCCGACGGCGAACGCTGACTTCAGCATGGACCGTCGCGCCGGCAAGGCCAACGGAGAGTCGGGGATAGCGGGTTCACGCACGGGCACCACGCTCGCTGGATCCGGCCGCCACCTGACTGGCCGGAGGTGCGGGAAACTCGATCCGGGCCGACAGCCCGTGCGGGACAGCTTCGGCCAGCGCCAGGCGGCCCCCGTTGGCGGCGGCAAGCTCACCCACAATGGTCATGCCCAGCCCGGTCCCCGGAACCGAGGAGTGCCGCGGAGACCGCCAAAACCTGGTGGCAGCCGAGGCCCGCTCCGAAGCGGAAAGCCCCGGACCGTCGTCGGAAATTTCCACGACCACCACGTCTTCTTCCATCCGCACTGCCGCCATAACTGTGGCACCCGGCGCGTACTTGATGGCGTTGTTCAGGAGTTCGCCGGCCATCTGGGCAAGCTCTGCCGGATGACAGGCGACCAGCGCCGCCGGCTGCGGCGGGCCATCAAGGACAAGCTGACAGCCGGCCTGTTCAGCCAACGGCGCGGTCCGCTCCATCTCCCCCTGAAGGATGGGATAGGGATCCACCGGCTGGGCGGGCGCGTGGTCTACGGGACTGCCTGCGGCCCGTAAATACCCTTCGGACGCCCTGTGTTCTGCGGCCGCGAGCTTCAAAACTCCGTCCAGGATTTCCTCCACCCGCTCCAGCTCCGCAAGTGCCCGCTCGGCCGAGTCGTGTTCCCGGACAGTCTTCAGCTCAAGCTGGAGCAGGTCCAGCCGCAGCCGGAGCGCCGCCACCGGGTTCCGCAACTGGTGCGACGTGTCCGCGATCAGCTGCCGCTGCGCTGCCATGCTGGCGCTGACGGTCCGGGCCATGGCCGTGAAGGATCGGCTCAGTTCCCGCAGCTCGGGTGGACCGTCCTCCGGAAGGCGCCCGGCCCGCCCGGTCCGCTCCAGCTCATGCACCGCTGAATCCAGCCGCAGCACAGGCCGCAAAACCCAGCCAGTGACCCGGGCGGCGCCCACCAGGAGCACCGCGGCCACAGCGAGTGCCGCGAGGCCCACCACCAGCCACCGTTCCCGGAGCTTTTGCTGCGCTGTACCGGAATGGACATCCAGGACCACCGCGCCGAGAACCTGGCTGGCGCTGCCGAAGGGCCGGAAGATGACCTGGGAACCGGAGCCGAAGGGCTCCAGCGGTTCCAGGGACGTGTTGCTCACGTTGAGCCGGGCAAGGGAGAGGGCGTTCTGCACGTCGGAGCGTTCTGCCGGGAGGCCGCCGGAGGCCAGGGTCTCCTGCTGTACCCGGACCACTATGCCCTCCCCGTAGAGTCCGGAGTAGGTGTCCATTTCCCGCTGCAGCCGCGCGGTGTCCCCGTCCCCGGCAGCATCAAAGGCCACCTGTGCCAGCCGGTTGAGGGAGGCTGCCCGGTTGATCTGCAGCTCCTGGGTCAGTTCCCGGGAAGCGGACGAAAGGATGGTCCCGGAGATCAGGAAGACCACCACCAGGCAGAGCACACTGAGGACGCCCAGGACCCGCAGCCTCATGAGCCCGCCGCCTCCACCCGGTAGCCCACCCCGCGCACGTTGATGATGAAGCCGGGTTTCTGCAGTTTTGCCCGCAGTCCTGTGAGGTGGACATCCAACGACCGGGAGGACGCCAGGAAGGCATCACCCCACAGCGCATCGAGGATCTGTTCACGGGTGACCACCGAGCCGGCATGGCGGGCCAGGAGTGCCAGGAGATCAAACTCCGTGGCAGTCAGGGGGAGGGGTGCGTCCGCTTTGGAAGCGGTGCGCCGGTTCACATCGATAGCCAGGTCGTCCAGCACGATGATGTCCTCGTGGGGAACGCCGCCGCCGCGCCCGGCCCGCCGTGTCACCGCCTCGATCCGGGCGAGCAGTTCCACCAGTTTGACCGGCTTGACCAGGTAGTCGTCCGCACCGGAGCGGAGGCCGAGCACCACGCTGCGTTCGTCGTCGCGCGCCGTCAAAATCAGGATGGGAACATCCGTGACCTGACGCAGCTTGCGCAGCACCTCCAGCCCGTCCATGTCCGGAAGCCCCAGGTCCAGGAGGATCACCTGAAAGCTCCGGTGCGAAAGCAGGACGTCAGCACCCCGCGACACCCGCTGCGGGTGGTGGCCGGCGCTTTCGACGGCGGCAGCCAGGGCGCCGGCCATGGCATCGTCGTCCTCGACGATCAGCACATCCATGGCCATCTTCCTCGCTGCTTTTCTGCGGTTTTCCGGTTCATCCCCGCTTGGTGAGATTACCGCGCGGCGGCTGAATGTGCCCGACGGGGGCTGGATGGCAGGCGGGGAGCCAGTCACCGGGCCGAATCCTAAGGAAGTGTTAGGAAAGTGCCGTCCGCGTTGGTTGTGCGGTGGATCACCCATACCGTGGATAAGGCCCTCCGCCGCCGGAGGCCGCCGTCACTACCAGGAGGAACTCGCTGATGAGCACCCAACAAGCCGCGCCCCTATCGGAGGCAGCCCAGACCCGGCGGGCCGTGGGCAACATCCTGAAGGGCTCCGCCGGCAATCTTGTGGAGTGGTACGACCTCTACGTTTACACCGTCTTCGCCGCCTACTTCCAGGCGCACTTCTTCAACTCCAAGGACGAGCTCCAGGCGGGCCTTGAAGCAATGGCCGTCTTCTCGACGTCGTTCCTCATGCGCCCCATCGGTGCCTGGTTCTTCGGCCGGTATGCGGACCGCAACGGCCGCAAGGCCGCCCTGACGCTGAGCGTGACCATGATGTCCGCGGGCTCCTTCGCCATCGCGGTGCTGCCCACCCAGGAAGTGATCGGGCTGTGGGCCATGATCCTGCTGGTCATCGTCCGCGTGATCCAGGGTTTCTCCGTGGGCGGCGAGTACGGCACCAGCGCCACCTACATGTCCGAGGCGGCCACGTCGAAACGCCGCGGCTTCTTCTCCAGCTTCCAGTACGTCACACTGATCGGCGGCCAGATGCTGGCACTGCTGGTACTCGTTGTCCTGCAGAACGTCATGCCGAAGGGCGACCTCACCGAGTGGGGCTGGCGCATCCCGTTCGCCATCGGCGGCGTCGCTGCCCTCATCGTGCTGTGGCTGCGCCGCTCCATGGAAGAGACCGTCTCCGCCGAACAAATCGAGGCAGCCAAGACCCCCGCAGCGGCAGGCCAGGCACAGCCCGGCACCCTCAAGCTGCTCTTCACCGGCTACTGGAAGCCGCTGCTGGTCTGCATCGGCATCACACTCGGCGGCACCGTGGCCTTCTACACGTACACCAACTTCATCCTGAAGTTCATGAATGATACGTCCGGCATCGCCAAGACCGACACCTCCGTGATCAACTTCTGGGCCCTGTTCATCTTCATGTTGCTGCAGCCGGTCTACGGCATCATCTCGGACAAGGTGGGCCGCAAGCCCCTGCTGCTCTGGTTCGGCGTCACCGGTGTCCTCTTCACCTGGCCGCTGCTGTCCACGCTGGCCGGCACCAAGGATCCGTTTACCGCGTTCCTGCTCATGATGGGCGGCCTGCTGATCGTGGGCGGCTACACCTCCATCAACGCCCTGGTGAAGGCGGAGCTCTTTCCGGCTTCCATCCGCGCCCTTGGCGTGGGCCTGGGCTACGCGATCGCCAACTCGCTTTTCGGCGGCACCGTGCCGCTGATCGGCGCCGCGTTCCAGAAGGCGGAGCGGGAGGACCTGTTCTTCACCTACGTCACCGTTGCGATCGCGATCTCGCTGCTGGTCTACATCTTCGCCCTGAAGAACAAGAAGGCCACGCATCTGGACGCCGAGCAGGGCCATGCCTGGGAGCAGGCCAACGCGGACGACGGCGGCGAACGCCTGGGGGCGGGCCGCTAACGTCCAGCGCGGGTGCTGCGGCGCCGGACCAGGTAGCCGTGGACGGCGAACAGGCGTGGCAGCACCACATACACGGCAGTAGGCACCACCACCATGGTCAAAGCCATGGCCCGGAACACCGGATGCCAGTTCTCCATGAGGGGAGCGGCCGCCATCATTCCCACGGCCACCAAGGGAAAGATGGCCAGCCAGGTGATGGCTGCCCGGACGTGGATCGACGCCGGAGCTGCAGGGGCTGCGGGTACGGGCCCGCCGGTGGGGGTGTGTTCAGCGATGGTGGGGGGCGTGGTGGCTGCCGCGGGTGCGGGATTCAGAACCGTATCCATGAAAATCTCCAACTGGTTAGTTGCTTTTGCTTGCAACGACAATAAGCCGCCCCCATGCCAATTGCAACTATCTGGTTGGAATTGCGTAGACTTGTGTCATGGCATGGAACACGGAGAGGACCAAGGAGCTGCTGCTGGCGGCAGCCACGGAGGAGTTCAGTGCCCGCGGCCTGGCCGGGGCGCGCGTGGACCGCATCGCAACCGCCGCCGGCGTTAACAAAGAACGGATCTACCAGTACTTCGGCAAGAAGGACGAGCTGTTCGACGCCGTCCTGGCCGCCGAAATGGTCCGCGTCATGACCGAAGTTCCCATCCAGGGCGACGGGCCGGTGGCGTTCGGTGAGTACGCTGGCCGCCTCTTCGACCGGCACACCACGGACGGCGTGCTGCCCCGGCTGCTGTTCTGGGAAGGCCTGGAGCGTGGCCGGGAGACAGTCAGCCGCGCCACCCGGTCAGACCACTGCGCCATCAAGGTAGGCCAGGTCCTGGAGGTTCTGCCCGGGATCGACCGGACGGACGCCGCGGACCTGCTCATCACCATCATCACCCTCTGCGACGGCTGGCCCGTCCTGCCCCAGATCGATACCCTCCTGGCCGGCAGCAGCGCGGATCGCACCATCCGGCGTCGTGCCTTCATCGTGCGGACCGCAACCCTGCTTGCGGAAGCCCTTGCGGCGGAAGCCGGGGCTCTAACCAAGGCCCACCTGAACTAGCGGACTGGACCTACGCGGGCCATGTCGCCGGTGAAGCGCCAAGGCCCGCGGACTATATTGGGCCATGTCAGCACACCACCACAAACGCGGGAGTCTGCACCTATGGCCAAGGAACTTGCCACCCAGCTCATCGAACAACTCCAGGCTGCCGGCGTGCAGCGGATCTACGGGATCGTGGGGGACAGCCTCAACCCGATTGTGGATGCCGTCCGCCAGACGGGAGGTTCCGCGAAAGGTGGCATTGACTGGATCCACGTCCGCCATGAAGAAGCCGCCGCCTTTGCTGCCGCGGCCGAAGCCCAGCTCACCGGCAAGCTTGCGGTCTGCGCCGGATCCTGCGGCCCGGGCAACCTGCACCTGATCAACGGACTCTACGACGCCAACCGGTCCGGGGCGCCCGTGCTGGCCATTGCCTCACACATCCCCAGCAAGCAGATCGGCAGCACGTTCTTCCAGGAGACCCACCCGGACCGGCTGTTCAACGAATGCTCCGTGTACTCGGAGCTGGTCAGCACCGCCGAGCAGGCACCGCGCGTCATGCACAGCGCCATCCAGCACGCCGTGGGCCTCGGGGGAGTGGCCGTCGTTACCCTGCCCGGCGATATCGCTGGACAGGAAGCCGTGGCCCCAACGCCACTTCCCGCCACGTTCCGGCCCGCCAGCCTTGTCCCGGACCCGGCAAGCGTCCAGGCGCTCGCGGACGCGATCAACGACGCCGGTAAGGTGGCCATTTTCGCCGGCGCCGGCGTGGAGGGGGCGCACGCAGAGCTGATGGCGCTCGCCGAACTGGCCAAGGCGCCCGTGGGCCACTCCCTGCGCGGCAAGGACTTTGTCCAGTACGACAACCCGTTCGACATCGGCATGACCGGGCTGCTGGGCTACGGGGCGGCGGCAGAGGGCATCGAGGACGCCGATCTGCTGATCCTGCTGGGCACCGATTTCCCGTACGACCAGTTCCTGCCGGACACCCGGACGGCACAGGTGGACAGGGCGGCGCAGCGGCTGGGCCGCCGGACCGACGTCGATATCGCCGTCCATGGCGACGTGCTCCCCACCCTGCGCGCGCTGCTGCCGCTGGTGAAGGCCAAGAAGAGCCGCCGTTTCCTGGACCAGATGCTCAAGAAGCACGACCGGCTGATGAACAAGGCCGTGGGCGCCTACACCCGCAAGGTGGAGAAGAAGCAGCCCATCCACCCGGAGTATGCGGCCTCGCTGCTGGACCAGGTGGCGGCGGAGGACGCCATCTTCACCGCCGATACCGGCATGTGCAACGTCTGGACCGCCCGCTACATCAACCCGCTGGGCACCCGCAGGCTGATCGGTTCCTTCCTGCACGGCTCCATGGCCAACGCCCTTCCCCATGCCATCGGCGCGCAGCTGGCATATCCGGGCCGGCAGGTCATCTCGGTTTCCGGCGACGGCGGGCTGTCCATGCTGCTGGGCGAGCTCATCACCGCCGCCACGTACAAGCTGCCGGTCAACGTGGTGGTGTTCAACAACTCCACCCTGGGCATGGTCAAGCTCGAAATGCTGGTGGACGGGCTTCCCGACTTTGGCGTCGACGTCCCGGACGCCAACTACGCCGCGGTGGCCCAGGCCCTGGGCTTCCACGCCGTGCGGGTCACGGATCCTGCGCAGATCGAGGCCGCGTACCGGGAAGCGTTCGCGCACCCCGGCCCGTCACTGGTGGAGCTCATCACCGACCCCAAGGCGCTGTCAATTCCCCCGAAGATCTCCGGTTCGCAGGTCATCGGGTTCGCCACGGCCATGTCCAAGGTGGTCCTGAACCGGGGCGCGGGCGAAGCCGTGAGCATGGCCCGCAGCAACCTGCGGAACATCCCGCGGCGCTAGCTCCCCAGCGCTGGGCGGCTCCGGCTTAGCGGGAGCCGCCCTGCCACAGGGCATCGAACGGAGCGCCCGAGGCCACACGGTTGCGGATGCCGGCCGTGACGAAGTCCTTGGCGGTCCGGGCGGCCTCAAGCGGAGTGGCGCCTTTGGCGAGTTCGGCCGTCACGGCGGCGGCTAGCGAGCAGCCGGCGCCGGACACAGCCACCTCGCCCACCTTGGGAGCACTCAGGACTTCCAGGGTCTCGCCGTCATAGAAAACGTCGACGGCGTCAGGGCCTTCCAGCCGCACCCCGCCCTTGGCCAGGACTGCCGCACCGCTGAGCTCGTGGATGCGGACAGCCGCGGCTTTGAGGGACTCGACGTCGGTGATCTCCAGGCCGGACAGAGACTCGGCTTCGAAGTGGTTCGGTGTGACGAACGTGGCCAGCGGCAGGATCTGCGCCTTCAGGGCCTGGTCGGTGTCCAGAGCGTGCCCCGGCTCCTGGCCCTTGCAGATCAGCACCGGGTCCAGGACCACGTTCGCGAAGCTGTTCTCCTGCAGCGCGCCGGCCACCGTGCTGATGGTGGCCGGGCTGCCCAGCATGCCGATTTTCACCGTGTCCAGCGCAGAAGGGGCGCCCGACGCCGGACCGTACGCCGCCGTCGTCGCCTCCAGCTGGTCGGCAATCACCTGCTGGTCCACCGGCACGAAGCGGTGGTTCCAGCTGTCCTTGGGGTCGAAGGAGACGATGCAGGTGAGGTTGGCGATGCCGAAGACCCCAAGTTCCTGGAAGGTCTTCAGGTCGGCCTGGGCTCCGGCGCCGCCGGTTGCCTCGGAGCCTGCGATGGTGAGGACGACGGCGGGACCGGTGGCGGACAGCGTTGCGTCAGGGGAAACGGAAGTCATGCACCAATCCTGCCATCCGGCGTCGGAACTTTGCTTTCTATGGCTGGACAAGGGGCCGGCCTGCGGGATGGTCAGGCTTCCAGCGGTGCAGGTTCCGACCCGTCGTGGATGGGTGGTACGTGTTGGGCGGTCAGGCCAGGCTTGAGGGTTTTAGAGGTTTCCGGTTTAGAGGTTGTCCATCGCTTCGCACGGGCTGGCCCCGGGCTGGGTGCGGTGGACGTTTTTTGCCAGGCGGCCGATGAGGACGCCGAGGGCCTGTGCGTCATCTTCTTCCAGTCCGGTCATGAGGTCTGCCTCGGCTGCCGCGACCCGTTCCTCATAGGCCGCGAGCATGTGCCGCCCGCTTTCGGTGGCGATGATTTTCCTGGCCCGGCGGTCGGCGGGGTCGGGGATTCGTTCGACGAGGCCGGCATCCACCAGCGTGTCCAGCAGGTAGGTCAGGACGGTCCTGTCGATGGCCAGATGCGCCCCGAGGGCCTGCTGGTTCGGCGGATCCTTGTGCACGACGGAGGAGAGCACCTGGAAGCCCCGGATGCCGGCCGGCATCTCGGCAACAGCAGCCTCGAAG
>DATIMT010000131.1:0-10590 GCA_035475035.1 Arthrobacter sp.
GAACTTCAGGATGTGCGGGCCCACCGCGGTGGTGACGATGTCCGCCGTCGAGATTTCCTGGACCAGCTCCGCTTCCTCGGCGTTGGAGTTCAACGCGCGGAAGTTGTCCACGGTGCGCACGGCCGGGTTCTCGCCCACCTCGTGCACCGCGTAGCTGTCCGCTTCCTTGAGCCGGTTGATCAATTCCTCGGCCACGTCCGCGAACACCACCTCGTAGCCTGCGTCGTGCAGCAGCAGGCCCACGAAGCCGCGGCCGATGTTGCCCGCACCGAAATGTACTGCCTTCACTATGCGTTGACCTTTCCGAAGAGATCCAGGACCTCATCCTCTGAGGTGGCAGCCTCGAGCCGGGCCACCTGCTCCTTGTTGGTGAACACCTTGGCGATGGAGGACAGGATGTGCAGGTGTTCGTTGTTGATGCCTGCCACGCCCACCACGAACTTGACCTGCTTGCCGTTCCAGTCGATGCCTTCCGGGTAGCGGATGACCGAAACCGCCGACTTGCGGATGTGGTCCTTGGCGGCGTTGGTGCCGTGCGGGATGGCCAGGAAGCTGCCCATGTAGGTGGACACCGATTCCTCGCGTTCGTGCATGGCGGCGATATAGCCCTCGTCCACCGCGCCCCGGGCCAGCAGGAGCCGCCCGGCCTCGTCGATGGCGGCGTCACGGGTGGTGGCGGTACCGGTCAGGACCACGCTTTCGCGGGCCAGGATCTCGGAAGTTCCGGTGCCGGCGGCCGCGGGCGTTGCATCCACCGGGGCGTCGGCGGCGTGGGCACCGTGGGTGCTGCCGGCGTCGGACGTTCCACCTTCGGTGTTGCTTTCCCGGACCAGTTCCACGATCTCGTCATAGCGCGGGCTGTTCATGAAGTTGTCCACGGAGTAGTGGACCGCGCTGGAGGTGGCCGGCTTGGCGCGCTCGGTGAGGTCCTGGTGGGTGACCACGACGTCGTAGGAGTCGCTGAGGTTGGCGATGGAGGCATTGGTGACCTTGACCTCCGGGAAGCCGGCAGCCTTGATCTTGTTCCGCAGCACCGAGGCGCCCATGGCGCTGGAGCCCATGCCGGCGTCGCACGCGAACACGATGTTCCGTACCGGGCCGGCCAGCACGCCCACTCCGCCGCGTCCCGCGGCAGCGGCACCGGCAGTCCCGGCACCGGTCAGGGTGGAGGCGACGGAGCTCTTCTTGCCCTTCATGGCCTCCATGCGGGCGGTGGCGTCGCCCAGGTCCGCCTCATCGCTGTGCTTGGTGGTGCGCAGGATGACCGAGGACACCAGGAAGGAGACCGTCGCGGCGAGCACCACGGAGAGGATCACGCCGAAGTAGCTGTCCCGGGACGTCTGGGCTAGCACGGCGAAGATGGAACCTGGCGCTGCCGGTGCCACAAGGCCGGAGTTGGTGATGGCCAGGGTGGCGATGCCGGTCATACCGCCCGCGATCGTACCCAGGATCAGCAGCGGGCGCATCAGGACGTACGGGAAGTAGATCTCGTGGATGCCGCCGAGGAACTGGATGAGGGCTGCGCCGGGAGCCGATGCCTTGGCGGCGCCGCGGCCAAAGAACGTGTACGCAAGCAGGAGGCCCAGGCCGGGACCGGGGTTGGCTTCCAGCAGGAACAGGATGGACTTGCCCTGCTCCAGGGACTGCTGCACGCCCAGCGGGGTGAGGACGCCGTGGTTGATGGCGTTGTTCAGGAAGAGGACTTTGGCGGGTTCGATGAAGATGCTGGTCAGCGGCAGGAGGCCGTTCTGCACCAGGAACTGGACGAAGTTGCCGGCGGCCGTGCTGAAGGCAGTCACCAGGGGGGATATGCCATAGAAGCCCACCAGGGCCAGGAGCGCACCCCAGATGCCGGCGGAGAAGTTGTTGACCAGCATCTCGAAGCCGGGGCGGATCTTGCCGTCCCAGATCGAGTCGATCTTCTTCATGGTCCAGCCGCCCAGCGGACCCATGATCATCGCGCCGATGAACATAGGGATGCCGGCACCAACGATCACGCCCATGGTGCCGATGGCCCCCACCACGCCGCCGCGGACGTCATAGACCATCTTGCCGCCGGTGTAGCCGATCAAAAGCGGCAGGAGGTAGGTGATCATGGGACCAACCAGGCCGATGTTGGGCTTCCCGCCAGTCTCACCGAAACCACCGAGCTGCGGAACGGGCAGCCAGCCCTTCTCGATGAAGAGGGCGGTGATGATGCCCCAGGCGATGAACGCACCGATGTTGGGCATGATCATGCCGGACAGGAATGTCCCGAACTTTTGGACGTGCACGCGCGCGCTGGTGCGGGGTTTCGCAACTGTCTCTGTTGCCATGGTGATTTCCTAACCGTCATTCCTGCTGCTCCGCAGGATTGGTTTGATGATTACGACGACGTAGTGCTGGGTGGTGCGGGTTGCTGGCTTAGCCGGCGGGGCTGGTGGAGATCCGGTGGAGCCATTCGAGGAAAAGCTTGAGTTCCGAGCTGGAAAGCTGGTCAGAATGCGAGGCCTGAAGTGCGGCGTTCAGGGCAATCGCTGCCACCACCACCGAGGACTTCCCGGTGCCGCCCGGCGCCGGGCCGCTGGCGGGCTCGGCTGACACCGCGAAGATCATGGCGTCCCGGGTCATGGTGGACAGTTCGAGGTTCCGTTCGGAGGCGGGCTCCGCAATCAGCATCAGCGTCACGCCCACGTTGGCCGCCAGGATGGACCTGGCCGCTTCCCGGGGCTGGACGTTCAGCTGGCCCGCCGCCGCTGCCTTGTTCAGCATTTCCTCCATCAATGCCTCGGCGTCGGCCACAATGGCCGGCCGGCTTTCCGGGCGGATGTTGCCGAACATCACCAAGTACAGCTCAGGCTGGTTCAGTCCGAACTGGACGTGGTTGTCCCACATTCTCCGGATGTCCTCAAGAGGCTGGCCGGAGGGGGCGAAATCCCTTTCGCCCGCGACATATTCTTCAAACCCTGCGGCGACGACGGCGTCGAACAGACCTTCCTTGTCACCGAAGTGGTGGTACAGCGTGGGAGCCGAAACCGCCGCCAACTGGGTGATCTGGCGGGTGGAGACCGGAGCCCCCGCAGAATTGGCCAGCAGTTCCGCGGCAGCACGAAGCAGTCGCATTTTGGGGGGAAGCTGGCCATCCAAACTCATAACCGCTACCCTAGCACCTATAGCGTTGCTATATGAACTGAATCACATACAATTTTTTCAGGCACGTTTCCTGCCCCTGGACGTAGCAGTCCTCCGGCGGACCCGGCACGGCGCCGGAGAATTTGGCGGGCCTGTCTACGGCAGAGAATGAGGACCTTCAGTGCAGAACTTCCCAGGAGTAGGCGTCAGCCCCGGCCGCGTCATCGGCACCATCCGCCAGATGCCCAAACCGATCAGTGAGCCTCCTGCCGGTGAACAGCTGGCCCCGGACACCACTGCCGAGGAAGCCACCGCAGCACTGAAGGCAGCCGCGCAGGCCGTGCACGACGAACTGAAGGACCGCGCCGCCCACGCCACCGGCGACGGCAAAGCGGTCCTGGAGGCCACCGCACTGATGGCCAAGGACACCATGCTGATCAAGGGGGCAGCGAAGCTGGTTGCCCGGGGCTCCTCCGCCGAACGCGCCATCTGGGAATCCGGTTCCTCGGTCTCTGAAATGCTCCACAACCTGGGCGGCTACATGGCCGAACGCGCCACCGATGTCCTGGACGTGCGCGCACGGATCGTGGCCGAACTCCGGGGCGTGCCCGCGCCTGGCATTCCCGCCTCCAGCACCCCGTTCGTGCTGGTGGCCGAGGACCTGGCCCCCGCGGACACCGCAACACTTGACCCGAACAAGATCCTGGCGCTGGTCACGGCCGGCGGCGGTCCCCAGTCCCACACCGCCATCATCGCCCGTTCCCTCGGCCTGCCCGCCGTGGTTGCCGCTGTAGGCGTGGACGAGCTTCCGGACGGCACCGAAGTGTATGTGGACGGCGCGGGCGGCCTCATCACCTCCGATCCCGATGAATCGCTCCGGGCAACAGCGGAAGCATGGGCGGCCACGGCATCACTGCTGGCTGAATTCACCGGCACGGGCACGACGGCGGACGGCCACGAGGTGCCGCTGCTCGCCAATGTGGGCGGCGGCAAGGACGCCGAAGCCGCTGCGAAGCTGGGCGCCCAGGGCGTGGGCCTGTTCCGCACCGAGTTCTGCTTCCTCGAGCGGGACACCGAACCCAGTGTCGAGGAGCAGGCCGCAGCGTACAAGAGCGTGTTCGATGCCTTCCCTGGCAAGAAGGTGGTCCTTCGCACGCTGGACGCCGGCGCCGACAAGCCGCTGCCCTTCCTGACGGACTCCACGGAACCCAACCCGGCCCTGGGTGTCCGCGGCTACCGCACCGATTTCACCACACCCGGCGTCCTGGACCGACAGCTGGAAGCCATCGCCATGGCGCAGCAGCAGTCCGAGGCCGACGTCTGGGTCATGGCGCCGATGATTTCAACCGCGGAAGAAGCCTCCCGGTTCGCCTCCATGTGCGCTGACGCCGGCATCAAGACCCCCGGCGTGATGGTTGAGGTCCCCTCTGCCGCCCTCACCGCCGAGGCCATCCTGCGCGAGGTCGGCTTTGCCAGCCTGGGCACCAATGACCTGACGCAGTACGCCATGGCCGCCGACCGGCAGCTCGGCCCACTGGCCAACCTGAACACCCCGTGGCAACCTGCCGTCCTGCGCCTGGTGAGCCTTACTGTGGAAGGATCCAGGGCGGAGGGACACAACAAGCCCGTTGGCGTCTGCGGTGAGGCTGCCGCCGATCCCGCCCTCGCCGTCGTGCTCACCGGCCTTGGCGTCACCACCCTGTCCATGACCGCGCGCTCACTCGCCGCCGTGGCTGCTGTCCTGAAAACGGTAACCCTCTCCGAAGCCCAGGAGCTGGCCAAGCTGGCCCTGTCCGCACCGAGCGCCACCGAGGCACGGGCCTGGGTCCGGGAGAAGCTGCCGGTATTGGAGGAGCTGGGGCTCTAACGCGCCGCGGTCACGCCGGCGGTACCGGGATAGGCTACGTCCATGGCACTGATAGCCCCCCGCGTCACCCCCGGCCTTCCTGCCGGTGAGGCCCGCAGCCTTGCGCGCGCCCTTGAGGACAGCAATGACATCACCGTCTTCGTGGACGGCACGGTCCACCGCCTGCCCGGGCAGGCGAGGGACGCCGTCGTGGACCTCCTCGCCCGGTTGGGACGCGGCGAAACGGTGACCGTGAGCAGCATGGAGGAGATGCTGACCACCTCCCAGGCCGCTGAACTGGCAGGGATTTCGCACACCTACCTGCGGAACATGACGGACCGCGGCGAGATCCCGGTGGAGTACCGCGGCTCGCACCGCCGCATCCGCCAGGCGGCCATCATGGCGTGGCTCGAATCCCAGAAACTTGCGGAGCAGACGCGCCAGCATGACAAAAATGCCGGTGATGACACCGGCATCGGGGAATAGTGCGGCTTTCCCCGCGCCGGCTGCGCGGCCCGAAACTCCCCAGGCTCCGGTCAGCCGACGTGGAAGCCCACGGGCTCAAGGGGCGGATCCTCTGGGCTGACGGAACGCCTGCGCCCGGGCTGGAAAGCGCAGGCCGTCCGGAGGTGCCCGCATACATCCTCATCCACGGCATCGGTGTTTCCCACCGCTACCTTCAGCGCCTGCACCGGGAACTTGCCTCATCTGCCCCCACCTATTCCCTGGACCTGCCGGGCTTTGCAGGCACGCCCAAGCCCGGGCGGCAGTTATCCGTGGAGGACTACGGCGCCTTCATCGCACAGGCATTGAAGGCCAGCGGCATTGGCCCGTACGTCCTGGTGGGGCATTCGATGGGCGTGCAGTTCGCCATCGAAGCGGCACTGTACGCCCCGGGACAGGCACGGCGCCTGGTGCTGATGGGCCCCGTGGTGGATTCACGGCACAGGACAGCCCGACGGCAGGGCCTGGCCCTGTTCCTGGACTCGCTTCTGAGGGAAAGCGCCTCCTCCAACTGGCTGGTCTTCACCGACTACTTCCGCTGCGGTCCGCGCTGGTACTTCACCGAGCTCCCCGTGATGATGACCTACCCCACGGAGCTCCGCCTGGCCGGGATCAACGTGCCCGTGCTGGTCCTGCGCGGCAACCATGACCAGGTGGCCGGCGCCGATTGGTCGCTCCGCCTCTCACAGGTTGTGCCGCAGGGAAGCTTCGCTGAGATTGGGCGGGCCGGACACGTTGCCCAGCACCTGCGCCCGCGGCAGGTTGCTGACGCCATCAGGTCTTTCACTGCGGCCTCAGAATAGCCGCTCGTTTTAGATCCTGGGCCTCGCCGCCCACCGCCGCATTTTGAGGGCGGCGTGCAACTCCAGGCGGGGCATCCCCTTCAGCGGATCCACGCCCAACAGCTGCCGGATCCTGCCCAGCCTGTTGTAAATGCTGCTGCGGTGCAGGTGAAGCTTCCCGGCCACGTCCTGGACTGATCCGTCATTGTCGTAGAGCAACTCCAGGACAGGGATGAGCTCACCGTTCCGGTCGTGGTCCTCAAGCATCCGGAAGTACACCGAACCTGAATCCGCCCAGGCCCCCACCCCGCCCCCGGCGGAGGCGAGGAGCTGGTACACGCCCGTGGCGCGGCAGTCCACAAGTTCGCCCAGCTGCGCGTCCACGGCTGCCGCCTGGGCTGCCACCCGTGACTGCCGGTATGCCTCGGAGAGCTGGCGGGTCTTCGAGAAGCCATCGCTGATGCCCAGGATGATCCGGTGGACTGGCCGGCCGGAGCGCTTGGCAAGTTCCAGCTGGTAATGGACCAGGACCTGGGCGTGGTTGGCCCGGCCCGTCGATTCGCGGAACAGCACCACGGAGTGGGTTTCCGTGCCGGCGCTAAAGAGGGCGGCGTCCACACCCACGGTTGCCTGAAGAGCGGTTGAGCGGTGGATCAGCGTCGACGCAATCGGGTCCGGGCCGCTGGCCCAGCCGTCCGCGTCGAGAACGGTAACCATCTGCCACGGACCCCGGCCCTGCACTTCCTTCCAGCCGGCGACGGCGGCCACGGCGTTGGGTTCTCCTGCGCAGGCGGCGAGGAACTCGCGCTCCCGGCTCCGCCGGAATTCGGATTCCGCCGTGTTCGAGTCAAGCAGGAGACCGGACAGCAGCTCAAGCTCATGGTTGACGCCCGGCAGCTGGGTGAGGATCGCCGTCGGGCTTTCCTCCGCGGAGTCCTGCTGTACCCAGAGGTAGCCCACGCGGAAACCCCGCACCATGAGCGGGACGCAGACCCGGCCCAGCATGCCCAGGTCCGGGTTGGACGGAACCACCACGGGCCGCACGGCGGTGGCGATGCCGTGGGAGAGCTGCCACGCGCTCACGTCCGCCGGGACCTTCTTGCTCAGCAGGAAGTTCACCCGCACCCGGTCGGCGTGGGACTGGTTGGAGCTGTAGGCGAGCAGCAGGCCGTCCAGGTCCTCAAGGGACAGGCCACGTCCCAGCTTCTGCGCCACCTGCTCGACGAGCTGTTCCACACCCTGCTGCTGCATGGGCCAACACTACTGCCTGCGAAGTGCGGCGGAGTAACGGACACGAGGCGACACCTGACGCTTCAGGAGTCGACAACTGTCGAGTGTGAGGCGGCAAAAAGCCCGGAATGACGTGGTTTTTATTCGTACTTCGGCCAGCATCTTTGTCGCCTGGCTCACAGCGGGATTTATCGTTGAAACACGAAATCCCTTCCGTTTTACGGCCTGCCGGCCCCACACCCTGGAGCAGACGATGATCATCGGCGTCCCCAAAGAAATCAAGAACAACGAATTCCGCGTAGCCATCACAGCAGCCGGGGTCCACGAGTTCCGCACCCACGGACACACCGTCCTGGTGGAGCGCGGGGCCGGCCTGGGATCAGGCATCACCGATGAGGAATATGCAATCGCCGGCGCCGAGATCGTCAACGAGGCTGATGACGTCTGGGCCCGCGCGGACATGGTGATGAAGGTTAAGGAGCCCATCAAGTCCGAGTACCACCGCTTCCGCAAGGGCCTGATCCTCTTCACCTACCTGCACCTGGCCGCCGAGCCGGAACTGACCAGGGAGCTCATCAACTCGGGCGTCACCGCCATCGCCTACGAAACCGTGCAGGAAGGCCGTTCGCTGCCGCTGCTCGCCCCGATGTCCGAAGTTGCAGGCCGCCTCTCCGTCCAGGTGGGCGCCACGTCGCTGATGGCTCCGGCCGGCGGCAAGGGCGTGCTGCTGGGCGGCGTGCCCGGCGTGCGCCCCGCCAAGGTGGTTGTCCTGGGTGCAGGTGTTGCCGGCACCAACGCCGCGGCCATGGCCCTGGGCCTGGGTGCCGACGTGACCATCCTCGACATCAACATCCACCGCCTGCGCGAACTGGACGCCCAGTACCAGGGCCGGCTGAAGACCGTGGCCTCCAACAAGTACGAGATCGAAAAATCAGTGGTGGATGCCGACCTGGTGATCGGGTCCGTCCTGATCCCCGGCGCCAAGGCCCCCAAGCTGGTCACCAATGACCTTGTGGCCCGGATGAAGCCCGGCTCGGTCCTGGTGGACATCGCCGTTGACCAGGGTGGCTGCTTCGAGGACACCCACCCCACCACGCACCAGGAACCCACGTACAAGGTGCACAACACCATCTTCTACTGCGTGGCCAACATGCCCGGCGCCGTGCCCAATACCTCCACGTATGCACTGACCAACGTCACCCTGCGCTACGCCGTCTCATTGGCCAACCTGGGTGTCAAGGCCGCGTTCGACCGCGACCCCGCCCTCGCCGCCGGACTCAACATCGCCGCCGGCCATGTTGCACACCACTCCGTGTCCGAAGCCCACGACCTGCCGCTCGTCAAGGACTGGCACGAATTGGTCTCCGCGTAAGGACCTCCATCGATTGCTCCGTAGATGTCGTTTTGAACCCTCAGAACGACATCTACGGAGCAATCGATGAGTCATTTAACCCAAGGCCCGGGCGGCTTCGATGATTTTGAGGACCTCGACCGCGTCTTCTGGGTCCACGGGGAGGGGCAGGGGTGACGTTGTTCCGCCGTCGAGGATCTTTTCTGCCAGGATCCGGTAGAACTCGGGGTATGCGCCGCGCTCTGTGGGCAGGGCCTCCAGGTGGCCGTCGCGGCCCAGGAGCCCTGCCCATTCCGGTGCTTCCTGGCCGTACGAAGTGTCCAGCGGGCTGCCGCCGGCCGCCAGATAGGGCTCCTGCGGGTCCACCCCGTTCTTGGTGAAACCGCCGACCGAGCCGAGCACCCGGAAGCGTGGCCCCTGCTGGGCGCACAGCATGTTCATGGTCAGGTGGCTCAGCACACCGGAATCGTGCCGGAGAACCAGGAAGACGTCGTCATCGGCCCGTTCGTCGGACCGCCGGGCTTTCAGTTCGGCGTGGTGCACAGCGGCCGGGCCAAACAGCTGCAGCGCCTGGTCGACCAGGTGGCTGCCGAGGTCAAACAGGGCACCTCCCCCGTCGGCTGCAGTAGCCCGAGCCTTCCACGCTTTGGCGATCGACGGCTGCCAGCGTTCAAACCGCGATTCGAATCTCGTCACCTCACCAACCGCTTGGGCGGCCAGCAGCTTGCGCAGCGTCAGGAAGTCACCGTCCCATCTCCGGTTGTGGAACACCGTCAACACCCGGCCCAGCTGCCGCGCCCTGTCAATGAGCTCCCGCCCCTGTTCGCTGGTGACCGCGAACGGCTTGTCCACCACCACGTCCAACCCCGCCTCAAGCGCCGCTTTGGCCAAGGGGTAGTGCGTGACCGGCGGCGTCGCCAGGACCACAAGGTCCAGGTCAGCTGACCGCTCGAGGACGGCCTCGCCGTCATGCACCACTTCCACCCCGGGAAGCCGGGAGGAGGCAGCCGCCTGCCGCCCGGCGTCGGACGTTGCAACGACCTCAAGGGAGTAGCTGCCGTTGGCCGCCAGCAACGGGCCATGGAAGACACTGCCGGCGAGCCCATACCCGACGACGGCGGTGCGGATGGTGCGGGGGGCGTCTTCAGTTCCGGTCATGGAAGCCACGCTACCCCGGGCGTCGCGCCGATAGACAAGCCCAGCACGGCAGAAGCCGGCACCCATGGTTTCCAGGGATGCCGGCTTCTGCTGTGCGGCTACGTCGGCGGGAGGGTGCTTACTTCTTTACCCAGCCGATGGTGGTCCAGTCCGGAACCTGCGAGAGGCTCTGGAAGAGGGACGGACCGTAGTTGGCCAGGCCAGTGCGGACAAAGGAGATCTGCGGGCCGTTGAAGACCACGCCCATGGAGAAGTACTTCGCCATGTGCTCCTTCTCCACGTCCATGGCGGCCTTGTTGCGTGCTGCGTTGTCCTCGATGGAGGCGAGGTCGGCGATCTTCTTGTCCAGATCGGCGTCGCCCAGCTTGTTCTCGTTGGTCTTGGATTCGTAGTACTGCTTCACGGCATCGGTGGCATCCGGGCCCACGGTGTAGCCGGAGATGCTCAGATCGAACTCGCGGCTGCCCAGAACCTTGCCGAAGTCAGCGGAGGCCCGCTGGTCAATCCCAACGTCCATGCCGCCGGCCTGGAGCTGCTTCTGGAGGGTCTGTGCCACGGCCAGGGTGGTGGGATCGTCGCCGAAGTTGCTGATCTTGAAGGCGGCGGGC
>DATIMT010000132.1:0-16705 GCA_035475035.1 Arthrobacter sp.
CATCCCGCTTACCATCAAGATGCGCAAAGGCGTTGACGAGGACCACCTGACGTACCTCGACGCCGGCCGCATCGCCCGCGATTCCGGCGTTGCCGCCGTCGCGCTCCACGGCCGCACGGCCGCCCAGTACTACTCAGGCCAGGCCGACTGGTCCGCCATCGCCCGCCTCCGCGAAGCCCTGCCGGACATTCCGGTGCTGGGCAACGGCGACATCTGGTCCGCCGAGGATGCTGTCCGAATGGTCCGCGAAACCGGCGTGGACGGCGTGGTGGTGGGCCGCGGCTGCCAGGGACGGCCCTGGCTCTTCGGCGACCTGCAGGCCGCATTTGAAGGCAGCGACGTCCGCCATCGCCCCAACCTGCGCCAGGTGGCGGAGGGGGTCTACCGCCACGCCGAACTGATGGTGGAGACCTTCGGCGACGAGGGCAAGGCGCTCCGCGAAATCCGCAAGCATATCGCCTGGTACTTCAAGGGCTACGTGGTGGGCGGGGAACTGCGCACACGGCTGGCGCTCGTTACCAGCCTGGAGGTGCTCCGCGACACCCTGGCCGAGTTGGACCTGGATTCGCCGTATCCGGGTGTGGACGCCGAGGGCCCGCGCGGCCGCGCGGGATCGCCGAAAAAGCCTGCCCTGCCCAAGGACTGGCTCGACTCCCGCGCCTTGAACGATGACCAGTCCCGGGACATCGCGGCCGCAGAACTGGACGTCTCCGGTGGCTAAGACTCCGTTGGCAGGGACCCCCACCGCGGGCCTGGTGCTGCCCGGCTACGACACCCACGATTCCGCCCGCTGGGTGGAGGAACCGCCCAAGAGCACCTACCGTTCGGATTTCGAGCGGGACCGGGCCCGGGTGCTGCACTCCTCGGCCCTGCGCCGGCTGGGCGCCAAGACCCAGGTGGTGGCGCCGGACACGGACGACTTTGTCCGCACCCGCCTCACGCACAGCCTGGAAGTGGCGCAGGTGGGCCGTGAACTTGGCCGGGCCCTGGGCTGTGATCCGGACGTAGTGGACACGGCGTGCCTCAGCCATGACCTGGGCCACCCGCCCTTCGGCCACAACGGCGAATCCGCGCTGAACGAGGTGGCGCATGCCATCGGCGGTTTCGAAGGCAATGCACAAACCCTCCGCCTGCTCAGCCGGCTCGAACCCAAGGTGCTGACGGCTGACGGCCACCCCGCCGGACTGAACCTCACCCGCGCAAGCCTTGACGCGGCGTCGAAATACCCGTGGTCCGCCCTGGAAGCTCCGGTGATCCATGGCCAGCGGACCAGCAAGTTCGGCGCGTACGAGGACGATCTGCCCATCTTCAACTGGATCCGCGAGGGCGCCCCGGAACGCCGGACCTGCCTGGAAGCCCAGGTGATGGACCTGGCGGACGACATCTCCTACTCCGTGCACGACGTGGAGGACGCAATCGTTGCCGGCCACTTCCAGCTGCGTTGGATGGATAACCCCGACCACCGCGCCCGCGTGGTGGGTTACGCCAAGCAGTGGTACCTGCCCCACAACGATCCCGCCGCCATCGACGCCGCCCTGGCCCGGCTCGAGGCCACGGACGTATGGGTGCGCGAGGCGGATGGCAGCCGTAAATCAATGGCGGCCCTGAAGAACATGACCAGCCAGTTGATCGGCAGGTTCTGCCAGAGCGCCCTGGAAACCACCCGCGCCGTCTACGGGCCTGAGAACCTCACCCGCTACAACGCAGAACTTATGGTTCCCGATGAAACCGTCATGGAAATCGCGGTCATGAAGGGCCTGGCCACCACCTTCGTGATGACCACCGAACACCGGCAGCCCATCTATGAGAGGCAGCGGGAAGTGCTTCACGCCCTGGTGACCGCCCTCAGCGCCACCGGCGACCGGCACCTGGAGCCGATGTTTGCGGCGGACTGGCGGGACGCGGACGACGACGGTGCGCGCCTCCGGGTGGTCATCGACCAGGTGGCGTCACTCACCGACGGTTCCGCGTTGGCCATGTACGAGCGCCTGGTGGGGAGCCTGCCCTCGCTCTGGTGAACCACCACCTGGAACTCCCGACTGGACGTCCGCCTTGGAGATCCCCCCTGATCAACAGCTTCCTTAAAGCATCTACACAGGAAGGAAGCGCAGTATAGGGAGAAAGGCAGGCCCAGGACAGGAGCAGGTCATGAGTACTCGCAGCAGGGGCAAACGCCTCGCCACCGGGATCACCGCCGCCGTGGGCGTCGGCAGCTTCGCCGCTGCCGGGGTGGCCGCAGCCGCTGTGTACGCGGCAACGCCTTCCGTGGTCGCCAGGACAACTCCCGCCACCGACAGCAGCACACGGGACAACAGCACGCCCAACTCCGGTTCTCCCCGCTCTGACGACAACGGCTACGGCACCACCCAGGACAAGAGCCCACGCCGTTCGAAGAGCTACGGCAACAGCGGCAGCACCAGCCCGGTCCAACCCGGAAACGGCGGCACCATCCACGGCAGGTCCTCGGGGTCCTGACGTGGCAGGCTCCGATAGCGCAGCTTTCCAGGGCATTGTTCCCGGGCCCACCGAAAGCACAGCCCACACCAGCTGGACCGTCTGGCAGCTTGAGGCAACCGTCACGGTCACGGATCCGGGCATGCTTGCCGCAGCGGAAGGCATTGTCCGCGGCGTGGTGGCCGCCGTAGACCTTGCGTGCAGCCGTTTCCGCAATGATTCCGAACTGATGAGGCTCCAGCCCCGGATGGCCCGGGGCGTCACTGTGAGCCCCATGTTCCGGCTGCTGCTGAACCGCGCCCTGGATGCCGCTGAAATGACCAACGGCGACGTCGACCCCACCCTCGGAGCAGACCTGGCCGCCCTGGGCCACGGCCCGGGGATGGTGGGAGGTCCGGGAGCGCCCGGAGATCCGGCGCTACAGGAATACCGGGGCATTCGGAGCATGCCGGTATTGCCGCTGCCGGCGCCGCCGGAAACACCTACCCCCAGGGTGCCCGGCTGGAGCCGCCTGCGCCTGGAGACCCAAGGCCTCGATTCCGGGCTGCTGACCGTGCCGGCCGACCTCCGCCTGGACCTGGGTGCATCGGCCAAGGCTGTCGCGGCAGACCTCGCGGCCGCCGCGGTGCACCGGGAGCTGGGCTGCGGGGTGCTCGTGGGCCTGGGCGGAGACCTGGCAAGCGCAGGACCTGGCCCGCTCGTGGAAGACCGAATTGAAGGACAGTGCGGCCACTGGCAGATCCTGGTGCAGGACCTCCCTGCCGACCCCGCCCAGCACATCTCCCTGGCGCCCGGGTTTGCCCTGGCGACCTCCAGTACGCAAAAGCGCCGCTGGACGCACCAGGGAAGCCAGGTCCACCACATCCTTGACCCCCGCTTTGGCCTTCCCGCCGACGCTGCCTGGCGCTCGGCAACGGTGGCGGCACCCACCTGCCTGGAAGCGAACGCGTTCAGCACCGCGGCCATCGTCCGGGGCTTCGCGGCCGTGGAATGGTTCCGGGCCGAAGGAATTCCGGCCCGGCTCGTGGACAGCAGGGGCAGGGTCACCACCACCGGCGCCTGGCCCGCCGGGAGTGTCCTGCCGCAATTCAACAGCCCTGGGGAAGGCTCGGACCCTGCCGAAAGCGTCAGCGCTAAAAGCATCAAAGCCGGGGGCGGCAGCGGTCATGGATGAGGCAATGTGGGCTTTCGGCCGGGTCAGTGGCTTTGTGTCCCTGGCTCTGTTCACAGCCTCCGTGCTGCTGGGGATCCTGAACAGATCCGGCCGGCCGTTACTGGTGTTGCCGCGGTTCTCCATCAGCCTCCTGCACCGGAACATCGCCCTGCTCGCCACGGTTTTCCTGGGGCTGCACGTGGGGTCCCTGCTCCTGGACTCTTTTGCCAAGCTGAACCCGGTTGACGTCGTAGTGCCGTTCCTGGGTTCATACCAGCCGTTCTGGCAGGGGTTGGGGACGGTTGCCCTGGACCTGGTCCTGGCCGTGGTGGTGACGGGGCTGCTGCGGCACCGGATCGGACAGCGCAGCTTCAAGGCCGTGCACTGGCTCGGCTACGGGATCTGGCCCATCGCCATGGGGCATGCCCTTGGAAACGGTACCGACGTCTCGAGCGGGTGGTTCCTGCTGCTGGCCGTGGCCTCCGCGGTGGCTGTCGCCGCGGCCCTGCTGTGGCGCCTGAGCCCGTCCTTCCTCGAAACCTCACAGGCCCGGCAAGGAAACCTCCCATGAGCCCTGACATCCATCCGCAGGCTGCCGGATACATCAACCCGACAGCCGCCGGAACCCTGCACGGGGATGGGCCGCAATCCAGCCACCAGAGGCCCCAGCCGGACAGCATCAGCCAGGACAGCATCGGCCAGGACAGCATCCCCCAGGAACCCCGCCTCCTCGCGGCTGGCCCCGACGCGGACTGGGCACAGCATTTTGGCACCTTCGGCCACTGGGAGCCGCAGGCTGCCGCAACCGGGCTGATGGCGGAGCTGGCGGCAGCCGGACTCACCGGCCGGGGCGGAGCCGCGTTCGAAACCTGGCGCAAGGCCGCTGCCGCTGCCGGGCCGGGCCGAAAGGGTTTGTTTCCGGCCCGGCCGGTGGTGATCGCCAACGGTGCCGAGGGCGAGCCGCTCAGTTTCAAGGACCGGACCCTCCTGGCCCATGCGCCCCACCTGGTCATCGACGGACTGCTCGCCATGGCCGCTGCCCTGGGCGGGGCAAGCATGTACGCCTACGCACCGGCTGTCGGCCTTCAGCGCCTGCAGCAGGCCCTTGCCCAGCGTTCCGATGCCAGGAAGATCCGGGTCGTGGAGGCTCCGGAGACGTTCATCTCCGGGGAGTCGAGCGCCGTCGTCAACATGATTGCCAACGGCACCGCCGTCCCCACGGACCAGCGCCGGCGCCTCAGCGAGTCGGGACTCAACGGCCGTCCCACACTGGTGGTCAATGTCGAAACCCTCGCCCAAGTGGCCCTGATCGCCCGCTATGGTGCGCCATGGTTCCGCCAGGCCGGCACCGCGGCGGACCCCGGTACCCGGCTGGTCTCCGTTTCGGGCCCTGCCCCGGCACGGGATGTGGTGCTGGAGGTGCCCGGCGGCGTGCAACTTTCCGCGGTCCTGCAGCAGGCGGGAATGGATCCTGCGTCCCTCTCCGCCGTCCTGGTGGGTGGTTACCACGGCCGCTGGGTGCGGCCCGCCGCCCACGCCCTCTCGCCCGTGGGGCTGCCGGACCGGACAGCCCGTCCGGGCGCAGGAGTGATCCACGCCCTGGATCTTCAGACCTGCGGCATCCAGGCGACGGCACGGATTGTCAGCTACCTGGCCGGCGAGTCTGCCCGCCAGTGCGGGCCCTGCATGTTCGGCCTTCCGGCCATGGCGTCCGTCCTCAGCCGGATCGCCGGTGGCGAAACGAATCCCCGCCTCACGTCCGAGCTGGACCGCCTGGGACGGCTGGTTTCGGGCCGCGGCGCGTGCCGGCATCCGGAAGGAACCACTGGACTGGTCAGCAGCGCCCTTGAGGTTTTCGCCGCGGACTTCCGCGCCCACCTTTCCGGATATTGCACGGGCCCGGGAGGCGCTGCGGCATGACGACATACCTGCACATCGACTGGACCAGCTGCGACGGCCGGGGCCTGTGCACCGAACTGCTTCCCGGGGTGCTGGACCGGGACGACTGGGGGTATCCTGTGGCGCGCGGCAAGGTGGGCCGCGAACGTACCGACGTGCCCCTGCGCGACGCGGACAGGGAAGCCGCCCAGGAGGCCGTCTTCCTCTGCCCCAAGCTGGCGCTGAGCCTGCTCCAGCGGACACCGCCGGAACCGGAACAGCGGATGGCTGGGCGGTGAAGCCCGGGCACTGACACTAAGATTGCTGTGTGGCTGGGCTGATTAAACGTGAAGATATCGACGAAGTACGCCAGCGCACGGACATCAAGGAAGTGGTGGACGGCTACGTCACGCTCAAGGGTGCCGGGTTGGGAACCTTCAAGGGCCTGTGCCCCTTCCACGACGAGCGCTCGCCGTCCTTCACCGTCCGTCCCCAGGTAGGCCGCTACCATTGCTTCGGCTGTGGCGAGGACGGGGACGTCATCGCCTTCGTCCAGAAACAGGACCACAGCTCCTTCCACGAAGCGGTGGAAAAGCTCGCTGCGAGGATCGGCTACGAGCTCCGCTACGAAGACGGCGGGACCGGGCCCAACCGTGAGGAAGTGGGCCGCCGCCAGCGGCTCCTGGACGCGCACAAGATCGCCGACGAGTTCTTCCGCGCCCAGCTGCTCACCCCCGGCGCCGCCGAGGCCCGGAACTTCCTGTTCGGCCGGGGCTTCGACAGGGCAGCCGCTGAGCACTTTGGCTGCGGTTACGCTCCGCAAGGGTGGGACGCCCTCCTGAAGCATCTTCGCGGCCGCGGCTTTACCGACGCCGAACTCAAGCTCACGGGCATGTTCAGTGAAGGCAACCGGGGGATCTACGACCGCTTCCGGGGCCGCCTGATCTGGCCCATCAAGGACATGGCCGGCGACACTATCGGCTTCGGCGCACGCAAGCTCTACGAGGACGACCAGGGCCCCAAGTACCTCAACACCCCGGAAACCACCCTCTACAAGAAGTCCCAGGTCCTTTACGGCATCGACCTCGCCAAGCGCAGCATCGCCAAGGACCGCCAGCTGGTAGTGGTGGAGGGCTACACCGACGTGATGGCCTGCCACCTTGCCGGAATTACGACGGCGGTCGCCACCTGCGGCACGGCGTTCGGCACCGAGCACATCAAGATCGCCCGGCGGCTTTTGTCCGACGACGGCACCGGGGGAGAGGTGGTGTTCACCTTCGACGGCGACGCCGCCGGCCAGAAGGCCGCCCTCCGGGCCTTCGAGGAGGACCAGCGCTTCACTGCCCAGACGTATGTGGCCGTGGAACCGACGGGCGCCGACCCCTGCGACCTCCGCCTCAGCCGCGGGGATGAAGCAGTTCATGCCCTGATCCAGTCCCGGCGGCCGCTGTTCGAGTTCGCCATCCGCTCCACGCTGAAGCAGTTCAACCTGGACACCGTCGAAGGCCGTGTCCAGGGCCTGAAGGCGTCGGTGCCGGTGGTGGCTGCCATCCGGGACGCCTCCACCCGGACCGGCTACTGCCAGGCGTTGACCGGCTGGCTGGGCATGCCGGATCCCAACGAGGTCCTGCGCCTGGTCAACGCGGCCGTCAAGCGCGGCGACACCGGACGTCCGCCCGCACCTGGGCAGCCGCAGCCCGGAAGCCCCGCCCTGTCTAGTCCCGCCCTGTCCGGTCCCGCCCAGCCCGGCGGACCCGGCGTAGCTGCAGGGCCGGCGTCGGGCGCTGTCCCCTCCTTCCACCGGCCCGACCCGAGGGACCCTGTGGCCTCCATGGAACGGCAGGCGCTGGAAGTGGCCCTCCAGCAGCCTTCCCTGCTGGCCGGCACGGTCTGGGACCGGTTCGCCGCCGCCGGCTTTGCCACCCCGGCCTTCCAGGCAGTCCATGACGCCATGCGGGCCACCGGCCCCGGACTGGTGGGTGACCCGGTGCGCTGGGTGGAGCATGTGATGCACGAGGTCCCGGAGCCCCTCCGGCCCCTGGTCTCGGAGCTTGCCGTGGTGCCGCTGCCGGCCCATACGGAAGAGGCGGTGCTGAAATACGCTCGCGACATCCTTGCCAGGCTTTTCGAGCTCCAGATCACCCGCGTGAAAGCGGACAAGATGGGCCAGCTGCAGCGCCTCGACGCCGCAGCTGACCCGGAAACCTACCAGCGGCTTAACCGTGAACTGATGATGCTGGAAATGGAACGCCGGGCACTGCGGGCCGAGTCATAGGCGGTCCCCCGGGGGACCAGCGGGTGGCGGAAGTCACCGGCCACCCGATTTCGTTTCCGCCGCAGGTGTTTGCTAGGCTAATACCCGCTTCATTCCTCCTTAGCTCAATTGGCAGAGCATTCGACTGTTAATCGAAGGGTTGCTGGTTCAAGTCCAGCAGGAGGAGCTTCCAATCCCCGTTCCGGCCCCCCGGAACGGGGATTTTTGTTTCCCGGCAAGACCGTTTGGGCCCGAAATACCGCCGATTTCCCTTGGGCCGGAATCCTTTGCTAATGTCATACCTGCTTCATTCCTCCTTAGCTCAATTGGCAGAGCATTCGACTGTTAATCGAAGGGTTGCTGGTTCAAGTCCAGCAGGAGGAGCCCTAAGAAAAATCCCCGTTCCTCCACTTGGAGGAACGGGGATTTTTGCTTTCCGCGGGCGTCGAAAGGCGGGGCTAGACGAAGTCCATTTCCACCTGCAGGAACCTTTCGGCTTCGGCAATGGCTGCCTGGAAGGCCTCCTTCTCGGTAGGCGACCTCCGGGGTTCCCGGGGGTTCCATTCGTGCGGTGCGGAGTGGATCCTGACAAAACCGGCATCCGGCGGCGCGTAGAAAATTCCGAAGCGCTGCACCGGCCATTCCGGGGAGGTCTCCGGCGCCACCAGCAGGGCCGCATTGAAGGCGGGGTTGAACCATTGGGCGATGGGCCGGCGCCGGTCTTCAGTGAACAGGCCTGCGGCGTACAGCGCCGCCGACTGCTGTCCGGCCTGTGCACACAGCCGCTCCCACCACAGTGGCAGGATCCCGGCGTCGCACCGTTGCCATGTGGCCGGAAGTGGCGGGTGGTTCTGCCAGTTGGGCACGGCATCATTTTACTGCGGCAGGGGCCGCGAGGGCAGGGACAGCAGCATGTGCCTGGCAATCAGGAAGCGCACAATTCCGGCGCACAATGTTCAGCGCCGTTTCCGTGATCCCGGATTCACGCGGTACAGGAGTGCGGCGCCCACCAGCAACCCCAGCACGATCCCCATGGCGGGATTGCCCAGGGCCCGGCCGGCAAAATAGCCGACGACGGCGCCCAGCACCGCTCCAAGGAAAAGTCCCCTTCCGTTGCGGTGCGGTTTACGGCTCATGGGTTGCCTTTCAATGAAGCTGGTGCCTAGTGAATGGACGGGACTGTACGCGGCCGGACCACCAGCCACAGTGCGGCAATGGCCACCAGGATGCATGCCGCCTGCACCGCACCCATTGGCGCGGCGCTGGTGATGCCGAGCCAGCCCACTACCGGTGAAATCAGCCCGGCTGTGAGGAACGTAGCCGCACCCAGCAGCGAGGCTGCCGTTCCTGCCTGCCCTGCATGGCCGGCCAGCGCCAGGACCTGAACGCAGGGAAACATGAAGCCGGTGCCCATGATGTAGAACCAGAGCGGGACCATGACGCCCCACAGTCCCAGGCCCACCCGGTCGAACACCACGATCAGCAGGGCCATCAGGAACATCCAGGCCGTGGCGCCGGCCAGGATCCATTGCGGCGGGACGATCCTGATCAGCCGCGCGCTGGTCTGCACGCCGGCCACGATACCCAGGGAATTGATGCCGAACAGCAGCCCGTACTGCTGGGCGGAGAACCCGAACACATCCTGGAAGAGGAAGGGCGAGGCGGAGAGGTAGGTGAAGAGGCCACCGAAATTGAAGCCGGCCACCATCAGCAGCCCCACGAAGATCCGGTCGCTGAAGAGGACTTTGTAGCGCTGCCCGGCCGTCATGCCGCTCTTGCCCCGTTTCTCCGGGGGCAGGGTCTCGCGGACCAGGAGCAGGGCCGCAACGATCACCAATGTCCCGTAGGCGGCCAGGAACACGAAGATGCCTGGCCACGCCATCACCAGGAGCAGCTGTGACCCGATGACGGGGGCAAGGATGGGCGCCAGGCCGTTGACCAGGGACATCCGGGAGAACATCCGCACCATGGCATACCCGGAGAACAGGTCACGCACCATGGCCATGGCCACTACGCCGCCGCCGGCCGCACCGACGCCCATCAGTACGCGGAAGAGGCCCAAGGTGCTGATGTCCGTGGACAATGCGGCGCCCAGGGATGCGGCGATGTGCAGTGCCGTGGCCAGGATCAGCGGGGTCCGGCGGCCGAACTTGTCGCTGAAGGGACCTACTACCAGCTGCCCGAAGGCAAAACCGACGGTGGTGCCTGCCAGGGTGAGCTGGACCTGGGCTTCGGTCACCCCCAGGCTCGCCTCCAGGGCGGGAAAGGCAGGCAGGTACAGGTCGATGGTGAACGGACCCAGGGCCGTCAGGGCGCCCAGGAGGAGGATGTACAGAAGCTTCCGGCGGCGGCTCAGCAGGTCGCCCGGATTGGGGGGATTGGTCACGGAGAACAATCCTAGGCCCGGCAGGGGTGCTTTTTGCAGCGTTGTAGGCCGCGCCGTCCGGCAAGCCCCCGGGTCCGCCCTGAACCTGAATGGTAGTTTTGGTGGCGTGGACTGTGCGGCTGCACATTTCCGCGGCAAACGGAAGCAGTATCGACCCATAAAACCAGTAAGGCGGAACCGATGAGCGGACGTCACAGCGGGCGCACCAGCCCGGGATTGCGCATCACCGCGCTGCCCGGGACGGCAAGACTCCTTTTCCGGTTGGCCCCCCGCCAGCTCAACGACGAGATCGCCTTCGCCAAGATCGAACTCAAGCGCAAGGGAATCCAAGTGGGGGTGGCCGCGGCCTTCTTCGCCGTGGCACTGCTCTTCCTGGCGTTCCTGGTGGTCGGCCTGATCGTCGCAGCCATCATGGGACTGGCTACCATCATGCCCGCCTGGCTGGCAGCCCTGCTGGTCTCCGCAGCCTTCCTGCTGATAGCCCTCGTCGGGGGACTTGTTGGCCTGGCCAGGTTCAAGAAAGCCATGCCGCTGATGCCCGAGGAAACCATCCGGGGCATCCGGCATGATCTCGGCGTTGCCCGGGAGGGCTCCGCCTTCAACCCGGCTGTCCTGGATCCGGACAGCCCGGAGGCCAAGGCGGCGAAGGCTGCGAAGGCCGAAGCAGCTGCCAAGGCAAAAGCCGAAAAGGCGGCAAAGGCGTCCGAACACGACCAGGAGATCCCGCACGCCTCCGAACCCGAGCTTGTGCGCCGCCTGAGCCAGCGGCGCCATCACCTCACCGAGGTCCGCGACGAACTCGGCACGGAGCTGGATGTCAAGACCCAGGCCCGCTACCTGCTGGCGGCCGCCCAGGTCAGGGCCCGCGAGGGCCAGGTACTGGCGCAGCGCGGTGTGGATGCGGCGGGGCAGAGGCTTGCAGCATTGTCCGGATCCACGGACCTGTCCAGGCGCTGGAAGCCACTGGCAGCCTTCGTGGCGGCCGGGACTGTCCTGGTGGTCCTTCTCCGGAAGCTGTTCCGCTCCAGCTACTAGGTGCTGTGCCGGCGAACAATGTTCCGGCGGATACCGCATAACCGAAAGAGCGCTTAGCAGCGTGGCAGGAAGGAGGAGGGGACGGGTGAAGTTTATTGGTGCAGGCGCCCGTCCCGGCCGTCCCCAGGTGGACCACGACCGCGTGTTCACCATCCCCAACCTGCTCACCGTGGTGCGGTTCATGGGTGTTCCGCTCTTCATCTGGCTTGTATTGGCCCAAAAGGAATACGGGGCCGGGGTGATCGTGCTGGCGGTCATGGCGGGAACGGACTGGATTGACGGCTACATCGCACGCCGGTACGACCAAGCCTCCAAGCTGGGCCGGGTCCTTGACCCCATCGCCGACCGGTTGGCCCTGCTCGCCGTAGCTTTCACCCTGGTGATTGCCGGCGTCGTCCATTGGCTTTACCTGGCCGCGCTGGTAGTCCCCGACGCCGTCCTGCTGGTCCTGTCGCTGTCATTCTTCCGCGGGCACCCGGACCTTCCCGTGAGTGTGGTGGGCAAGGTCAGGACCGGGCTGTTGCTCCTGGGCACGCCGCTGCTGGTCCTTTCACGCCTGGACACCGGACTCTCGGAGCAACTCTTCACCGCCGCCTGGGTAGTGCTGGGCCTGGGCCTGGTTGGTCATTGGATCGCCGCGTACAACTACTTCTGGGCCATCCTGCGCAAGGGCCGGGAACAACTACAGCACGACGGCGGGAACGGCTGATGGTGTGGCTTGCCGTCGGGCTGGCGGTCCTTGGCGCCTTCTGCCTGGCGCTGGGCGCCCAACGCCAAGGCAGCGCCGTCAAAGCCGATACCGGCGGCCTTGCCCTGAGCTCCAACGGTTTCCTGCGCCTCCTCCGCAACCCGCGGTGGATGTTCGGGCTCCTGCTGCTATGCACCGGAATGGCCATGAACGCGGTGGCCCTGGTCTCCGCCCCGCTCACGGTGGTCCAGCCCATCGGCGCCATCGCCCTGGTGATCACCACGGTGGTCAACGCCCGGGACCAGGACCTGACCATCAACCGTGCCACGGCCGTGTCCATCGGCGCGTGCGTAACCGGCTCGGCACTCTTTGTCCTCCTGGCGGTCAACGTCACCCAGGAAAGCCATCACGTCAGCCTTGAGGACGAGCTGACCATCGTTTTGCTGCTCGCCCTGGCGGTGGGCCTGTTCGGCACCCTGGCAGTGATGTTCAGGCACCGGATGAACGCGTTTGTCTACATCCTCGGGGCCGGAATCCTCTTCGGCTTCGTCGCCGTCCTGACCAGGATCATCGGCAAGCACCTCCTGGACCCCAACGGCCTCTTCCTGCTGAACGTCCAGTGGTACTCGGTGGTGGCCATCATCGCGGCCGGTGGCCTGGGGTCCTGGTTTGTGCAGAGCGCTTACTCCACCGGCCCGCCGGACCTGGTGATCGCCGGGCTCACGGTCGTCGACCCCATGGTGGGCATTGCCATCGGCATCATCATCCTGGGCGAACTGCGCCCCGATGTCCATGCCGTCATGGCCATTGCGATGGGAACGGCTGCCTGCCTTGCTATCGTTGGGGTTATCGCCCTTTCCCGGCACCACCCGGAGGTCACCAAGCGCAAGAAGGACGCGCGGAAGGCCGCCGGCAGGCCGTCCCACTAGCCCATTCCCGCACACGCCCAGCAACCCACGAAGCCCGGCGCCCCTGCGCCAGCGGCCAACCGTGCTGTCAGTTCCACGCTGTCCGCACCGTGACCATCAGGAGCATTCCCCATGACCACGCCCGCCGACCAGCGCCCCCTGACAATCCTGATCGCCGCCGACACCTATCCGCCGGACGTCAACGGTGCGGCCCAGTTCGGCTACCGGCTGGCGAAGGGAATGACTGCCCGGGGACACAACGTCCATGTCCTGGCGTCCCGCGACAGCAAGGGAAAGAGCTTCACCGAGTTCCGCGAGGAAGGAACCGTGCACCGGCTCCGCTCGCACAGGGCGTTCACCCACGAGACCTTCCGCCTCTGCTTCCCATGGGAAATCAAGAAGGACATCAGCCTTCTGTTCGACCGGGTGAAGCCCGACGTGGTGCACATCCAAAGCCACTACATGATCGGCGAGCACGTACTCTATGAGGCCGTGAAGCGCGGCATCCGGATAATCGCCACCAACCACTTCATGCCCGAAAACCTCAACCCCTTCCTGCCGTTCCCCCAGTGGTTCAAGGACATCGTGGGCCGGATTTCCTGGAAGGACATGGGCAAGGTCATGGGCCAGGCGGATGTGGTAACCACCCCCACACCGCTGGCAGCCCGGGCCATGCACGAGCACGCCTTCCTGCGCAAGGTCCTCCCGTTGTCCAACGGCATCGACTCCGCGGCATACGAGCTGCAGCCGGGCGAGCACATTGAGCCGCATGCCCACCCCACCGTGCTGTTTGCCGGGCGCCTCGCAGAGGAAAAGCATGTGGACGTGCTCATCGAGGCCATCGGCAAGACGCCGCCGGAGCTGAACGTGCACCTGGAGATCGTGGGCGGCGGCGAAGTCCGTCCCGCCCTGGAGGACCTGGTGCGGCGGCTTGGGCTGGGAAGCCGGGTGAAGTTCCTAGGCCTTGCCAGCGATGGGGAACTGCGTAAGGCCTACATCCGGGCGGACCTGTTCTGCATGCCCGGAACGGCGGAACTTCAGTCGCTGGTGACCCTGGAAGCCATGTCCGCCTCCACGCCGGTGGTCCTTGCGAACGCCATGGCGCTGCCGCACCTGGTCCGTGACGGCGCCAACGGCTATCTCTTTACGCCCAACGACAGTGATGACCTCGCCAAGAAGATCACCCAGGTCCTGGAGCTGCCCAAGGAAGAGCAGCGCGCCATGGGCAGGGCCAGCCGGCAAATGGTGGAGCCCCACAGCCTCCAGGGAACGCTGCAGACCTTCGAGGACCTGTACCGCGGTGCCGGCTACGAAGACAAAGTGGTCTGAACCCTTTCCCGGGTTTGCTAGAGTGTTTCTGCCCTGCCCGAGCGTGGCCTTTGAACACGTGCGCTGGCGGGATGTGGGGCTATAGCTCAGCTGGTTAGAGCGCGGGACTCATAATCCTAAGGTCCTCGGTTCAAGTCCGAGTAGCCCTACCGACAACCGCGGCCGACGATCTTCGTTGGCCGCGGTTTTCTTGGTTAACGCCGCACCCTGCGGTATGTTACTGACCAGTAACATACCGTGCTCCGTCCCGCGGCATGGTCAGCGCTGAGCATCAAAGAAGGTACCCATGGCCACCTCCGCAGCCGATCCCCACGAGCTCCCGTACGCCGACGGCGACTTCTTCGCCTTCGAGCAGCTTCTCTCCGGAAAGGAGCAGGACCGGCTCGCGGAAGTCCGCGATTTCCTGGCACGCGAAGTCACGCCCATCGCCGTGGACTGCTGGAACCGCGGTGAGTTCCCCTCGGATCTGGTGCCCAAGCTCGCCGGCCTGGACCTGGCCAGCCCGGTCCGCCGGCAGGGGTACTCCAACCTCTTCGCGGGGATGCTGCACGCCGAGCTCACCCGTGCCGACGCTTCCATCGCCACCTTCCTGGGCGTGCACGACGGCCTGTTCACCGGTTCCATTGAGTTGCTGGCGTCCCGGGAGCAGCAGGACGAGTGGCTGCCGGATATCTATGCACTGAAGAAGATCGGCGCATTTGGCCTGACCGAGCCCCTCGGCGGCAGCGACGTCGCAGGCGGCACGCGCACCACCGCGCGGAAGGACGGCGATCACTGGGTCCTCAACGGGGCCAAGCGGTGGATCGGCAACGCCACTTTCTCGGACTGGGTGGTGGTGTATGCCAGGGACGTGGCGGACAACCAGGTCAAGGGCTTCATGGTGGACACCACGCTGCCCGGGTTCACTGCAACAAAGATCGAGAACAAGATCTCGCTGCGTACCGTGCAGAACGCCGACATTGTCCTGGCGGACGTTGTTGTCCCGGAACACTTCAAGCTGGCGAACGCCAACAGCTTCCGGGACGTCAACAAAGTACTCAAGGTCACGCGCCTGGCCGTGGCGTGGCAGGCCGTTGGACTCCAGATGGCCGCCTTTGACGTTGCCCGCCGCTATGCCGTGGAGCGGCAGCAGTTCGGCCGTCCCCTGGCCTCCTTCCAGCTCGTCCAGGACCAGCTGGTCCGGATTCTGGGCAACACCGTCAGCTCTACGGGCATGATGGTCCGCCTCTCCCAACTTGAGGACGCGGGCATGGCCAAGGATGAACAATCCGCGTTGGCCAAGGCTTTCGCCACCGCGCGCATGCGGGACAGTGTGGCGCTGGGCCGTGGCATTCTTGGCGGCAACGGAATCGTGACCGACTTTGAGATGGCCAAGATCTTCGCCGACGCCGAGGCCATCTACTCCTACGAGGGCACCGCCGAAATCAACACCCTGGTAACGGGCCGGGCCATCACCGGCATCTCGGCCATCGTGTAGCCGCCACCCCGTAACCACCATCGTGTAGCCACCACCGCCGCCCGCCGGGTCGCCAGTACGCCAGTTGGCCAGCGCATCGGGTTACGGCGGACCGGGCAGCGGAAGCAGGATGGACGGGCGAAGGTCCAGCACGAACTGCAGGGGATTGACGTACTCCTCTCCTTCCCGGACGCCCCAGTGCAGGCACTGTGCTGCGGGGCAGTGCCCCGGCAGCACCGTACCGATTACCTCACCCGCCGCCACGCGTGCGCCCACCGCCAATGTGCTTTCCACCGGTTCAAAGCTGCTCCGCAGCCCGCCGCCATGATCGATGGTGATGACGGGCCGGTCCACCACCACGCCCACGAAACTCACTGTTCCAGCTGCCGGGGACGTGACCTGGGCCCCGGCTGCGGCGTAGGCCAGGTCAACGCCGCGGTGGCCGCTCAGCCAGGGCTTTGGCGGGGGATCGAAACCGCGCACCACCGGCGGCCGCGGTGCCATCGGCCACTGCCAGGAAGGCGCAGCACCCGGTGCGGCAGCCGCCGTCGCCCGTCCCTGCTGTTGAACGCCCGGCTTGCTGTGGGAAGCAGCATTGTGGGGGAGTGCCTGTCCGGGGGAGGCCACGGACGCCGGCAACAGCAGGAGGGCGGCCAGGAGGACTGAGGATTTCATGCCGCCAGCCTGCCCGGCTGCGGGCCGTACCGGCAGGGCCAGATCCACCTATGTGGACAACCGTGCTGCTTTCGGAGGTCCTTCCTGCAGGTACGGCCTGTGCGCCGTGCGGGGGCGCCTGTAGTACACTTGATGGAGCAGTTTGCTGCGCCCTCAACGCTTCCCGTCCCAGTGGTTCACCCCCGCGGTGCATGGCCCTGTCCGGATTGCGTCGGCACATCTCATTCAGGAGTGTGGGGGAGCGGCAGCTGACTACGCGCATCCAGCCCTCCGCAGGCAACGCCCCGGCGTCGGCCATGGAGGATCGCGCTTCCTGCGGTCAGGCCTGGTCCTGATGGGAAGGGCGGGGGATGCCAGGAGCACGGCCCGTCCGGGCCACGCTGATCAACCGTCAACTATTGGCAGGGTAAGAAGCCTCCGGGTTTTCTCATGAATGACCTGCCGGAAAATAAGGAGCGCCGGAATGCCCGTCGTAACCATGCGCCAGCT
>DATIMT010000133.1:0-4156 GCA_035475035.1 Arthrobacter sp.
ATCGACCAGCGCCCGGAGCTGCTCAAGGCCCGCGTCTCGGCCGACCGCGGCACCAAGCTCCTCACCTGGCTGGCCGACGTCACCGTCAACAAGCCCAACGGCGAACGGACGGTCCACTCCGACCCCGCCCATAAGCTCCCCGACGTCAAAGGCACGCAGGCAGCGCCGGGTTCCCGCCAGAAACTCCTTGAGCTGGGTCCGGAAGGATTCGCCCAGGCACTGCGTGAGCAGAACGCCGTCGCCGTCACGGACACCACTTTCCGCGACGCCCACCAGTCCCTGCTGGCCACCCGTGTCCGCACCCGCGACCTCGTTGCCGCCGGCCCCGCCGTCACGGCACTCCTTCCGCAGCTGCTGTCCGTTGAGGCGTGGGGTGGAGCCACCTATGACGTCGCGCTGCGCTTCCTGGGCGAAGACCCCTGGGACAGGCTCGCTGCCCTGCGCAAGGCCATGCCGAATGTCTGCATCCAGATGCTGCTGCGCGGCCGGAACACGGTGGGCTACACGCCCTACCCGGAGGAAGTCACCGAGGCCTTCGTTAACGAGGCCGCAGCCACGGGCATCGATATCTTCCGTATCTTCGACGCCCTGAACGACGTCAACCAGATGGCACCTGCAATCCGCGCCGTCCGGGCCACCGGCACCGCCGTCGCCGAAGTGGCTCTCTGCTACACCGGGGACATGCTGGACCCGGAAGAGAAGCTCTATACCCTGGACTACTACCTGGGGCTGGCGCAGAAGATCGTCGACGCCGGAGCCCACATCCTGGCCATCAAGGACATGGCGGGACTGCTGCGCCCGGCCGCCGCGGCCAAGCTGGTGGCGGCGCTGCGGGAGCGCTTCGACCTGCCGGTCCACCTGCACACCCACGACACCGCGGGTGGCCAGCTGGCCACCCTGCTGGCGGCCGTCGACGCCGGTGTGGACGCCGTGGATGCCGCATCCGCGTCGCTGGCCGGTACCACCAGCCAGCCCTCGGCGTCGGCCCTTGTCGCGGCCCTGGCCCACACGCCACGGGACACCGGCCTCAGCCTGGACGCCGTGAGCTCACTCGAGCCCTACTGGGAAGCGGTCCGCCGCGTCTACGCACCGTTCGAGTCCGGCCTGCCGGGCCCCACCGGCCGTGTCTACAAGCACGAAATCCCCGGCGGCCAGCTGTCCAACCTGCGCCAGCAGGCCATGGCCCTGGGGTTGGGGGAGCGCTTCGAAGCCATCGAGGACATGTACACCGCGGCGGACCGCATCCTGGGCCACCTGGTGAAAGTGACGCCGTCCTCCAAGGTGGTGGGCGACCTCGCCCTGCACCTGGTGGGCCTCAATGCGGATCCTGCTGACTTCGAGGCCAACCCGCAGAACTACGACATCCCGGACTCCGTGATCGGCTTCCTCTCCGGCGAGCTCGGCGATCCTCCGGGAGGCTGGCCCGAGCCCTTCCGCACGAAGGCCCTTCAGGGCCGGAGCGTGAAGGTCCGCGACGTGGACCTCAGCGCCGAGGACAGCGCCGCGCTGAAGTCGGACTCCAAGACCCGCCAGCACACGCTGAACCGGCTGCTCTTCGAGGGGCCCACCAAGGACTACCTGAAGAGCGTGGAGACGTACGGCAACATTTCCGTCCTGGATACCCGCGACTACCTTTACGGGCTGCAGCGCGGCACCGAGCACGAGATCCAGCTGGAGCGCGGTGTCCGCCTCATCGCCTCCCTCGAGGCTGTCTCGGAACCGGACGAAAAAGGCATGCGCACCGTCATGTGCACCCTTAACGGCCAGTCCCGGCCCGTCGTGGTGCGCGACCGCTCGGTGGTCAGCAACGTCAAGGCCGCCGAGAAAGCCGATCCTGCCCAGCCCGGCCAGGTGGCCGCACCATTCGCGGGCGCCGTCACCGTTACGGTCAAGCCCGGCGACACGGTCAAGGCAGGAGACACCGTGGCAACCATTGAGGCCATGAAGATGGAGGCATCCATTACGACGCCGGTAGCCGGCAAGGTGGCCCGGCTCGCCATCTCCGCCGTGGAACAGGTCCAGGGTGGAGACCTCCTGCTGGTCATCGACCAGTAGCAGCCTGCACAACAACGAAAGGGTCCTTCACGTTGTGAAGGACCCTTTCGTTGTTGGGGGTGTCAGGAGCGCGGGGCGGAGTACATCTCTTCGATGACGGTTTCGAAGTCCTTCATCACCTGTGCCCGCTTGACCTTCATGGACGGGGTGAGGTGGCCGGAGGCTTCGGTGAAGTCTGCCGGGACGATGCGGAAGGACTTGATGGCCTCGGCCTGGGAGACCGATGTGTTGGCGGCTGTGATCAGGTCCTGGACGGCTGCCTTGACGACGGGGTTCGCGGCGGCGGCCTCCAGGGTGGTGTCCGCTGGGAGCCCGTGGCGCTGCAGCCAGCCCGGCAGCGCTTCCTGGTCGAGGGTCACCAGGGCCCCGATGAAGGGCCTGTTGTCGCCTACCACCAGCACCTGCGACACCAGGGCGTCGGCACGGATCTGGTCTTCGAGCAACGCGGGAATGACGTTCTTCCCGCCGGCGGTGACGATGATCTCCTTCTTGCGGCCGGTGATCCAGACGAAGCCTTCGTCGTCCAGCCGGCCGATGTCACCGGTGTGGAACCAGCCGTCCGTGAACGCTTCCGCCGTGAGGTCGTCCCGGCTGAAGTAGCCCCGCATGACGCAGACCCCCTTCGCGAGGATCTCGCCGTCGTCGGCAATCTTCACGGCGTTCCCCGGCAGGGGCTTGCCCACCGAGCCGATCTTGATCCGGGACGGGGTGTTCACCGTGATAGGGGCCGTGGTTTCGGTGAGGCCGTACCCCTCCAATACCTGCAGCCCGATGCCTTGGAAGAAGTGCCCCAACCGCTCGCCCAAGGGCCCGCCGCCGGACACGGCATGGGCGACGTGTCCGCCCATGGCTGCACGCAACTTGCCGTAAACCAGCTTGTCGAACAACGCGTGCCGCAGCTTCAGGCCCAGGCCCACGCGTCCGTTTTGGCGGGCCTTGGAAAATGCGATGGCAGTTTCGGCAGCGCGGTGGAAGATGGCGCCCTTGCCGCCGTCCTCGGCCTTGGTCAACGCAGAGTTGTAGACCTTTTCGAAGACCCTGGGCACCGCAAGGATGAACGTCGGCTCGTAGCTTTGCAGGTCAGCCAGGAGGTTCTTGATGTCCGGTGTGTGCGCCACGGTGGTGCCGGCGGCCATGGCCAGCACCGAGATGAAGCGGGCGAAGACGTGGGCCAGCGGCAGGAACATGATGGTCTTCGCGTCCTCGTGGACAATGTCGCCGATGATGGCCAGTGCGTTGTCCGAGAGTTCCACGAAGTTGCCGTGGGTGAGCTCGCAGCCTTTGGGCCGGCCCGTGGTTCCCGAGGTGTAAATGATGGTGGCAACGTCGGAGAGTCCGGCTGCGCTGCGGCGGGATTCCAGTTCGTCGTCGCTGACGTCGCGGCCCACCGTGCGAAGGCTTTCAAGGCCCTGGCCCTCGAGCTGCCACACATGCTGCACCGCCGTCAGCCCTTCGGCGGTGACGGCCTGGCGGATGACGTTCTCGTGGTGGCCGGACTCGCCGAATGCCGCCACGGCGCCGGAGTCTCCGAGGTTCCAGGCAACCTGGGAAGGGGAGGAGGTTTCATAGATGGGAACGGAAACCGCGCCGGCGAACCAGATGGAGAAGTCCACGAGTGCCCACTCGTAACGGGTGCGGGACATGATGCCAACGCGGTCGCCCACACCGACTCCGCTGGCGATGAGCCCCTTGGCCAGGGCCTTCACGTCCGCAAGGAACTCGGTGGCGGAGACGTCGCGCCAGGAACCTGCTGAGTCCAGGCGGGAAAACAGTGCCGGGTTGCTGGGCTTGCCCGCCTGGCGCAACACCAGGTCGGTGATGTTGGTTTCGGGTGGGACAACAACCAGGGGCGGAACACTGAATTCGCGCACTATAGCTCCTTTGATATCTCAAGTCCCGCGCAGGGGGTTGCCTAAAGACTAGTACCCGCGGCGGAACAGTGCAGTACACAAACCTACTGGCGAGTAACTTAGTCGTCAATGGACGCGGGGTGGGGGCGCGTATGTCAAGACAATCCTTCCGCCCGCCTAGAATGGTGGACTATGTACGGACCGTTGCCCGGCGATCAGGCCGGCCCCCTCAGAAGACCGGCCCCCTGGCG
>DATIMT010000134.1:0-19162 GCA_035475035.1 Arthrobacter sp.
TTGCCCGGTTGGTCCGCATGATGGCGCCATATGTAGCGCCGTTTCCTAGCGTTTAGCCTCCATTGCGCACCGCTGGCCAACGCCTCAAACCCCGTGCTTAGGTGTTTGCACGGCACCGGCCAGGCCGTACGCACTACCCAAGCACCATCCGAGACGTACCAGCTCAAGCACCACGCATCCCGCCGCGCAGGCGGTCCCATCCACCTCCCACGCCCACCCGGGCACACACCCCGGGTGCCGTCGTCGTACCCGGAATCCTCCCCCTGAAAGGAACACCATGTCCTTCCCAGCATCCCCGCCCCACCCCAACCCCGGCACCTCATCCTTCACCCGCCGCCGCGCCCTGGGCGCACTCCTGGCAATTCCCGCCGCCGGCCTGTTGTCCGCATGCGGTGGAACCGCCACCGCCGGCAACCAGCGGATCAGCCAGGACGCCCTGGAACCGCTGGCTGCGTCGGTTCCTGCCGGAACCACCATCAAGGTGGGCGATCCCAGCATCAAAGTCGCGCTGGAACTGTCCGGCCTGGCCAAGGAGCTGGACGGCTTCACGGTGGACTTCGCCAATATCTCCGGCGGCCCGCAGACCACCGAAGCCTTCCGCGCCAACGCCCTGGATGTGGGTTCCGTAGCGGACATTCCGCCCATCCACGCCACCTGGACCGGCCTGGATGTCCGTATTGTCGCCGCCGGCTACCGGCAGGACGCCGTGAACCATCCCATCTACGAACTTGGCGTGGCACCGGGAGCCGGCATCAGCCGGCTCGAGGACCTGCGCGGCAAGAAGGTGGCCTACAGCCCGGGCCAGGCGCAGGGCGCCCTGGTCCTGCGCATCCTGGACAAGGCCGGGCTGAAGCAGGAGGACGTGAAGCTGGTGGAGCTGCCCAGCACCGGGGACACCTACGCCACGGCACTGGCCAGCAAGCAGGTGGACGCCGCTCCGCTGGGCGGCGTCCAGATCAAGCGGTACCTCGCCAAGTACAAGGCCGACGGCGCCACCACCATCCGCCACGGGCTGCGGGATGACCCCAGCCTCCTCTACTCCCCCGCCAAGGTCCTGGCCGATCCCGCGAAGGCCGCCGCCCTTGCCAAGTATGCCGAGGCCTGGGGCAAGGCGCAGCGCTGGATCGAGGACCACCCGGCCGAGTGGCTGGAAGGCTACTACGTCAAGGACCAGGGCCTGTCCCGCGAGGACGGCCAGTACCTGATCGACGCCACCGGCAAGCGCGACCTGCCCACCGACTGGACCGAAGCGATCGCCCGGCACCAGGAGACCATCGACCTCCTGGCCCGTGAGCAGAAGAAGCCCCCGTTGAAGGCGGCCGACCTCTACGACACCCGCTTTGAAGGGATCGCAGGCACAGCTTTCGCTTCCGCCGGAAAGGCAGGCGCGGCATGAGCGCGGTACTGGACCGTCCCCTGGTGGCACCCCACCGGGATCCTGCGCTTGCCGGGCGGGACGACGTGCGGCCCACCGGCAGGAGGCTGGGGCCGGGACGACGACGGCGGCTCGCCTGGGTGGGCCCGGCGGCTTTGCTGCTGCTCTGGACAGTCTCTTCCGCAACAGGGCTCCTGGACCCCCGGATCCTGTCCGAACCCTGGACCGTGGTGGCCACCGCCGGCGAACTCATCAGCGACGGCCGGCTCCAGGAAAACCTTGCCATTTCCGCCCAGCGCGCAGGACTTGGCCTGTTCTTCGGCATCCTGGTGGGGGCGGCGCTTGCACTCCTGGCTGGCCTGAGCCGGGTGGGCGAGGCCCTCATTGACGGGCCCGTACAGATCAAGCGCGCCATCCCCGGCCTGGCCCTGATTCCGCTGCTGATCCTGTGGTTCGGCATCGACGAGACCATGAAGGTCCTCACCATCACCCTGGGCGTCTTTGTCCCGGTCTACCTGCAGACGCACGCGGGGCTGCGCGGCATCGACCTGCGGTTCGTGGAGCTCGCCCAGACCGTGGGCCTGAGCCGGGCCGGCTTCATCCGCAAGGTGGTCCTCCCCGGCGCCCTGCCAGGGTTCTTCCTGGGCCTGCGCTTCGCGGTCACCGGCGCCTGGGTGTCCCTGGTGGTGGTGGAGCAGATCAACGCCACCAGCGGCATCGGCTACATGATGGAGCTCGCCCGCACCTACGGCCAAACCAACATCATCGTCCTGGGCCTGGCTGTCTACGGCATCCTGGGCCTCCTCTCCGACGGCATTGTCCGCTTCATCGAACGAAAGGCCCTCTCATGGCAGCGCACCCTGGCGGGCTGACCGCCGTCGCCCCCTCCGCCGTCGGCACCCGGCCAACCAGCACCACCGCCGGCGCTACAGTTTCCGTTCGCGGCCTGATCCGCGGCTTCGGTCCCAAAGGCGTCCTGAACGGCGTGGACCTGGACATCGCCCCCGGCGAGTTCGTGGCCCTCCTGGGTCCCAGCGGCTGCGGCAAGAGCACCCTGCTGCGCGCCCTGGCGGGGCTGGACCACGAGGTCCTCGGCAGCGGCGTGATCAAAGTCCCGGACCGCGTCTCCGTGGTCTTCCAGGACTCCCGGCTCCTGCCCTGGGACACCGTGCTGGGCAACGTCACCCTGGGCGTTCGCGAGCACGACGCCGATGCCCGGGCGCGTAAGGCCCTGGCCGAGGTGGGCCTCGCCGGGCGTGAAAAGGCCTGGCCGCACCAGCTTTCCGGCGGCGAACAGCAGCGCGTGGCCCTGGCCCGTTCCCTGGTCCGCGAGCCCCAATTGCTGTTGGCCGACGAGCCGTTCGGCGCCCTGGACGCGCTGACCCGGATCAAGATGCACGGGCTCCTCCAGGACCTGGTGGCGGCACACCGCCCCGCCGTCCTGCTGGTCACACACGATGTGGACGAGGCCATCGCACTGTCGGACCGGATCGTGGTGCTGGACCAGGGCCGAATCGCCACTGTCCGCCCGGTGTCGCCGGGGATCCGCTCTTCCGCCGATGCTGCCGGGCACGAAGCCCTCCGCCGTGACCTGCTCACCGCGCTCGGCGTCGAGCCCGTGCACGTTCCTGAGCCCCCGCACCCGGCCGACCCCGCCCACACCACCCAGCCCGCCGCCGTCGGCCGCTAATTCAAACTTTCCAAGGAGCACTCCATGACCTCTGATAATTCCCGCCATCTGCACCTGAACGCCTTCCTCATGAGCACCGGCCACCACGAAGCCTCGTGGCGGCTGCCGGAGAGCGATCCGCAGGCCAGCACCAATGTGGAGCACTACAGGCAGCTGGCCCGCACCGCCGAGCGCGGCAAGCTGGACTCCATCTTCTTCGCCGACTCCCCCGTCCTGTTCGGCGAAGTGGGCCGCCGCCCGGCCGGCAAGCTGGAGCCCACCGTGCTGCTGACGGCGATCGCCGGCGCCACTGAACGGATCGGGCTGATCGCCACCGCTTCCACCACCTACAACGAGCCGTTCAACCTGGCCCGCCGCTTCGCCTCAGTGGACTGGGCGAGCGGGGGCCGTGCGGGCTGGAACGTGGTGACCACCGCCGGACCGGACGCAGCCCGCAACTTTGGCGTGGACGACCAGCCCGCCCACGCCGTCCGGTACGAGCGTGCCGCCGAGTTCATCGAGGTGGCGCAGAAGCTGTGGGACAGCTGGCAGGACGACGCCGTGCTGGCGGACAAGGCGGAAGGCGTCTGGGGCGACGCGGACAAGATCCGGACCATTGATCACCACGGCAAGCACTTCAAGGTCCGCGGGCCGCTCAATGTGCCCCGCCCGCCGCAGGGGCACCCGCTGATCGTGCAGGCCGGATCGTCCGAGGACGGCAAGGACCTCGCCGCGCGGTACGCGGACGCGGTCTTCACCGCGCACCAGACCCTCGCCGATGCCCAGGAGTTCTACCGCGACCTCAAGGCCCGCACCGCGGCTGCCGGCCGCGACCCGGAAACCATCAAGATCCTGCCCGGCATCGTGCCCGTCATCGGTGCCACCGAGGAGGAGGCGCTGGGGCTGGAGCGCGAACTGGACCGCCTGATCAAACCCGAGTATGCGCGGATCCAGCTGGCCAAGACCCTGCGCGTGGACCCCGAGGACCTGCCGTTGGACCGCCAGCTGCCGGAGGACCTGCCCAGCGAGGATGAGATCGAGGGCGCCAAGAGCCGCTACACGCTGATCGTGCAGCTCGCCCGGCGGGAGAAGCTCACCGTGCGCCAGCTGATCGGCCGCCTCGGCGGCGGCCGCGGGCACCGCACCTTCACGGGTACCCCGGTGCAGGTGGCGGACGCCATCCAGGAATGGTTCGACGGCGGCGCGGCGGACGGCTTCAACATCATGCCGCCGGTACTCCCGTCCGGGCTGGAAACCTTCGTGGACCAAGTGGTGCCCATCCTGCAGGAGCGCGGCCTGTTCCGGACGGAGTATGCGGGCCGGACCCTGCGCGAGCACTATGGCCTGGCGCGTCCGGACAACCGCTACGCCGGTGCGGCTGCGCCCGAGCTCGCCTCGATCGGTTCGGCGTTCTGATGGGGCGGCAGCTGAAACTCAACCGTGATACACGGGCTCCGGGAGGGTAGTCCCTAGACTGGCAGGTGGACTCTCATGCCAGGACTAGAAGAAGGAGCTGAATATGAGTGGAGTAATCGTTGTAGGTGTGGACGCCAGCGCATCGGCACGGAAAGCTGCGGAAGTGGCATTGGGCCTGGCCGAGTCGCTGGGCGCTTCCCTTCACATTGTGACCGCCTTCGAAACCGAAAGCGCCGAAACCTTCGGTGTGGGGTCGGACAAAGTCAGGATTTCCAACGCGGACAGCTCAGAAATCGTGGCGAAGGAACTGGCGGCATCGCGCCCCGGAGTGAACGTTTCGCACTTTGCGGCCCGAGGCAAGCCCGCCGATTCCCTGATCAAGGAAGCCATCCGCCTGGACGCCCGGCTGATCGTGGTGGGCAACCGCAGGATGCGCGGCATCGGCCGCCTGCTGGGCAGCGTCGCCAACAGCGTGGCGCACAACGCCCCGTGCGATGTCTACATCGCGAACACCTACGACGACTGACGTAGCCCGTACAAAGGAGAGCGGACGACGGCGGAACCTCCCGCCGTCGTCCGCTCTCCTTTTGGGCCAGGGCGGGTTATGCCCCATACTCCTCGTCGGTCACATGATCGAGCCAGGTGACCACCTGTCCGCTCGTGTCGGCTTCCTGCATGGCGACATGCGCCATGAACCGATCCGGAGTTGCGCCGTGCCAGTGCTCCTCACCGGGCTCGATGTAGACCACGTCGCCGGGGCGGATCTCCTGGACCTCCCCGCCGCGCCTTGCCACCAATCCAATCCCGTCGGTGACGTAGAGGGTCTGGCCTTTGGGGTGGTGGTGCCAGGCGGTGCGGGCGCCGGGGGCGAACCGGACGTGCGCGCAACCGATGGCTGACTGTTCGTCCGGGTTCCGGATGCCGTCGATCTGCACTGTTCCGGTGAACCATTCCTTCGGCCCGGCTCCTGTCTGGCCGCCGCTCTTGGTGTATTTCATGTTCTCCTCCTGGTGTTCGGTTACGTGGTCTGGTGGGGCGTGGCCCGGGATGTCAGGAATGACAGGACTGCGGCGATGGAAAGAATGGCCGCGGCGGCCAGGAAAGTGGCCTGGTAGCCCGCGGAGTCGAACAGCACGCCCCCGAGCGTCGACCCGATGGCGATGGACGTCTGGACCACGGCGACCATCAGGCCACCGCCGGCCTCGGCGTCATGCGGCATGGCCTCCGCCACCCAGCTCCACCAGCCGACGGGTGCCGCCGTGGACATCAGACCCCACAGGCCCAACAGAACCACGACGGCGACGATCCAGCCGCCGGTGGGAACGAGCGCTGCGGCAATGACCGCCATGAGCACCGGAATGATGACCAGCGTCCGGTACAGGCCTTTCCCAAGGAACCGGCCAATCAGCATGGTGCCCGCAAATCCCGCCACGCCGATCACCAGCAGGACCAGGGACACGGTGGCAACATCCACCCGCGTCACCCGTTCCAGGAACGGGCGGATGTAGGTGAACAGGACGAACTGTCCCATGAAGAAGGATCCACAGGCGGCCATGCCCCAGGCCACGGGCAGGCTCTTGAACGCGCCGAAGATCCGGAAGACGTTGCCGGATGCCCGCTTCTCCACCTTCATGGACGGCAGGCTGATCCACTGCCAGGCCAAGGCCAGCACCGCCACCGGCACCAGGCAAAAGAACGCAGCGCGCCAGCCCATGACGGCGCCCAGGAAGCTGCCCAGCGGCGCGGCCAAAACCGTGGCGAGGGCGTTGCCGCCGTTGAAGACCGCCAGGGCCCGCGGTACCTGGTGGGCCGGCACCAACCGCATGGCGGTGGCGGCGGACAGGGACCAGAATCCGCCGATCACCACGCCGATCAGGGCGCGGCCGATCATGAACAGCAGATATCCGGGTGCCAGGGCCACCAGCGCCCCGGAGACCGCCATCATGGCCGTCAGGCTCAACAGCAGCGTCTTGCGGTTCGTGCTGCCGGCCAGGGTGGACACCGACAGGCTGGTCAGGACAGCGAACAGGCCGGAGATGGCGATGCCCTGCCCCACCATGCCCTCGGAGACCTGGAGCTCGGCGGCCATCGGAGTGAGCAGGCTGACCGGCATGAATTCGGAGGCGATCAGCGCGAAGACGCACAGCGACATCGCGAAGACGCCGCCCCAGTGGGCCGGGTGGTGTCCAGCGCCGGCCGGTTTCCGGGGCTCGCTGGTATTGATAACGCTTGTATCGGGGGCCATGGTCTCCATCAAAGCGTGCTCCCGCCGCCCTAGCGAGGGCCCTGCTGAAACGGGTTTTGGCAGACCCCCCTTACTGCAGCAAAGCCGGCGACGGCGGGACTTCCCGGCGTCGTCCGTTGTCCTTCTCTGGCGGCTGCGGTTTGTAGACCCATGCCACCAGCACCACGGAGATGATCATGAGCAGGAACCAGGCCACCAGTTTCTCCAGGCCCACGGGGTGCCACCCCGCCACCTGGCTGGGGTAGAGCCACGCACCGGACCAGGTGGCAATGTTCTCGGCAAGCCAAATAAACAGCGCCACCAGCAGGAACGAGACGGCCAGCGGCATCCGGAACTGCCGGCGGAACACCCGGAAGTGCATCACGCACCTGCCAAAAATGACCACGACGGCGGCAAGCAGCACCCAGCGCAGGTCCCAGATGTAGTGGTGGGTGAAGAAGTTGGCCTAGATGGCGGCTGCGAGGATGGCGGTGACCCAGCGCCGGGGGTAGGTGGCGAATTTCAGGTCGAACAGCCTGTAGACCCGCACCATGTACGAACCGACGGCGGCATACATGAACCCGCTGAAGAGCGGCACGGCACCGATGCGCAGGACGCCTTCGGCTTCGTAGGACCAGGAACCCATATCCGTCTTGAACAGCTCCATGATGGTCCCCACCAGGTGGAACAGGACGATGACCCGCAGTTCGCGCAGGGTTTCCAGCTTGAACGCCACCATCAGTATTTGGATGGCGACGGCGGCGACCGTCAGGAAGTCGTTGCGCGCCAGGCCCGCGGTACCCGGGTACCAGAGCCTCGCTGCCATCAGCACCGCCAGCAGTGCCGCGCCGAAGATACAGGCCCAGCCCTGTTTGAGGCCAAAAACGGCGAACTCGGTGAGCTTTGCCTTGGCACCGCCGACGGCAGCTGTGGCCAGGAAGCGGCGGGCCCGTTCATCGATCCGCTGCTCCACCGAAGTTGAACTATGCACTGATCCCCTGGTGGGGCACCGTTTGCGGGCTCCTGCGCAGGTCCTTCTCGAGTTCGCCCAGGCAGTAGTCCTTGAACCAGTGCCTGAGGCCTCGCGGCAGCGTGGGGTACGCCACGGACAGGACGCGCCAGGTACGGTCGAACCGACGCTGGTGCCGGTCGCTCCAGGCCAGGCCGAAGTCCTGGCGCAACTGGGCGGGAAGGAGTCCGGCGGTGAGGAACCGGGCCGGCGGCATGATGGCGCGGTACCAAAGGGCAGTGTGCCTTGGGAACAGCAGGCCACGCCCAACGCGCACGCCTTCTTCCTCAGCATGGAGGGTGGAGAGCTGCTCCTCCCAGTAGCGGCCAAACGCTGCCCTGTCTTTCGGCCACATGTCCGGCGCAAGCTGCAGTGCGGTGCCGAGCCGTGCGTAGTCCTGGTACATCGCGTCGGCGGCGTCGTCGTCCAGTGGTCCGCGAATCTTCTCGGTGATGGTGAATGCCGTGTCGTAGAGCGTGGCCGCCACCCAAAGCTGCAGAGTGGGGTCAAAGGCGTTGTAGCCGGCAGAGGATCCGTCGGCAGTGCGGCGTACCGGTACGTGGGCCCGGTTGACCCTGCGGCGGACTTCCGTTACCTGCTCATCAGTTCCATACACGATGGCGTAGACGTAGGTGAGCGTGCCCTTGAGCCGGTTCACCGGGCGTTGGGTGAACGTGCTGTGTGCGGCCACCCCACGGCCGATGGCGGGGTTGGCAAGCTGAAGCAGGATAGCCCGTCCTGCTCCGGCGAGCAGGATGCCTTCCGCCCGGTAATCGGCAACGTCCTGCACCATGTGAACAGGGTACCGACAGGGGCATGACAGCGGGACGGGGCCTTTGGCCCCTTGTCCTGCCCCGAACGGGAAAAGGCGTTACCGCTCTACGAGCGACACATCCCGGACCGCGCCCTTGTCCGCGGACAGTGCCATGGCGGCGTACGCCCGGAGCGCGGGCGAGACCTGGCGGTCCCGGTCCTTGGGCTTGTAACCTCCGTTGGCTTCCAGTTTTTCGCGGCGTTCGGCAAGGATCTCGTCGGAGACCTCCAGTTGCATTGAACGCTGGGTGATGTCGATGCTGATGATGTCGCCGTTCTCCACGAGGGCGATGGCGCCACCGGAGGCGGCCTCCGGGGAGATGTGTCCGATCGACAGACCGGAGGTGCCGCCGGAGAAACGACCGTCCGTGATGAGGGCGCACTTCTTGCCCAGGCCGCGGCCCTTGAGGAACGACGTCGGGTAGAGCATCTCCTGCATGCCGGGACCGCCGCGGGGGCCTTCGTAGCGGATGACCACGACGTCGCCTTCCTTGACGGTCTTGTTCAGGATCTTTTCCACCGCCTCGTCCTGGGACTCGCACACCACGGCCGGGCCCTGGAAGGTCCAGATGGACTCGTCCACGCCCGCGGTCTTCACCACTGCGCCGTCGACGGCCACGTTGCCGCGCAGCACGGCCAAGCCGCCGTCCTTGGAGTAGGCGTGCTCCACGGAGCGGATGCAGCCCTCGGCAGCGTCCGTGTCCAGGGACGTCCACTCGTTCGACTGGGAGAAGGCGGTGGAAGAGCGGACGCCGCCGGGAGCTGCGTGCCACAGGGCCTTGGCTTCCTCGGTGGCCTTGCCGCCGCGGATGTCCCAGTCATCCAGCCAGCCGTCCAGGTCATTGGAGTGCACGGAGTGGACGTCCTTGTGCAGGAGGCCGCCGCGGTTCAGCTCGCCCAGCAGGGCCGGGATGCCGCCGGCGCGGTGCACGTCCTCCATGTAGTAGGTCTTGTCCTTGGCAACGTTCGGGGCCACCTTTGCCAGGCAGGGCACCTGGCGGGACTTGGCGTCCATCTCGGCCAGGCCGTAGTCCACGCCCGCCTCCTGGGCCGCGGCCAGCAGGTGCAGGATGGTGTTGGTGGAGCCGCCCATGGAGATGTCCAGGGCCATGGCGTTGTCGAAAGCCTGCGCGGTGGCGATGGAGCGCGGCAGCACGGAGTCGTCGCCGCCGTCGTAATAGCGCTTCACCAGCTCGACGACGGTGGCGCCGGCCTTCTCGTACAGCGCCTTCCGGGCGGTGTGGGTCGCCAGCACGGAGCCGTTGCCCGGCAGGGCCAGGCCGATCGCCTCGGCAAGGCAGTTCATGGAGTTGGCGGTGAACATCCCGGAGCAGGAACCGCAGGTGGGGCAGGCGTTCTCTTCGATGAGGTTGATGTCTTCATCGGAGATGGATTCGTCAACCGCGTCGGAGATCGCGTTCACCAGGTCCAGGGAACGGACGGAGCCGTCGGTCAGGGTCACGCGGCCGGCTTCCATGGGGCCGCCGGAGACGAAGACCACGGGGATATTCAGGCGCAGGGCGGCCATGAGCATGCCGGGGGTGATCTTGTCGCAGTTGGAGATGCAGACCAGGGCGTCTGCGCAGTGCGCGTTGACCATGTATTCCACGGAGTCGGCGATCAGGTCGCGGGATGGCAGCGAGTAGAGCATGCCGCTGTGGCCCATGGCGATGCCGTCATCCACGGCAATGGTGTTGAACTCGCGCGGCACGGCGCCGGCGGCGAGGATCGCGTCGGAGACGATCCGCCCGACGGGGGCGAGGTGCGTGTGCCCGGGGACGAATTCGGTGAAGGAGTTGGCGACGGCGATGATCGGCTTGCCGATGTCCGAGTTGGCGACGCCGGAGGCGCGCAACAGTGCGCGGGCTCCGGCCATGTTGCGGCCGTGGGTGACTGTTCTAGAGCGGAGTGCAGGCATGATGACCATCCTGCGGGTTAGGCGCCTTGGGCGGAAGACGCTCTTGCTACTAGTAGTAGGAGTACCAGAGTAATAGTATTTTGAAGTGAATGATCCCGGGCGCCGCAAAGAACTTGGTCTCTTCCTCCGGGCCCGCCGGGACCAGGCGCTGCGGGCCGACTACGGGCTGCCGCCGATCGGCCGCGCGCGTGACCGGGGGTTGCGCCGCGAGGAGGTGGCGTTCCTTTCCGGCGTCAGCGTCACCTGGTACACGTGGCTGGAGCAGGGCAGGGACATCAGCCCGTCCCGGCAGGTCCTGGAAGCCGTCAGCCGCGCCCTGCATCTTTCGGCCACGGGCCTGGGCTATGTCCTGTCCCTTGGCGGCTACGCGTCGGCGGCTCCTGCCAGCCCGGCCGCCGACGCCGCGCCGCCCCACATTCAGCGGCTGCTGGATGCCCTGGATCCCAATCCGTCCTTCGCCCTTTTTCCTGACTGGGGGGTGGCGGGCTGGAACAAGGCCTACGCCGCACTGTTTCCCAACATCGCCACGGTGCCGGCGGCCGACCGGAACCTGCTGTGGCTGGTTTTCACCGACCCCTACGTCCGGGACCTGCTCCCGGACTGGGAGACCACCAGCAAGCGCTTCCTTGCCGAGTTCCGGGCCGAAGCCGGACAGCGCCTGGGCGACCCCGACATCCAGTACCAGGTGGAACGGCTCAAGGAAGCAAGCCCGGAGTTCCGGCAGGGGTGGGACTTGTACGACATCCTCGGCTTCGAATCCCGGGAGCGCCTCTTCCACCACCCGGCGGTGGGGGTGCTCCAGCTGGAACACCACCAGGTCTCACCCTCAGACCGGCCGGACCTGCACATCGTGGTGTACACGCCCGCCCCCGGCAGCGACGCCGCGGCACAGATGCAGTCCCTGATGTCCGCGGCCGGCTAAAGGGCGCTGCCGTCAGATCTGCGCGTCATCGCCGGCTTCCGAACCAAGGAAAGCGAGCGCAGCGGCCGCCTGTGCCTGGGTGGCCGTGCGAAGGGTGGGGTCCACGGCCGGCAGGAAGAACGGTGAGTGGTTTGCGGGGATGTCGGTGTCCACTGTGCCGTTCTCTACCGCCCGCCGGTAGGTCTCCGGGGGCACGGAACCGACAATCCAGTACACGTAGGGAATGCCGAACGCGTCGGGAATGCGGCTGAAGTCCTCGGACGCCGTCTGCGGAGCGGTGTGGTAAACGGCGTCGGCACCAAAGGTGCTGGTGAAAGCTGCCGTGACCCGGGAGTTGGCCTCCGCATCGTTGCTGGTCAGGGGGTATTGGTCGTAGTACTCGAACTCAGGTTCCTGTGGAGAGCGTGCCGCTGCGCACTCGCCGCGTACGATCCTTTCAATGGCGGCGATCATGTTGTGCCGGAGCGCCGTGTCGTAGGTGCGGAGGTTAAGCAGCAGTTCGGCGCGGTCCGGAATGATGTTGGCCGTAGCGCCGGCCTGGACGGAGCCAACGGTCAGCACCGCAAACTCCCCCGGCGTCGTTTCGCGGGACACCACCGTCTGCAGGCGCAGGACAATCGAGGCGGCGAGCACCACCGGATCAACCGACTTGTGTGGCATGGAGCCGTGGGCTCCGCGGCCGTGGACGGTGATCCGCACCGAGTCGCCAGCCGACAAGACGGGGCCGGGGGTGGTGCCGATGGTGCCCGCCTCGGTGGGCATGACATGCTGGGCCAGCGCAACGTCCGGCCGCGGGATGCCGGCGGCCAGGCCGTCGTCGAGCATTGCCTGCGAACCCGCCGCCGTCTCCTCCGCCGGCTGGAACAGCGCGATGTAGGTGCCGGACCAGGCCTCCCTGTGCTCCGCCAGGTACTTCGCGGCCCCGAGCAAAGCCACCACGTGCATGTCGTGGGCGCAGGCGTGCATCACTCCGGGAACGTCGGACGCGTACGTTGCCCCCGTGGCCTCGGAAACGGGGAGGGCATCCATATCTGCCCGGGCCAGCACGACGGAACCTGCGCCGTTGGCAAGGACACCGACGACGCCGGTACCGCCAAAGTGCCGCAGGTCAAAGCCCCAGCCGGCCAGCTTCGCCGCAACAGCGGCGGACGTTTCGTGTTCGGCGAGGCCCAGTTCCGGGTGCCGGTGGAACTGTTCGTAGAGGGGAACCTGCCAGGACAGCTCCTGCTGGATGCCGTCCCGAAGGCGATCCGTGGCGTGATCCGAATATTCCATCCGAGGCTCCTCCCGGCCGGCGGCGCCAGCCCGTTCGGCCACCATAGGCACCGCCGGTAGACGGTGTCCATGGAAAACTAGAAGCGGCCGGCGGCGGGTGTCCCCGCCGTCGGCCGCGTTCATTGCCCACGAAAACGCTAGGCCAGCACCCCCTGCCGCACCCCGGCCGGCTGGAACTGTGCACCCGCGCCCGGGAATACCGGCACCTCTATCCGCGCGTGGGTATGGACCTCGCTGACCGTGGCCTTGGTGTGCCGGGCGATCTGCTCCATGGTGGCCACCCACATGCCGTCCATCGCCTTCACGCGCTCCATCAGCTGCTCCAGCGCCACCGCCTTGGATGGCCGGCCGGAAATGAACGGGTGGTTGGTGAGGACGAAGCAGCTGCCCTGGGAGTGGTGCGCCTCGGCTTCAAGGGTCCACATCTCCAGCACCTTCGCCGGGCTTTCGATCACGCCGCTGCCGGTCACGCCGGGATAGAACGCGTACTGCTCCCAGTCGTCAAGGGTCCAGTCCACGGGAATCTCCACGATGTCCCGGGGATCATCGGCGGCGACGGCAAAACGGTAGGGGGCGTCGCCGTCGAGCAGGCTGGAATCGTAAAGGAAGCCGCGGTCGGCCAGCAGGCCCGGCGAGTGCCAGTTCAGCTCCCACCAGGGCGCGCGGTAGCCTACCGGCCGGACCCCGGCCACCTTGGCAAGTGCTTCCAGGCCGCGGTCCATGTAGCCGGCTTCGGTGGCGGCGTCGATGCCCTGCATGGGTTCGTGCAGGTACCCGTGGTGCGCCACCTCATGCCCGCCGTCCACGATCCGCCGCACCACGTCCGGGTAGGACTCGGCGGTGAAGCCGGGGATGAAGAACGTGGCCTGGATGTCCTGGCGCGCCAGGATGGCCAGGAGCCGCGGAACCGCGACTTTGGGGCCATAGGACTGGTGGCTCATCAGCGACATGCGCCGGGTGCTGGTGGGATCGTGGGCGATGGTGCAGGACTCGGCGTCCACATCGAAGGTGAAGGATGCGGCAGCCTTGGCACCGTCGGGCCAGGTAATGGGGTGCAGCGGGTCCGCGATGGCGGGCTGGTTCACGGGAAATCCTTTCGGCGGGCGCGATGGGGCGCCCGCCAGGTTCTTAGGGAAGAGGGTCGGTGCCGCTTAGAGGGCGGGAAGGGCGGGTGTGCCGTCCGCTGCGTGGGGCTCCGCTTCAGAGACAGCGCGGGACTCCAGGGCAAGGTAGCGGATGTGCTGCCGCGGGCCGAGGATGGCGTACACCCCGGCGCTGGTGAGGCCGCCGGCCAGCCAGGACAGGTCCCACCCGCCCAGGGCCACGGCGATGGGGCCCTGCATGATGGGGATCAGGCCGTACATGAACAGCCACGTTGCGAAGATGCCGGCCACGAGGGCCACGACGCCGGCCCAGTTGACGCCGGGCAGACGCTTGGTTCCCACGGCGTCGAACAGGCGGTCGGGCTCACCGGGCCAGCGCTTGTCCAGCCAGAAGTAGTGCACCAGCATGATTCCGCCCCAGGCGGCCACCCAGGCCACCAGGCCGATCAGCCAGGCGTCGAGCACCGCGGCGAAGTCCTCCTGGAAGATGAAGAAGACGACGGCGGCGAGCGAGAAGACGCCGACGAACAGGTTGAGCTTGCGGCGGCTGATGGAGATGTCCAGGGCCTGGGTGGCCACGGAGAAGGTGTAGATGTTCAGGATGTTCGTGGCGATGGGGCCGTGGAGCACCATCAGCAGCACCGGCAACGCCATGGCGCCGAAGTTGAGGACGATCAGCTTGCCGGGATCGATCTCCCCGCTGTTGGTGGCCAGACTGGCGCCCAGGACGCCGAGCCAGACCACCGGAATGAACTGGCCCAGCACGGAGGCAAGGTAGACCTTCTTCTTGGGGACGCTGGTGCTGACGAACCGGGAGTAGTCCGCGGCGTAGGTGAACCAGGTGATGCCCCAGCCGATACCGATGGCGGTCATGACGGCGCTCATGGCGGCGATGCGCTCGGAGCCTTCCAGGATGGCACCGGCCGGACCGGCGTAGCCCCAGTTGATGTCCATGCCGAACCACGCCACGGCGGACATGACGGCAAGGATGAGGATGGTGGGCGGCACGGTCCATTTTTCGAAGGCGGCGATGGCCTTGTACCCGAACCAGGCGATGGCCACCTGGAGGGCCATGATGAAGGTGGCGACGCCGATCTTCCAGACGTAGTTGGGGGCTTCGGGGTCAACCCAGCCAAGGGTTCCGAAGAGCGCCATGACCAGGTCCAGGATGATCCAGGTGTTCACTGCGCACCAGCCGATGACCAGCAGGGCCTGGATGGCGGCCGGCAGGTAGTTCCCGCGCCGGCCGAATGCGGCCCGGGCCAGGACCATGCCGGTGGCGCCGGTCTTCTGGCCCAGGAGAACGAAGCAGCCAAAGAGCAGCATGCCGATCAGGTTGCCCAGCACCAGGACGGTGACGGTGTCCGCCAGTCCGAGTCCCAGCTGGATCCCGAGTGCCCCCAGCACCCAGTTGATGGGTGCCAGGTTGGCGCCCGCCCAGATCCAGAACTGGCCGGATACCTTGCGTGTTCGTGCTGATTCAGGAATGGGCTGCAGCCAGGCTTCGTGGTCCACGGCGCTGTGGTCCGTTGCGGCCTGGGCAGGTTGCCCGTGCGATGCCGTAGAAAGCTTTTCTTGCATGGGGGCCTCCGTGAGGTGGATAAGTACTCAAAGGCTATGTGGCCCCCATCACAAGCAACAAGATACGATCTGTCTAACAGATCCTCCTACTACGTTACGGAACGTCGTGTCAGTATTTCTTGGCGAAATACTCGCCCACCCCGCCCTCGCCGCCGCCGATCCCGTGGTCCATCCCCTCGGCGTGGTGGCCGATGCGCAGCCGGTTCGCTGGGTCCACTCAAGCGAGGTGCTGGACATCGCTCCCCTTCTCCGCGGGGGCGAGCTGCTGCTCTGCGGTGGCATCACCCTGGCCACGGCCACCCCGGCCAAACGCGAAGACTATGTGCGCGAACTGGCCCAACGCGGCATTGCAGCGCTCGCCATCGAGACCGGCGGTGCCCTGCCGGAGATCCCGGCCGAGATGCTGCAAAAGGCCGAGGAATACGGCCTGCCTGTGGTGGAGCTTCGCAAGGTGGTGCCGTTTGTGGGCGTCATGCAGGCCATTAACTCGATGCTGGTGAGCGAGTCCGTGGGGCACCTGCAGCAGGCCGACGCCGCCACGCGCGCCATGGCGGCGGAGCTGGCCCACGGGGCCTCGCTCGATAAGATCCTGGGTGTGCTGGCCGGCATCACCAACTCCGCAGTGAAGCTCACCTCCCCGTGGGGAGTCACCATGGGAAGCGCCGTGCCGGAAGGCTGGAGCGGGGACCAGGAAGAAGCGGCGGAAGGCGAAACAGCGGACGACGGCGGCTCCAGGCCAGGCGGGCATGGCGGCTTCTACAGCATGGCTGGCGAAACAGTGGTCAGCGTGGACATCCCGGTGCGCGGGGTCCTGATGGGCCGTCTCGAGGTGCGGGTGCCGGATGCTGCGGACATAGCCCTGGCGCAGGTGGCCGGGGAACGTTCCGTGGACATCCTGGGCCTGGCGCTGCTGCAGCATACGCCGCCCGGGCTGCACGCGCTGGCAGGGGCGGAACTGATGCGGGCCGTGCTCAACTCCGCCCCGGAGTGGCGTCTTGAACAGCTGGCTCCGGGCGCCGGTTTCCACACGGACTCCCCCGCCGTGGTGGCGGCAATCCATGCGGCGTCGCCGCAGGAGCTGCGGGGCGCCGTCGAAACCTTCCTGAGCTCACGCCGCATCCCCTGTGCCGCGTACCTGGACGACGCAGAGCTGGTGGTGATGATCGGCCTGCCCAGCACCGACTCCGCCGGCGAACGCCGGCAGCTCCTGGAATCCCTCCGGGGGCTGGAAGGCGACCACGATGCGGTGTTGGCCGTCGGTCCATTGGCCGGCGGGGTTGCGGAGGCTTCCTGGTCACTGGCTGAAGCGCGCCGGGCCCTGGAGGTGCGCCAGATCCGGCGCCGGAACGCGTCGGCGCGCAGGCGGTATCCGGCCCGCGGCCTGGTGGTGGTCGATGCGGAAGACGTTGCCGTGGAGAGCCTCTCCCTGACCTGCCTGGATGCTTCGGCGCGGGAGGCGTTCGTCAACCGGCAGTTGCGGGCCGTTTTGGAGCATGATGCACAGCGGCAGTCACAGCTGCTGGAGACCCTGCAGGTATGGCTGGACTCCGGCTGCAACACTGCACAGTCGGCGCGCGAACTGCACCTGGAGCGGCAGTCCATGCACCACAGGCTGCAGCGGATTTTCGAGCTGTGCGGCGGAGATCCGCGCGGCACGGGACGGCTCGCGGCGCTGCACCTTGCGGCCCGGATGGCCGGGCTCCCCTGATCTGTGGTGGCCACGTATTGGCCGGTGACTGACAGGGCGGAATCGGGAGCGCGCCTTACGCCGCATACCAAGCACCCACGCAGGTTACTGTCACACGAGCAGCGCCTCGAGCGCCGGAAGTCGGCTGAACAGGTCGGGGAGGCCGCGCAGCCCGTTGCGAACGGACTCGTGCGACAGCACGAGGTCAGGGCCGGTGATCGCCTCGACACCGGCGAGGCACCGGAGGATGTTCCACCTCACGTGCCCCAGCCAGCCGCCGATCATGAACACAAACCAGCTTGGTCCTGACGGCGGCAGCGCTCCGCCCCCCGCGATATAGCCGTCGAGAACCGAGCGGAAAATGGCGGGCTTGATGTCGTCGAAGCCAGGTCCCTTCGCGAGGCTCAGCGCGGTCGAGCCGAGCTCACTGGACAGGTCGAGCATCCCCGAGAGCTCCCAGTCGAGCACCACCGGCCGACCCTCTCGAGCGAGCAGATTCCACGGTTGGATGTCCCTGTGGGTCAGCACGACGGGGCCTGGCCGTTCGCAGGTGTCGACGAAGTGGGCAATCGCCAGGAACGTCTCGACGTGAGAGGCGAGCTCGTCGGCCCACGGCTGTCCGGTCGCCGCCGCCCGCGCGGCGAGCTCGGACCAGTCCCGAGAGGTCGGGTCCTCGATCGACACACGGGTCCACGCGACGTCGAGCGCATGGATGCGCGCGAGGATCTCGCCGATCTCAAACGCGTACGCCGCCGGCGCGGGCGCTTCGGGTACTTTCTCGCCTTCGACCCACCTATGAACGAGCGTGGAGTGGCTGGCCGTGATCGGCTCTGGCATTGGAATGCCGGCAGCGAAGGCCGCCTGCTCAAACCTGAACACGTCTTCGGCGCGGTAGGTCCAGCGGCGGTCCGCGTTCAGCTCCTTCACCGCGAACGACCCTTGGTCGGTGTCGAGGCGGTACATCCGGTTGGCGAACCCGCCGTGGACGCGAATCATAGGCCCGATCGGCGCGCCGAGATGCGAAAGGTTCACCCACTCACTCTAGAAGATTGCAATTCACCGATGCGCCGAAAGGTCCGGCCGGCCTCCTGAACCGCTTGGCCAGCACCTTCCACCTGGCCGCATGACATGTCAGCCCGTCACTAAACCGGGGCCAACGGGTGCAGTTATGCATCGTGTCCGTCAGCTGTCATGTCGTTACCTGGTTTGTGGTGGCGCGTGAGAAATGCGGTAGCAGCGTAGCCGGCGATGAGAACCAGCATGCTGGTAAACCATCCGGCCGTCAGGATGAGCTGGGTCCATTTGTCCGTGTTTTCGAACGGGGTGAGGGACTGGCCGGCAACGACGACTTTGCCTGAGACCTGCTGGGTGACGACGGCCATCCGCAGGCCAGGCTCCGGCTGCCAAGTCACGGCGTCCGTTCCGGCGCTGCGCGTTGTATCCAGGACGCCGACCGGAAGACTCGGCACTTCCCCATGCAGCGTCACTGTTGTGGAGACCGGTTTGTTGTCCTCCCCGTAGACGATGATGAAGACGCCACTTTCTTTGGTCAGTTCCAGCCGTGGCCCGGTTGCGGGGGCGGAGCCAATCTGCTGGACCTGCGCCGCGGCGGCAGCGGCCGGTGCATCATTGACCGCCTGGCGGCCACTATGCTGCAGCGTCAGGTACACCGTCCCGAAGACAGTCGTGACGATGACAGCGGCCGCCACCACCCAGGCCAAGATTCTCTGCATGCGACAATCATCCACCCGCGGGCTATTTGATATTTGGGACGAGGACAGCAGAAGGATCCTTGCGCGCCCTGAAGGATCCTTCACCGGACATCACAGGGCGCTCTTCGGGTGGATGTTGGAAGAGCGGAACTGACACGCTCAACTTCAAAGGCGAATAAATGGAAGTGCACACGTCACCCCGCCCACAGCCGTCCAAGTCGGACTCAACAACATAGAGCACACTTCAGCCTACGAACGACTGGCGTCCATCAGGACGGTGGCCGCCGTCTTCATGGCGGACGCGATCCGCTATGCCGCCTGCTCTTCCCAGTCCATGACTTACACCCGAGCCTCCACGGGAAGCCTCGCTGGGCAGCGCGCAGTCATCGTCTTTCAAACGGTCTACTCATCGTTGGCGATCGCCTCGACCCAGTCGATGGCGTCATCCGGGAAATAGT
>DATIMT010000135.1:0-20337 GCA_035475035.1 Arthrobacter sp.
CCGTTCTCAACGGTCTTCACCAGGTGGGGGGCGGTCGCCTTCCACTGCGAGCGGCGGGCGCGGGTATTCGAGCGAGACATTTTCCGCTTGGGAACAGCCACGGCTAACTCATTTCTCTCTAGACAAACACGTACAAATCAATTTTGCCGGTCAGGCTTAGCCATATCAGCTAGGGCAGCCCAGCGAGGATCCAGGACCTCGTGGTGGTGCCCCGGCTCGTCTTCCAGGCGTGCTCCGCATTCGGAGCAGAGGCCCTGGCAGTCTTCCCGGCACACCGGCTGGAACGGCAGATTGGTGACAACCGCGTCCCGCAACACCGGTTCAAGATCGATTACATCGTGCTCGACTCGACGTTGCTCTTCATCTTCTTCTCCATGCGAAAGCTCAGCGCCCTCGTAGAAGAAAAGTTCTTGCACATTGACCTCGAGGTCATACGCAAGGGGATCCAGGCATCGGCCGCACTCGCCGGTAACTTCGGCAACAACGGTTCCTGATACCAGAATTCCTTCGTGTACGGCCTCAAGCCTCAGATCCAGCTCGACATCCGAGCCTTCCTGAACACCAATGAGCGCCACACCAAGATCACCCGGTGCGGGTACATGTTCCTTCAGTGTCCGCATGCTTCCCGGGCTTCGCCCGAGGTCCTTGACGTCGAACGCCAAGGGCGAACCAGCATCTCTGTTAATGAGAACTCCTGTTGAACATATGACCGACGTACCATCTTAGCCTGAAGAGCCGTGGTGACTCAAACCGGCAGGACGAAGCGCCGAAGTACCGATCCAGCCTACCTCTTTGGCTGCTGATCGGACGAAGGCTCGCCGGACACCAAGCGGCGATGCACCGATCGGGGCACATAGTCCGACACGCCGCCGCCCAGTGCCGACACCTCTTTGATCAGGGTAGAGGACAGGTGGACATAGCTGGCCTCGGCCGGGAGGAAGACTGTCTCCACCCCGCTCAACTGCCGGTTCATGGTGGCCATGGGAAGCTCGTAGTCAAAGTCAGACGACGACCGGAGCCCTTTAACGATGGCGGACACCCCCCGCTGGCGGCAGTACTCCGCGAGGAGCCCCTCGCCCACCGGTTCCACCACGATGCCCTTGAGCAGCGCCAGGGTTTCGCGTGCCATTTCCAGCCGATCTTCCAGGCTGAACATGTACTTCTTGGCGTAGTTGGTGGATATGGCCACGATGACCTCGTCGAAAAGACCGGCAGCCCGTGCAATGACTTCGAGATGGCCGTTGTGGATGGGGTCGAAGGATCCGGGGCACACAGCGCGTCTCATGCTCCGAACCTACCTCATGGAAAGGCAGGGATACCATGACTGGATGCAGCCTCAACGGGAACTTTCCACGCCCCCGGCACCTGCCCCCTGGCAGCGCACCGCGCTCGGAGCCAACCTCCTGGCACCGGACGGAGGGCTGGGGGTCACCATCTTCGAAGAGATGACCACCCTGGCCGTCCGCACCGGTGCCATCAACCTGGGACAGGGCTTCCCGGATGAGGATGGGCCCGCCGAAATCCGGGAGGCAGCCAGGGCGGCCATCAGTGCGGGGGCGAACCAGTACGCGCCGGGCAAGGGCCTCCCCGAACTCCGCGAGGCGGTGGCCGCACACCAGGAACGCTTCTATGGGCTGGCACCGGACCCGGCAACAGAGGTCATCATCACCACCGGAGCCACCGAAGGCATCGCGGCCTCCCTCCTGGCCTTCGCCGGACCGGGCGACCAGGTCCTGACGTTCGAGCCTTTCTATGACTCCTACGGCGCGATCATCGGGCTCTCCGGTGCCTCCCACGTCACCGTGCCGCTGGCTGCCCCGGACTTCATGCCGGACCCGGCGGCGTTGGAGGCGGCTTTCAATGAGCGGACGCGGGTGGTGCTGCTGAACAATCCGCACAATCCCACCGGGGCCGTCTTCCCGCCGGCCCTCCTGCAGCGCGTGGTGGACCTTGCGGAACAGTACGGCAGCATCATCATCACGGACGAGGTGTACGAGCACCTCACCTTCGGCGTGAGCCATACACCGGTGGCAACCCTGCCCGGCGCCGCTGCCCGCACCATCACCATCTCCTCTGCGGGAAAGACATTTTCCTTGACTGGCTGGAAGATCGGATGGCTGAGCGGGCCGGAGGAACTGGTCTCCGCCGTGCGGACGGTGAAGCAGTTCCTGACGTACAGCTCGGGCACGCCTTTCCAGGCCGCCATCGCCAGGGGCCTGGCCCTGCCGGACGATTTCTACACCGGCATCGCGTCTGCCCTGGAGCAAAAACGGGACATCCTCAGCGCCGGACTCAGGGCCGCGGGCTTTGACGTCTTCACACCCCGGGGCACCTACTTCGTCAATGTGGACACCGCGCCGCTGGGCATCACCGATGCTTTGGACCTCGCCCGCCGCCTCCCGGCACTGGTGGGTGTGGCTGCCATCCCTGTTCCGGTCTTCTGCCATCCGGAAGGCGCGGAACGGACGCGGAGCCTGCTCCGGTTTGCTTTCTGCAAGAAGACGGACCTCCTGGAAGAGGCTGCGGCGCGGCTGGCCACCCTGCGCGGCAGGCTCTAATGTCAGCAGCCAGCGGGACGGCGAGCCGGTTCCTGCGGACCACGGGCCAGCACGCCACCATCGAAGCCGATTCGTTTACTGATGGCGGCTATGTCCTCAGCATTGGTGGAGCCGAACAGTCCCACGTGAACCTTGACCGGCCGGAGGAGATTTTTTATGACTACCTCCGCAGGATCGGCCACCTGGTGGATCTGGCGGCACCCCATGGAGAACCGATCAGGGCGCTCCACCTGGGGGCAGGGGCCCTGACGCTGGCACGCTACATCCAGGCCACCCGCCCCGGCTCATCCCAGTACGCCGTTGAGCTGGAACGCGAACTGCTGGACTTTGTCCTCCGGCACCTTCCGCTGCCGGGGGGAACGGACCTGACCACCATCATCGGAGACGCCCGCGAGGCACTCGGCGAGCTCGATCCCGGCCTCACGTTCGACGTCGTGATCCTGGACATCTTTTCCGGACCCGACGCCCCGGCCCACATCGCCACCAGCGGTTTCTACCGGGAAGCCCGGGACCGGTTGAGCCCGGACGGGCTGCTGATTGTGAACGTGGGCGATGAAGCAGGGCTCACGCTGGTGAGGAGCCAGGTGGCGGCCATGCGGGAGGCCATGGCTGACGTGGCCGCCTTTGCCGAGGCGGGAATGTTCGAGGGCAGGTACCCGGGCAACATCATCCTGGCAGGAACGCAAGGGCCCTGGCCGGAATCCTGGACAACCGAGCTGACCGCACGGGGGCCGCACCCTGCGCGTGTCCTGGCGGGCGTGGAGCTGGACCCCTTCTCCGGCTAGGCCCCGGGAGCGTCCGGCCCGGCAGCCTCGGCCAGGTCACCGGCAGCGATCGCGTCCGGCACGAACGGCTCGGCGAACCACAACCGGGTCTCCCCGTACTTCTTCTCCGCGAACCTCGTGATGCCGTCCGGCCACTCCGGTTCCGGGGAGCGCGAGGAGCGTTCCACTACCACGACGGCCCCCGGGACCAGGTGTGGGGAGAGTTTCTGCAGCACCGCTGACAGCGCGGTGTCCTCCAACGGATACGGCGGATCCAGGAACACCAGGTCCCAGGCGGCGGACTCTGCTGCCCGGTCCAGGAAAGGCTCTACCTTGGAGCGGTGGACGGTGACGGTCTTGCGGCCTAACACACCGTTGATGAGGTCGGCATTGCGCTGGCACACCGCAGTGGCTTTGGCATCGGATTCGACCAGGTCCACTGCCTGCGCTCCCCTGCTGCCGCTTTCCACCCCCAAGGCTCCCGAACCGGCATACAGATCCAGCACCCGCGCGCCCGCAATCACGTCAAAAGCGTCGAGCCGGGAGAACAGCGCTTCCTTCACCCTGTCCGTGGTGGGCCTGGTCAAGGAGCCCGGAACCGCCGCCAGCGTTGTGCCGCCACCCGCGCCGGCAATAATCCGGGTCATTTCGCCCACCGCGAGCCGCCGGGACCCGGGGCGTTTCTCTTGCTAACCGCGTTCAAGGAACGCCTCCTTCTCGGGGTTGAGGTACTTCTCGATGGCATCCGCGAGTTCCGGGTGGCCGGAGAGCAGTGGGTCGGCGCCAACGATCGCCTGGGCGTCTTCCCTCGCGCGGGCAATCACGTCTTCATGCTCGAGGACGCGCAGCAGTTTCAATGTCGACCGTCCGCCGGACTGGGAAGCGCCCAGGATATCGCCCTCGCGCCGCAGCTTGAGGTCCTCCTGGGAAAGGACAAAGCCGTCCGTGGTGGCAGCCACGGCTTCCAACCGCCGCCGGCTCGGATGGCCGGGTTCGAGTGCGGTGACCAGGAGGCAGGTTCCGGGCAGGCCACCACGACCCACGCGGCCGCGGAGCTGGTGCAGCTGGGAAATCCCGAACCGGTCGGCGTCGAGGATGACCATCAAGGTGGCGTTGTGGACGTCCACCCCCACCTCGATCACGGTGGTGGAGACGAGCATCTTGATCCGGTTGGCGGTGAACCCGGCCATGGTCTCCGTCTTCAGGTCCGGGTCCTGCCGCCCGTGGAGGGGAGCCAAAGGAACCCCTGCCAGCGAGGGCTCGGCGAGCAGATTTTCCACGACGGCGGTGACCGACGCGAGCTCCCGCGTCTCCTCTCCCTCGACGGCCGCAGGCGCCGCTTCCCCCGGACTGAAGTCGCCGTCGTCGTCTGTTCCGATCTTGGGACAGACCACGTACACCTGGTGGCCGGCGTCGATCTCCTCCCTGGCACGTGCCCAGATCCTCCCCGCCCAGCCCGGATTCTCTGCCAGGCCGACGACGTGGGTGGTGATCGGGGCCCGGCCTTTGGGCAGTTCATCGAGGGTGGAGGTCTCGAGGTCGCCAAACACGGTCATCGCGACGGTGCGGGGAATGGGCGTGGCTGTCATGACCAGCAGATGTGGCGGCTTCCTGGCTTTCGCGCGCAGGGCATCGCGCTGTTCCACGCCGAAGCGGTGCTGCTCATCCACGACGATCAGGCCGAGGTCGTAGAAGGAAACATTGTCGCTCAGCAGCGCATGCGTGCCGATAACGATTCCCGACGTCCCCGAGGCTGCATCCAGCATGGCCTGTTTCCGCGCCGCCGTGGGCATGGACCCGGTCAGCAGCGTGACCTGCACGGAAGGCCCGTCACCTCCGGCCAGCCCGCCCAGGAGTCCATCGCCGGAGAGCGTTCCCAGCGTGCGGCGGATGGAGTCGTAGTGCTGGGCGGCGAGCACTTCGGTGGGGGCCAGGAGCGCAGCCTGGCCGCCGGCGTCCACCACCTGCAGCATTGCCCGCAGCGCCACCACGGTCTTCCCGGAGCCCACCTCGCCCTGCAGCAGCCGGTTCATGGGGGCAGCCTGCGCCAGTTCCGCCGCGAGGGTTTTGCCGACGGCGGCCTGGCCGGCCGTGAGCGTGAACGGCAGGTTGCGGTCGAAGGCGGACAGGATACCGTCAGTGACGGGGCGCCGGGCAGTGGCTTCCTCGGCGGCGAGCTGGGCCCGCCGCCTGGCCAGCGCAGACTGCAGCACCAGGGCTTCCTGGTACCGGAACCGGTCCCGGGCGCGTCTCCAGTCAACGGCTGCTTCCGGTGCATGGATAAGCCGGTACGCGTCCGCGACCGGCAGGAAGGCTTCCCTGGCAGCCGTTGGAGCCGGAACCGGGTCCGGCAGCACGCCGAGGTCCACGGTTTCGAGCAGGGTTCCGATCACCTTCTGGATCCGCCAGCTGGGAAGCTTGGCCGTGGCCGGGTACACCGGAATGGGCATGGCTGCAAGCTTCTCGGGGTCCCCGCCGCCTTGGACGAAGGGGTCATCGTCCAGGAGCTGGAAGTCCGGGTTGGTGAGGCCCAGCTGCCCTTTGAAACTGGTGACCTTCCCTGAGAACAGGGCGCGCCGGCCCTGCAGGAGTTCAGATTTTGCCTTGTAGCCGTTGAAGAAGCTGATCTTGAGGGTGCCGGGAACCTTGCCGCGATAGTCCGTGCCGCCTACCAGCCGGAGCCCCTGCTGCCCGTCGTCGTCGGAAACGATGACGTCGGTGATGGTCCCGCGCCGGGCCTGCATGTGCCGGGTGCTGCTGGACAGCACCCGGGCGATGAGGGTGACTTCCTCATTAAGCGGGAGCCCGCTGATGGGTGTCAGCTCGCCGCGCATCATGTAACGGCGGGGAAAGTAGTTCAGGAGGCCTTCGACAGTACTGATGCCGAGGTGTTTCTCAATGACGGCGGCGGAGCGCTTTCCGATCCGGCGCTCCAGGGCCAGGTCCAGCTCAGCGCTCATGCCCGCCGGTATTCACCTTTTCCACATCGGGGTCCCGGGGAAGCGCCAACTCGCTGATGCTGATCTGCGACGGCTCACCGAGGGACCGGATGATTGCCACAGCAGGGTCAGGATCCGGGACGTGAACGTGGACCCGCCACCTGTAGTTGCCTTCGGGATCCGGACCGTTACCAACCTGGCTCATGATGACGGATTCGCCGATCTCATCCAGCCGCTGGCGAAGGGTGGCGGCGTTCAGGGGCGAAAGGCTGATGGTGCACATGACTTCCACGCCGTCGTCGTCAGGCATGGAGGTGTGGATGTGGGGATCGGAGACGTCGTAGCCGTGCAGGCCGTCGAGGAGCTCGCTCTGCAGTTCCTCCCCGAGGACAACGGAGCGGAGGCAATCAAGGATCAGCAGCATTCCTACGCCGCCTGCATCCACCACCCGGGCCGACTGCAGCAGATCGAGCTGCTCCTCGGTGTGGATGACGGCGGCCAGCGCACCCTCCACTGCGGCGTCGAGGGCAAGGCCCAAGGCATGGTTGCTGTCATCGCCGTCCTGGGTGGCGTCCACCGCGGCGGCCGCGCGGGCTGCCGCTTCCATGACCGAAAGCATCGTTCCCGGCACGGGATCGCTCAGGGCGGACCATGCGCGGATCTGGGCACGGTTCAGGGCAGCGGACAGGAGGGTGGACGTTAACCGGGTATGCCCGGCAAGAGGCTCCGCCGCAGCGCACAGGAACACGGAAAAAAGCGTTCCGGAGTTTCCCCTGGCCTCTTCCATGGCCGCCTGCCCTGCCGTGGCAAGGACTTCCCCGACGTCAACAGGGGCCGGCTGGTCCTCCCCCAGCACCAGGGAACGGGCGGCAGCGCGGACCGTCAGGTAGAGGTTGGTTCCGGTATCACCGTCAGCCACCGGGAAAATGTTGATGGCGTTAAGCCGGTCGCTGTGGTTTCCCAAGGCAGTCTCGGCCTTGCCCAGCCACCTCTTCATCGCCAGCGCGTTGGCGGCAACCTTAGTGTGCAAAGTGATCCCATCCCCCGGTGTCCGCGGCCTGGCCCGCTATCAGGACGCCCGGGCGTTCGTCGGTACCGAGTGCATGTATCGAGCCTATCGCAGTGAATCCGGGTGGCAGCTGAACACTGCCGGGGAATGTGGCCAGCAGTCCATGGTCCTCTCCGCCGCCGAGCACCCACTGTTCAGGATCCCGGCCCAGCAGGGCCGCCACAGGGGCCAGGAGTTCCGCCAGGTGGGCCAGCCGGACCGGATCAAGGGCGACGGCGGCGTTGCTGGCCACGGCCAACCGCCGGCCGTCGCGCAGGAGTCCGTCCGAGATGTCCAGCATTGCCGTGGCACCTGCCGCCCGGGCAGCCGGTCCGGCATCCAATGGCGGCCGCGGGCGGCACTGCAGGTCCATGAAGACACGCTCGGCCGGGCTGAGACTGTCCACCGCGACGTCCGATTCAAGCAGGGCCAGGCCGGCGGCCGCATGGCCGACTGTTCCTGCCAAGGCCACTGTGTCCCCCGCCCGTGCGCCGGACCGGAGGACTGGCCGGCCGTCGTCGAGCGTTCCCAGCACTGCCACTGTGACGGAGATTTCGCGGCCGCGGCCCAGATCCCCGCCGGCCACTGAACAGCGGGTTGCCCCGAGCTCGCGGATCCCGGCGGTCAGGCCGTCCGCGAGGTCCTCCACCCAACGGACCGGCGTGTCAACGGGGAGGGTGAGGCTGACCACCATGGACGTTGCCTGGGCGCCCATCGCGTTGATGTCACTGAGGTTCTGCGCGGCCGCCTTCCACCCGACGTCGAAGCCGGTGGTGCGGTAGCCGTTGGGCCACAGGAGCCGGAAATCCTGGTCCTGGACCTGCGTGTCGATGCTGATGACGGTCTTCCCGTCCGGGGCTGCGACGACGGCGGCGTCATCCCCGGGCCCCAGCAGTGTGTGCGACGTGTGGCTGCCCTCCATCTGAAGGCGCGGAAAAATCCGGGCCAGCAGGTCGGCTTCGGAAAGGCCGGCGACGGTGGGCTGGCGGTCAACGCGCTTACGGAGGTCTTCAGGCACGCCACTACGCTACCGCGCCGGGCCGACATCGTGTCCGGGTGCGGACGGCGGCGGCGATAGGCTGGAACTATGCACCATCCCCAGCTGCCGTTGTCCGCCCGCGCCGCCAGGATGGCGGTGGCTGGGGGTATCGCGGCCCTCTCCCTGACTGCCTGCTCCCCCGCCGTGGATGTCACCGCCGCCAAGGACGCCGCCAACCCTTCATGCGCGCCCATGATGGTGGCCTTGCCGGATGCCATTGGAGACTCGAAACTGCGGAAGACCAACAGCCAGGCCACGGCGGCCTGGGGCGACCCGTCGCTGGTGATCCTCCGCTGCGGCGTCAATGTGCCGGGCCCGACGACGGACCGCTGCGTCACCGTCAACGGCGTCGACTGGGTCATCAAGGAAGGCGACCCGGTGTGGACGCTGACCACCTACGGGCGGGAACCGGCCACCGAAATCCTGATGGACCCGGACAAGATCAGCTCGGCAACCGTACTGGCGGATTTGGCAGCGGCAGCAGCCAAGGTGCCGTCCGCTCGGAACTGCGTGGGCCAGGAAGACCTGCAGAACCTGCCGAAAAGCCAGTAGCTTTCGGCAGGAGCCGGCCGGTGGGGGCCCACGCCGGCAGGGTTCCCTGGCCGAAGCGAAGCGAGGTTAGGGTGCGGTGGGGACTAGCGGAGGCCGGTTTTGCGGTGCAGGGCGAGGTGGATGAGTTCGTCGATCAAGTCCGCGTAGCCCAGTCCCGAGGCCGCCCACATCTGCGGGTACATGCTCTTGGGCGTAAAGCCGGGCATGGTGTTGATCTCGTTGATGATCAGTTCACCCTCGGGGGTGTAGAAGAAGTCCACGCGGCTCAGGCCCTCGGCACCCACGGCGTCGAACGCGGCGGCAGCGAGTTCGCGGACCCGGGAGATGGCTTCGGCGGGGATGTCCGCAGGACAGCTCAGGGCTGCGGCATCGTCCTCGACGTACTTGGCGTTGAAGTCGTAGAACTCGTGCGTTCCGCCGGACACGGAGATTTCGCCCGGCATCGAGGTCCGGGGCGCATCGGTGCCCCTGCCTTCCAGGACGGCGCACTCGATTTCGCGGCCGACGATTCCGGCTTCGATCACGAGTTTGAGGTCGTGGCGGCGGGCTTCTTCGATGGCGGCGTCCAGGTCCTCAAGGGAGTCAACCTTGGAGATGCCCATCGACGAGCCCGCACGGGCCGGCTTGACGAAGACGGGGAACCCCAGCAGGTCCACCTGTTTGCGGACGGATTCGGGGTCCCTGCGCCATTGCCTGTCGGTCACGGCCACGTACGGACCCACGCGGAGCCCGGCGGCTTCGAAGACCACCTTCATGTAGTGCTTGTCCATGCCGACGGCGGATGCCAGGACGCCGGCGCCGACGTAGCGGGTGTCGGAGAGCTCAAGGAGTCCCTGGATGGTTCCGTCCTCACCGAACGGGCCGTGCAGCAGCGGAAAGACGACGTCAACGGCGCCCAATTCCTGTGGAACCTGGTTGGGCGATGCCACGATCAGCTGGTGTTCCCCGCCGATCTCGGCCAGGGTGACGGTCTGCGGTGAAGGGACGACTTCGGGGAGGGATGATGCAGCGAGTGACCACTGGGCGGTTTCAGCCGGGGCGAGGACCCACTGGCCGGTCTTGGCAATCCCGATGGGGATCACCTCGTACTTGTCCTTGTTAATCGCGCCCAGCACACCTGCTGCGGTGACGCAGCTGACGGCATGTTCGCTGGAGCGGCCGCCGAAAAGCACGGCAACCCGCGGTTTCCTGGTGGTGGCCGTTTCCCCTGTGGTGGGTGTGTCTTGGGACATCAGTAATCGCCTTCAGGTTTCAATTCCCGGGACAGCAGAACCGGCCCCAGTTGGTCAACGGACAGCTTGCCTGCCAGCACCGCGACGACGGCGGCAGTGATGGGCATTTCGACGCCGAGTTTACCGGCGAGTTCATGGACGGCCTGGCCGGATTTGATGCCTTCGGCGGTCTGGGTCATCTTGCGGCCCACCTCGTCCAGCGTCAGGCCCTGGCCCAGCAGCCTGCCGGCGGTGTGGTTCCGCGACAGCGGAGACGAGCAGGTGGCCACGAGGTCGCCGAGACCGGCGAGCCCGGCCATGGTCTTTGCCTCGCCGCCCAGTGCCAGGGCGAGGCGGGACGTTTCCGCGAGTCCACGGGTGATCACCGAGGCTTTGGTGTTGTCCCCCATCTGCTTTCCTTCACAGATGCCCACGGCCAGCGCGATCACGTTCTTGACGATCCCGCCGATTTCGACGCCGACGACATCCGCCGTGGTGTAGGGCCGGAAGTAGGGGGCGGTGCAGCTCCTGGCGAGCCAGCCGGCAGTGGCGGAATCGGTGCATGCCACAACTGATGCAGTGGGCTCCTCCCGCGCAATTTCCATGGCGAGGTTGGGTCCTGAGACAACTGCGATGCGTTCCAGCGGCAGGTCCAGTTCCTGGCTGATGACCTCGCTCATCCGGGCGTCGGTCCCGAGCTCCAGGCCCTTCATCAGGGAGACCACAACGGCTCCGGGAGCGATCATGTCCTTCCATTCCCGCAGCTGCGGGCGCAGTGACTGGGCCGGAACGGCCAGCACCACGAGCTCGGCTCCTGCGAGCACCTCGCGGACGTCGGCGGATGCCGTAATGCTCCCGGGCAGGAGGATGTCCTTGAGGTAGTCGCTGTTGCGGTGGCCGGTGTTGATCTCATCCACTACTTCGGCGCGCCTGCCCCACAGCCTGATGGTCCGCGGCGAGCCGGCGGCGGTGGCGGCGTCCGCGAGGACCTTCGCGAAGGTTGTCCCCCAGGATCCCGCACCGAGGACGGCCACGGTATGGGCCGCGCCCGGCTTTCGGTCAGCGGTCACTGAGCTTCCGTTCCTGTGCCGGGCTGCTGTCCGCGTTCGACGAACCGTCCATGCTTGGCCTGCTGCTGCTTGGCCGGGTCCCAGCGTTCAGCGGGAGGCTGCTCGCCGCGCAGGCCCGCCAACAATGCCGTGATCGCATCCATGATCACTTCGGTGGCCTCCGCCAGGGTGGCCTTGTCCAAGGGACGGCCGCTGAATGCGCTCAGGTCCACCGGATCGCCCACGACGACGCGCGAGTGTTTCCGCGGAAAAAGGTGGAGCGTCTTGCCGTACCTTGGAAAAACCTCGTGCGCACCCCAGTGGGCGATGGGCACCACCGGGATGCCGCCCTCGAGGGCAAGCCGGGCGGCGCCGGTGTGCCCTTTCATCGGCCAAAGCCCGGGATCACGCGTCAGCGTGCCCTCGGGGTAGATGATGATCGCCCCGCCCTCAGCCACAATCTCCTGGGCCACCTGCAGTGACCGGTTCGCTCCCGCCGTCGAACGCTCCACCGGCACCTGCTTGGTGGCCCGAAGGAGCGGGCCCAGGCCGGGAACCTTGAACAGCCCGGCTTTGGCCAGGAAGTGCGGAGCCCGCTGCTGGTTGTACAGCATGTGCCCCACCACCAGGGGATCGATCTCGGTGCAGTGGTTGGGGGCGGCTATGAAGCCGCCGGCGGGAAGTTTTTCGGTACCTTCCCACGTCTTGGACATCATGAGGTTCAGCAGCGGCCGGGCAATGCCGGCGATGAACACAAATGTGGCCCTGCTCTTGGCCGATTCCTTCACGGTCCCGCGCTACTTTGTGGTGGTGATGTCGAAGTCGGCACCCAGGCCGGCGAGCTTTTCCGTGAACCGCTCGTATCCCCGGTTGATGATGTCGATGCCGGTAACCCGTGAGGTTCCGGTGGCGGCCAGGGCGGCAATCAGGTGGCTGAACCCGCCGCGCAGGTCCGGAACATCGATGTCGGTGCCCTTAAGCTGCGTGGGTCCGGAAATCACGGCAGAGTGCAGGAAGTTGCGTTGGCCGAACCGGCACGGCACGCTGCCCAGGCACTCCCGGTGCACCTGGATGCTGGCGCCCATGCGGATCAGGGCGTCCGTGAAGCCGAAACGGTTTTCGTACACCGTTTCGTGGACGATGGACACGCCCTCGGCCTGGGTCAGCGCCACCACGAGGGGTTGCTGCCAATCCGTCATGAACCCGGGGTGCACGTCCGTTTCGAGGACCAGCGGGTTCAGCTTTCCGCCCTTGTGGTAGAACCGGATGCCGTCCTCGCCGATATCCATTCCGCCGCCCACTTTGCGGTAGGTGTTCAAGAAGGTCATCATGTCCCGCTGGGAGGCGCCCTCAACGAAGATGTCGCCGCGGGTCACCAGCGCGGCCGACGCCCAGGACGCCGATTCGTTGCGGTCCGAGAGTGCACGGTGGTTGTAGCCGCCCAGGTCACGGACGCCCTCGATGCGGATGGTCCGGTCCGTCTGCACGCTGATGATGGCGCCCATCTTCTGCAGGACGGCAATGAGGTCGATGATTTCCGGTTCGGTGGCAGCACCGGAAAGCTCGGTGATGCCTTCGGCGCGGGTGGCGCTGAGCAGGACCTGCTCGGTGGCGCCCACGGACGGGTACGGCAGTGAGATCTTGGCGCCGTGCAGGCCCTTCGGGGCCGAGATGTGGATGCCACCGGGGCGTTTCTCCACGACGGCGCCGAACTGGCGCAGGACATCCAGGTGGTAGTCGATGGGGCGGTCACCGATCTTGCAGCCGCCCAGGTCCGGAATGAAGGCTTCACCGATCGCGTGGATCAGCGGCCCGCAGAGCAGGATGGGGATGCGGGAGTCGCCGGCGTGGGCATCGATGGCGGTGCTTGGCGCCGTCTTTGCAGCCTTGGGATCGAGGGTGAGGTCACCGTTAACGGGGTCCTTCTCCACTGTCACGCCGTGCAGCTGCAGCAGGGAGGTGACGACCTCCACGTCCTTGATCTCCGGTACGTTCCGCAACACCGAGGGTTCGTTGCCCAGCAACGCCGCCACCATTGCCTTGGGGACAAGATTCTTTGCCCCACGGACGCTGACGCGGCCCGTAAGCGGGACACCGCCGCGGATTGTCAGAACACTACTCATATACCGGTTTCCTCACGATTCACTAGCCCCCAAAACCTTGCAAAGGCTCCAACCAAGCATAGGAGGTCACGTTACCGAACCGAAATAAGGGGGCGCGGGCGGCGGGGCGTGGCGGCACCTGCGCCCCGCCCGCCCCTGCCGTCCGACGGCGGCCGCAGGCTAGGAGAGCTTCGCCGGCAGGGTCTTGGGTTTGAACGCGGGACGGGTCGCCTCGTAGGCGGTGATGTCGGCTTCGTGCTGAAGGGTCAGCCCGATGTCGTCCAGGCCTTCCAGGAGCCGCCAGCGGGTGTAGTCGTCGATCTCGAACGGCGCCACGATGTTGCCGCAGACCACAGTCTTGGACTCGAGGTCCACCGTGACCCGGGTCCCCGGGGCGTTTTCGAGTTCCTTCCAAATGAGCTCGATGTCGTCCTGGGCCACCTGCGCGGCCAGCAGCCCCTGCTTGCCCGAGTTGCCGCGGAAGATGTCGGCGAAGCGGGAGGACAGCACCGCCTTGAAACCGTAGTCCTTCAGCGCCCAGACGGCGTGTTCGCGGGAGGATCCGGTACCAAAGTCGGGGCCGGCAACCAGCACCGAACCGGCGTTGAACGGTTCCTGGTTCAGGATGAAGGAAGGGTCCTTGCGCCAGGCGGAGAACAGCGCATCCTCGAAGCCGGTGCGGGTAATGCGCTTGAGGTACACCGCGGGGATGATCTGGTCGGTGTCGACGTTGCTCTGGCGCAGCGGAACGCCGACGCCGGTGTGCTTGGTGAACTTTTCCATGGTCTTGTCCTAGGCTGCGTCGATGCGGATGGCGGCGGGTTCGGGAGCCGGTTCAAGGTCCGACGGCGAGCTGAGCGTTCCGCGCACTGCCGTGGCTGCCGCCACTACCGGGGAGACCAGGTGGGTGCGGCCGCCCTTGCCCTGGCGTCCTTCGAAGTTGCGGTTGGACGTGGAGGCGCACCGCTCCCCCGGCTCCAGCTGGTCCGGATTCATGCCCAGGCACATGGAGCAGCCGGCAAAGCGCCATTCGGCGCCGAAATCCTTGAACACGCGGTCCAGTCCCTCAGCCTCGGCTTCGAGCCTGACCCGGGCCGAACCGGGCACCACCAGCATGCGGACCTGCGGATCCTTTTCGCGGCCGCGGATGACGTCCGCTGCCGCGCGCAGGTCCTCGATGCGTGAGTTGGTGCAGGAGCCCAGGAACACGGTGTCCACGCGGATGTCCTTCATGGGCGTGCCGGCTTCGAGGCCCATGTACTGCAGGGCGCGTTCCGCCGCCGCCTTGGCGTTTTCGTCCCCAAAGTCTTCGGGCGAAGGGACGGCCTCGGACAGGGACACGCCCTGCCCCGGGTTGGTGCCCCAGGTGACGAACGGCTCCAGCGTGTCGGCGTCCAGGTCCACCTCGACGTCGAACGTCGCGTCGTCGTCGGTCTTCAAGGTGTTCCAGTACTCGACGGCGGCGTCCCACTCGGCGCCCTGCGGCGCGTGTGGGCGGCCCAGCATGTACGCGTACGTGGTTTCGTCCGGCGCCACCATGCCGGCGCGGGCGCCGGCCTCGATGGACATGTTGCAGATGGTCATGCGCGCCTCCATGGACAGCGCACGGATCGCAGACCCACGGTATTCCAGGACGTAGCCCTGGCCGCCGCCGGTGCCGATCTTGGCAATCACGGCGAGGATGATGTCCTTGGCGGTGACACCCGGGCGCAGTGTGCCCTCGACGTTGATGGCCATGGTCTTGAACGGCTTCAGCGAGAGCGTCTGGGTGGCCATGACGTGCTCCACCTCGGAGGTGCCGATGCCCATGGCCAGGGCACCGAAGGCGCCGTGGGTGGAGGTGTGCGAGTCGCCGCAGACAACGGTCATGCCGGGCTGGGTGAGGCCCAGCTGCGGGCCCACCACGTGGACGATGCCTTGCTCTGCGTCGCCCAGGCTGTGCAGCCGGACGCCGAACTCCGCGCAATTGTTGCGCAGGGTCTGGATCTGGGTGCGGCTGGTGAGGTCGGCAATGGGCTTGTCGATGTCCAGGGTGGGGGTGTTGTGGTCCTCGGTGGCGATGGTCAGGTCCGGCCGGCGCAGCTTGCGACCGGCCAGCCGCAGGCCTTCGAATGCCTGCGGGGAGGTGACTTCGTGGACCAGGTGCAGGTCGATGTAGAGAAGGTCAGGCTGGGCGTTGGCACCGTCGCCGTCACCTTTGCGCACCACATGTGCGTCCCAGACTTTCTCGGCCAATGTCTTTGCCATGGCCATCTCCCTTCACTGCTGTTTGGCTGAATAGTCCAACTGAATCAGGACGGCTCCGCACTGCGCCAGCCGAAAGATTTGCATCTCAGATATTGAGACGGCAATATCATTACATGGACAATTCTAGTGGAGTCGGCGTCATTGATAAAGCGGCCCAGGTGCTCGATGCACTTGAGGCGGGACCCACCACGCTGGCACAGCTTGTGGCCGCTACCGGCCTGGCCCGGCCCACTGTCCACCGGCTCGCCTTGGCCCTCGTCCACCACCGGCTGGTCAGCCGCGACATCCAGGGCCGTTTCGTGCTCGGCAGCCGACTCGTTGAGCTCGCCTCCGCCGCCGGCGAGGACCGCCTGATCGCCTCCGCCGGTCCCGTGCTCATGCAGTTGCGCGACGCCACCGGTGAGAGCGCCCAGATTTTCCGCCGGCAGGGTGACTGGCGTGTCTGCGTCGCGTCCGCTGAGCGCCCCATCGGCCTGCGCGACACCATCCCGGTCGGCACGCAATTGTCCATGAAAGCCGGCTCCGCCGCCCAGGTCCTGCTCGCCTGGGAAGACCACGACCGGCTTCTGGAGGGCCTGCAGTCAGCCCGCTTCACGCCCACCGTCCTGGCAGGAGTACGACGCCGGGGCTGGGGACAGAGCCTCGGCGAGCGCGAGCCCGGGGTCGCCTCCGTTTCGGCACCGGTGCGGGGTCCGTCCGGGAGGGTGATTGCCGCCGTCTCCATTTCCGGTCCCATCGAGCGGCTCACCCGCCAGCCGGGGCGCCTGCACGCTGAGGTGGTGTGCAATGCCGGGCGCATCCTCACCGAGGCCCTGCGCAAGAACAACGACTAGGGCCTTCCCGTCCTGCGGTGGCTCCGGCCGCTAGGCTGTGCCCATGGGCAGCTATGCAGTGTTTCTCCGCGGCATCAATGTGGGCGGCATCAATATCAAAATGGCAGACCTTCGGGACGCGCTGAAGACCTGCGGTTTCCCGGACGCAAAGACCCTGCTGGCCAGCGGAAACGTGGTGCTTTCCAGCAGCCTGGAGGCCGCAGCCGTGAAGCGGGAGTGCGAAAAATGCCTCCGTGCGGCCTTCGGTTACGAGGCGTGGGTGGTGGTCCTGGACGCCGTGCGGGTGGCCCAACTGGTAGCGGCCTGCCCCTACCCGGACGACGACAAGTCCACCCACACCTACATCACGCTGTCATCGGACACAGCAGTCCTCGATGAACTGGAAGCGGCCGGGTCAGCCCTGGAGGGCCAGGACCAGCAGCGGCTTGGGCGTGAGGCGCTTGCCTGGCTGGCTCCGGCGGGTGGAACCCTGGACAGCCCCTTCAGCAAGGTCAGTTCGAAAACGAAGTTCAAAGCCGCCACCACCACCCGCAACCTCCGCACTATGGTCAAGGTCCGTGATGCCGCGGCCGCCCTCTCAGCAGGCTGACCGACAGCCCTTAACGCGGCCCGGCTTTCTTGAGTGCCGTATTGAAGGCCGCCAGCGTGGCAATTTCCTTCTCCACTGGTGCCACCACCAGCTCCTGGGCTGCCGCAGCGACGGCACTGTTGAGCCGCCGTCGTGCCTTGGCGGCCCGCGCCTTCGCGGCCCCAGCGGCGATGAAGCGGCCGGTGATGGCAAGGACGATCCCCAGCACCACGCCGAAGGCAATCATCAGGGTGGGCACCGGCCAGCCCTCCACGCGAGGCACCTCCGGTACGGGCAGCTGCAGGTAGGCCAGTCCCGCCAGGACACCGAGCCACCCCAAACCGCCCAGGACTGTCAGCAGCGCCAGCCATTGGACCACATTGAAGATTCCCCACCACCAGGCTTTGCGGTTGGCACCCAGATCAGCTCCGGCAATGGCTTGGTCCAGTGCATCGGGCAGGCGGTCACGGCCTGCCCTGGCAGCACCCCGGATCGCTGCCCGCCACGGACCAGGAGCCCCGGCACTGGCCGTGTCCGCGAATTCCCGCACCGCAGCGTCCGTCCGGGCCCGCTCCGGCGCGCCCGCGGGCGGCAGGGAGGTCCTGTTCAGCCCGGCGGGAGAATTGCTCCGGAGATTGAGGCGGCGCAGCGGGTCGGCCCGGAACCTGGATAGCCAGCGGGTCACGGGCCAGCCGGTACGCCGCCCCGACTCCAACCGGTAGGACTGGCCGACGGCACGCACCACTGCGGGGACGTTTGCGGCCACAGCCAGTTCGTCTGCCAGCCGCGCTTTCGCCGCTGAACGGACCCCTGCAGCGTCACCGTCACCGGAAGCGCGGCGCAGGTCCTCCGCTGCCTTGGTGATGTCAGCTTCGAGCCGACGGGACTGGGCCTGTCGCTGGACGGCCACTTTCCGGATCGCCGCTCGCACTTCCCCGATCCCCACCCCAGTTACTGCCGATGAAGTGAGGACCCGGACCTGCCCCAGTCCTTCACCTGCCAGGATCGCCCGCAGCGAGTCGAGCACCGGCTGCACATCGCGTTCGGGCAGCCGGTCCACCTGGTTCAGGACCACAAGGGTGACCGACCCGTGCGAAGCGAGCGGGGCCAGGAATCCGTGGTGGACGGCCGCGTCGGCATACTTTTGCGGGTCAAGCACCCACACCAGGACGTCCACCATGCCCACCATGCGCTGCACGATCTCCCGGTTGGCTGCATGGGTGGAGTCGAAGTCAGGCAGGTCCAGGAGGATCAGCCCGGTCTGTTCATCGGCGAAGCCGTCCACTGGCGCGGCGTGGTGCCGGTTCCCCACCTCCAGCCAGTCAAGGAGGGCTTCGCTGCCGGTTGCTCCCCAGACACCCGCCAGGGGTTCCGACGTCGTGGGACGGCGGGCCGCCGCCGTCGCGATCTCCGCGCCGCTGACCGCATTGAAGAGGGATGACTTGCCGCTGCCCGTCGCCCCGAAAAACCCCACCACGGTGTGGTCCCCCGATAATGATCGGCGCGAACTTGCGCGCTCCAGGACGCCGAATGCTTCCTGCAGCGCCTGGTCCGGCAGGACGCCCTCCCCCAGTTCCCGCGCGTCCTGGAGCGCCTGGAGCCGGTTATCCAGCCGGGAAGACTCCCGCGCCCCGCCATGGCGGCTCACGCGCTCTCCGCCAGCCGTGCCAGTTGCCCGGCCTGTGAAGCAAGCCGTTGCGTAAGGGCGGGATTCCCTTCCGGCAGCCGCTGCAGGAATTTCTGCTGTTCGTCCGCCAGCAGCGCCCGGCAGCGTACGGCCAGGTCTTCACGCGCCTTGTCGGCCATGCGGCGTACGGCGTCCTCGCCGAATACTGCTTCCAGCAGGCGCTGGCCCACGACGGCAGTACCCCCTGCCACGCCGATCTCCAGTCCGGTCAGGCCCGCGGTCATCGAAAACACCACGATCATCAGGGCGGCGCCGAGTCCATTGATGCCGAACGACAGCCAGCGCGCCTGGGTGCGCTTTCCCTGGCCCTCTGTGCGGATCAGTTCCATGAGGGCTTCCTGCCAGGCCCGGATTTCCGCTGCCGCGCGCTCGCCAAACCCGGCCGCGGTCCCGGAAAGGTCGTCCCTGCCCAGCAGCTGCCGGCCTGCAGGATCTGACCTCCACCGCTGGTCGGTGTCCTCGGCGGCCTTGGCGGCCTCATCGACAATGACTGCCTGAAGGCCGGTCTCAATGGCCGTCTCAACGCTGACGGCCGGAGCCGGTTCACCGCGGAAGAAGGCGCCCAGCCGGTCCCGGAAGCGGCCCACGTTCTGTTCAAGGGTCCGGAAGAATTCGCCGGTGCCCACAAAGTCCTGCCAGCGGGCCAGCACCTCGCCCCGCAGGAGTGCTCCATCGCGGGTGGCGTCAAGGATACGGCCGGCGGCATCCCCGTATGCCGCCACGGCGTCGGCCTCGAGCCGCGCGGCCGCCAGCTCCTGTTCACGGACGGCGCCAGCGATGTCCGGAATCCGGTGGGCCAGGGCGCGGACGGTCCCGTTCAGGGTCCGGCGTGCCACATCGGCCCGGCCGGCAGCATCAGCGGCCAGGGAACCCAGCCAGTCCCGCAGCTCATTGACGGTGCCGGGCGGGAGCATCCCGTGCGGGTCCAGGACTGTTTCGGCGATGATGAACAGCCGGCTCCCGGCGAGCCCCTCGCGGTCAAGCAGGCCCCGGAGGTCCTGGCTGACCTCGACCTCGGCACCGGAAGGCACCCGGTCCAGCACCACGGCAACCGTGATGTCCCGCGCCGCGGCGTCCAGGAGGAGCTTCCAGGGCACGGCGTCCGCGTACCGGTTGGCCGTGGTGACAAACACCCACAGGTCTGCCGCGGCCAGCAGCTGCCCGGCGAGAAGGCGGTTCTGGTCGGAAATGGAGTCGACATCAGGGGCGTCCAGGAGGGCGATGCCGGCCGGTACTGCCGGATCGGCCAGCAGCAGCAGTGAGGGCACTCCCCGTGGTTCCGGCGGGGCACCGGCGGGGGCGGGAGTGCCGGCGAGGGTTCCGCGGATCCGGTTCAGCCCGGGCAGGACCCGCTGCCCCTCGAACCAGGTTGCCTCAGCAGGGTTGTGCAGCAGGATGGGCTGGCGGGTGGTGGGGCGGATGGCGCCCGCGCGCGTGACGGGATGGCCCACGAGTCCGTTCACCAGGGTGGATTTTCCGGCGCCCGTGGAACCGCCGACGACGGCGAGCAAGGGGGCGTCCAGGCTGCGGTACCGCGGGAGGATGTAGTCAGCGAGCTGGGCTGCGGCGGCCCTGGCTTCGCGGCGCGCCTGGTCTGCGCCCGGCAGGTCCAGCGGCAGCGTGACCCCATCAAGGCCGCTCCGGATCTCTTCCAACAGCGCCACCGCCGCCAGGGCGTGCGGCACCGGCTGGGCGGGACGTCCGTGCTCGTTGTGGGAGGTCACAGCAACATCATGCCAG
>DATIMT010000136.1:0-4706 GCA_035475035.1 Arthrobacter sp.
ACGGCGCCACCCGGCCGGGTGCCGCCGTCGCACGTTCGTCCCAGGAGTGCAAGCACAGGGGTAACGCGTTGGTAACAAGCCTTTCGACTGCCTTCAGAAGTTATCCAGTCGCCGCCTGCCGCCTGTTTACAGCCGCTTTAAGCCCGCCGTAGGGTGCTTCACCTAGGACTGTTCAATGCAGAATCAAGAAGGGAAACGAGCACAATGAAGAGCAAGATTCCCGTGGTGGCTCTCGCCGCCGCTAGCCTGGCGCTGGGCCTGCTGGCCGGCAGCCCCGCCGCTTCGGCCCACGCCGCCGACGAGCCGCTGATTGGCCTGACCTTCGACGACGGGCCCTCGCCCCAGCGCACCGCCTTCGTCCTCGACGTCCTCAAACAGAAGGGTGTCAAGGCGACCTTCTTCATCCAAGGCTCACATGCGCAGCAGTACCCGGACCTCGTCCGCAGGATCAAGGCAGAGGGGCACGTGATTGGCAACCACTCCTGGGATCACGCCAACTTCCCGGACCTCACCCAGGCAAACCAGAAACAGGAGATTGACAGCACCAACGCCACGCTGAAGGCGATCACCGGCACCACACCCAGGCTGATGCGCTTCCCGTTTGGCAACAGCAGCCCCTACTCCATGAACTACCTCAAGACCATCGGCATGAGCGGCGGGATCCAGTGGCACTGGGAGGTCGGCGAACCAGGCGACTACGAGTGCCCGGGTGCGGCCGGTGTCCAGAAGTACGTGCTGGATGAAGCAGCGCCCGGCGCAATCATCCTGCTCCACGACGGCAACGATGTGCTGTCCTGCCCTGCATCGCAGTGGACTTACCTGGCCAAAACCATCGACGCGCTCCGCGCCGAAGGGTACGAGTTCGGCGTCGTGGCCCCCTCCACCACTGCGCATCCGCTCAACGAAGGCTCCTACGGAACCGTGGTTGCGCCCTAGCTGGACGTAACCGCAAAGGTTTCACCATTGTCACTGCCGCTCTGGAAACCGGACCAGCCAAAAGGTATGTTGGTAAGCATGCTGATGATTTTTCCCGACTCATCAGTTCCCGGTAACAAAGCGAAGGAGACGTTATGAGCACGAAGGTGGAAAAACGCATTCTGGTGAACGTACCGGTGAGTACCGCTTACAACCAGTGGACCCAGTTCGAGGAGTTCCCGCATTTCATGGGCGGCGTCAAGAGCGTCACGCAGCTCAGTGACGACCGGCTGGAGTGGGTGGCCGAGATCGGCGGCGTCCGGAGGCAGTGGGAAGCCAGGATCCTGGAGCAGGTTCCGGACCGCAAGGTCGCCTGGGCCGCCACTGAAGGCGCCACGAACGCCGGCGCTGTCGAGTTCGAGGACGTGGGAGGCGGCCAGACGTCCATCCAGCTGACCCTCGAATACGAACCCGAAGGCCTCATCGAAAAGGCAGGCGACAAGCTTAACGTGGTGGACCGGCAGGCGGAATCGGACCTGCAGAAGTTCAAGGAATTCATCGAGGACGAAGGCTATGCCAGCGGGGCCTGGCGGGGTTCCGTCAACGCCGGTTCAGCCGTGGGTACGCCCGGCGTTGAACATGCGGGCGCATCACGCGGCGACTCCGGCAAGGCCGGCGTTTCCGGCAAGGTTGCCGCCGGAGTAGGCATCGCAGCGGCTGCGGGCGCGGCAGCGGCGATGGCTGCCAGCGGCAAGAAGGAAGAGACCGAAACCGGTGAAGTTACAGTCACTGAGACCACCCCCGTGGTCCCCGCGGAACCGGTCGTACCGGCAGAACCGCTCACTACTGGCGCCACCACTGGCTCAGCCGAGGCGGGCACGACGGCGGCTGCCGGCTCATCCGGTTCGGTCGCCGATTTGGACGACGGCAGGATCGGCCACCCGTTCGACCAGACCAACGGCCTGGTGGACACCTCTGGTGAGTCTGATGACACGGTGGCCGGCGAAAACCTGAGCGCCGCCGAGCGCAACCAGGACGACAACGACCTCCGGCGTGACGACGGCGGCCTGCCGCCTATCAGCGGCAACCTCGGCCAGCACTGACCTGTACCAACAGCAAAGCGCCGCCCGCCTCTTTTCCGAGGCGGGCGGCGTTTTCGCATCCGGCGTGGATCTACTTACCCTTGCCCGCGTAGAACACAGCCGGCATGGCCGGGGTCTGCATGTCCTGGCCGATGAAGAAGCTCGGGTGCGGAGGCTGGTTGTAGCCAACGGTTTCGCGGGCCACGGCGGTACGGTACATGGGATCGTGCATCAGCGTGCGGAGCCGCACCTCGGTGGGCGAGGTGGTGGTGTAGATCCGCAGTTCGGTGCTGTCTGCCGATGGGTACACCAGTTCCTCGCGCCAGTCGCCGAGCAGGTCCGCCTGCAGGGACGGATTGCCCTTGGTGCCGTTGTTGGTCCTGGCGCCCGTGGCGGTCAGGAGGCGGTCGCTGGCCTGGGTCTCCCAGTTCCACTTCGAGATCGTCGGGACGCCCACTTGGGTGGCTGCATCGAAGTCGTGGTCCACGACTTCGCGGAGCAGGTCGCCGTCCCACCAGGCCATGAAGTTGGCCGCCGGAATCTTGTCCGAAATCCGCTCACCCTTCGCCGACATCAGGTAGCCGACGGACGAGTTCCACGCAGCGTCGCCGCCCACAGCCCAGCTTTCCGAGCCGGGGAAGCGGGGATCGATGTCGCCCGTGGCGCCCCTGCCGGTGTCCTTGACCGCGGGGATGCTCCACAGCACCTCACCGGTGGCGGCGTCACGGAACGTGGCTCCCCGGTTGCCGCTCTGGCTCATGCTCTCGTGCACGGCGAACGTCTCCAGGCCGGGCCGTGATGGGTCGAGGTCACCGGTGTGGATGGCGTCGCCGTGGCCCAGCTTGGTGTTGTACAGCGGGCTGCCGTCGTCGTCGATGGTCATGGAACCAAACACGAACTCGTCCTTGCCGTCCTGGTCCACGTCCGCCACGGAAAGGTTGTGGTTGCCCTGGCCCTTGTACTCAGCGCCGGCAACGTCGGAATCGAACTTCCACCGCTTGACCAGCTTGCCGTTCACCAGGTCATAGGTGACCAGGACCGTCCGCGTGTAGTAGCCGCGGCTGAACATCAGGGAAGGGTGCTCGCCGTCGAGGTAGGCCACCCCGGCCAGGAAACGATCCACGCGGTTACCGTAACCGTCACCCCAGGCCGCAACGCTTCCGCGGGGCGGATCGTACGGAACGGTGTCCATGATGGTTCCACTGGCGCCGTTGAACACCGTGAGGAATTCCGGCCCGGACAGGACGTAGCCGGCGCTGTTGCGGTAGTCCGCTGCCGGGTCGCCAATCACGGTACCGGCCGCGTCGATGGTGCCGTCCGCGGTCTTGAAGGCCACTTCGCCCTTGCCGTCACCGTCGAAGTCATAGGCCAGCATCTGGGTGTAGTGGGCGCCGGCCCGGATGTTGCGGCCCAGGTCGATGCGCCACAGCTTGGTGCCGTCCATCTTGTAGGCGTCAACATAGACGTTGCCGGTGTACCCGGACTTGGAGTTGTCCTGCGCGTTGGAGGGGTTCCAGAGCTGGATGATTTCGTAGGCGCCGTCGCCGTCCAGATCCGCAACGGTAGAGTCGTTGGCAGTGTAGGTGTAGGGCTTGCCATCCTTGCTGACGCCGTCGGCCGGTTTGTCCAGCTTGATGGGCAGGTAGTTCTGCGCCAGCGGGCTGAACCCGGGGCTGAGCTTGTCCTGCCCGTTGCCGTTGCCTACGGTCTTGATGACGTACTTCGAGGACGCCGTTCCCGCCGGGTCCACATATGTTGTGCTGTTGCGGATGGGCTCGTCAGTGATCTGGACGCCATCGCGGAGGATGTGGAAGCCCACACTGTCCTTGTCCAGGCCCAGCATCCGCCAGCCCAGGGTGACGCCCTGGTCCGTCAGGACAGCAACCGGAGCACGGTCCAGGTTCTCCACCTGGCGGGTGGGACCGGAGCTTGCCGGCGCAGCGGGGCTTCCAGGATCAGCGACGGCCAGCGGGAGGCCGGTAAAGGCCAGGGCCGCCGCGGTGAGCGTGGCCGCCGCTGCGGCAGGCGCTGCCTTCCACGCCCTGCCCGCCGGGGATTTCGGGGAACACATTGAGGGGTTTGCCAAAAGAACATCTCCTTTGATGCGGCGGCAGCTGAGTCTGCCGCGCGACAGTTTGGAACGTTTCATTCAGTGCAAGGCCTCCCCCCTCACGAGTGATTTTGAAGGGGAATGAGAGCTGAGGAAACGCTTTCTGCCCTTCAGGTGTATCAGCGCCTGACAAGAACGGTCAAGGGTTTGACCAACATCTGTTGGGAGTATTTGTTCTGTTACGTTTGCTTCTGCACCATGATTGGAATGAGGCGGGCGCCGGTTTGCGCACGTTGCGTCCGTGCGGCAACCGGCTGCAGCAGCGGGAATTGCTGTATTCATTTCACTCGAAACCCGGGCCAAGGGGTAGCCCGGATACAGCGCGCAGAATGGCCCTCTTGTGACTTCCAGCAACATTTCTCCGGCACCATTGGCGGCAGCGGAAACTGCCAACAACTTCTACCTCAATTGCCCCAAAAAGCTCTATGCAATTGCGCAGGAGACCGTGGAACGTGCTGGGGGCCTTCCCACAGCCCATAAACTAACGCCGGCTTACAGAGCTGAAATATCCTGGCCCCCACTGCTGTTGCCGCCCATATGACAACAATCGGAATCATCGGTGCAGGACATATTGGAAGCCAAGTTGCACGGAAGGCTGT
>DATIMT010000137.1:0-1700 GCA_035475035.1 Arthrobacter sp.
CGTTCCTGCAGCAGCGGATGGACGACCAGAGCCTGTCCGCGGGGTCCTGGGACCAGCTCAACCGACTTACCCAGATCCTTGGAGGTGCGTGATGTCCCGCCGATTCCCGCTGGCCGGGCTGCTTCGCCTGCAACAGCTGCACGAGGACGCCGCCGCCATCCAGCTGGCCGCGGCCAACGCGAGGTCCTCCGCGACCCGCGCCCGGCAGAAGGCGGCCCGACTGGAACTCGCGGAGGTGCCCAGCGAGGTGGTCAACGCTGCCGCGCTGAACACGGTGGCCGCGGCGCGCTCGTCCTCGCGCAGCATGCTGGCCGAGCTGGCGGCGGTTTCCGCAGACAACCAGGTTCGTACCGAGCAGGCGCAGGCTGCCTTCAATGAGGCCCGGTCGCAGTCGGTGCGGCTGCAGAAGCTGGAGACCAAGCACGAGGCCCGGGTGGTGGCGGAGGAACTGCACACCGAGCAGACCGCGATCGACGAGATCGCTGCCGGTGCCTGGCACCGCGGGCGCGGTGCGGCCGGGAGAGCCGGAGGGGCTGGCGGGACCGGAGCGGCCGCTGGCGCAGCCAGCGGCTCTGGAGGTTTCGGAGGGCTTGGAGCCGCCAACTCCACTCGTGCCTCCGGTGCCCAAGAGGCAACCGGCGGGGCCAAGCCGTGACCACCGTCGACGTGGTCAGTCGGATGGGCCAGATCCAAAGCGTGCTGCAGCAGTTGGCGGACATCCAAAGCGGCCGCACGGCTGCCTCGTCGTCCGCTTCCGCCGCCGGCTCCGCATCCGGAGCCACCGACTTTGCCAGCGCGCTGGCCGCCGCACAGGGCACGGCCGGGATCTCCGGCGTCGGCAACTCCTCCGCTGTTACCGCGGCCAACCCCAACGGGGCCACCGGCAACGACGTGGTGGCGGACGCGAAGAAATACCTGGGCGTGCCGTACGTTTGGGGCGGCACCGACCGATCCACAGGGTTCGACTGCTCCGGCCTGGTCAAGCACGTCTTCAAAGACCTGGGCGTCTCGGTACCCCGCCTGGTCCGGGACCAGATGAACGCCGGGCAGACCATTCCCTCGCTGGCGCAGGCCAAACCGGGGGACCTGCTGGTGATGAACGGCGTGGAGCACATCGGCATCTACCTGGGCAACAACCAGTACCTGCACGCTCCCGAGCCAGGGCAAAAGGTCAGCATTGCAGACATCCCGGCCGGCGCAAAGTTCGATCGGATCGTCCGGGTCGTTCCGGCCACGTCCGACACTTCCTCTGTTGGGGGTTCGACGACGGCCACCTCGCCTGCAAGCACCCTGAACACAGCCCTGACCAGCATCATGGGTGCCAGTGCACTGGGTTCCGACGGCTCGGGCTCAGGCCTGGCCAGCCTGCTGGGCTCCAGCGGCCTGGGATCAAGCATCTCGGATACCAGCCTGTCCGGCCTGCTCGCTTCCGGCGGCCTGGACAGCAGCGGAATCGGCGGCAGCGCGCTGGGCAGCACCAACGGAACCAGCCTGACCGATCTGGTCGCGGCGGCTCAAGCCTCACTCGGAACAGGAGCTAGCCTGTGACTCCCTCCATTGGTATTCCGTCCACCGTCCCCGTGGCGCGGGTGACGGCCCCGGGCAACCAGCGCCAGGGCCGTGACGGCGGATCGGACGCCGCCTTCGGTGAGGCCTTCAAGGCTGCCTCCGATTCGGCGAAGGGCACTGCGCCGTCCCCT
>DATIMT010000138.1:0-30606 GCA_035475035.1 Arthrobacter sp.
TCCGTGAGGTCGGGCCGGCCGCTGGCCACCTTCTGCTCGCGGGCCGTGATCCTGGCCGCTGCCGCCACGTCGGGAACCTCAACGGTGGCAGTTTCAGGAGTGGTGGCGGCAGGGGCAGGTTCCGGGGTGACATTGTTGGCCTTCAGCGTCAGCACGGAAACCGGGGTGGTGGCCTTGCAGGCGGTGTTGTACGAGCCGGCCAGGACGGACTTGTGCGCGGTGCCGTCCGGGTCCACGGCGACGACGTCCGTGATGACGCCGGCACCCAGCCGGATGCCCACGCGCGCAGCGATCTCCTTGCCTTCCGGCGAGTTGTCCAGCAGCACAATGCCGGCGCCGCTGGTTTCAGCCGCGGCGGCCACGTAGGCGGCTTTGGGTGCGACCAGGTAGTCGTTCAAGTCCTGGGCCGACGGGTGCAGGACGCTGCCCACCCCGTACTCGGCGAAGGTGGCTGCGACGCCGTCGGAAAGGTCTCCGCTGACCGCCACTGTGCTCTCGCCCAGGGAACGCGCCAGGGTCAGCAGCTCCAGGCTGCTCTTCTTGAGCGATTCGCCGGGGTTGTCAATGAATACGAGTACTTTTGCCATGGTGATTGTCCCTCTTAGAGCAGCTTCTGGGCGGCCAGGAACTCAACCAGCTTGATGCCGGCGTCGCCCTCGTCGGTGATGATGGTGCCTGCAGCCCTGGGCGGCCGCTCTTCCGCACTGGTCACGCTGGTCCAGGAACCAGCGAAGCCCACCTGTGAAGGGTCCACGCCGACGTCGGCCAGGGACAGCGTGGTGATGCTCTTGCGCTTGGCGGCAATGATGCCCTTGAAGTTGGGGTACCTGGGCTCATTGATCTGGTCAGTAACGGACACGACGGCGGGCAGCGGTGCCTCCACCGTTTCCGAGGAGGTATCGGCGTCGCGGCGGGCCGTCAGCCGGCCGCCGTCGACCTCCAGCGTGGAAGCGAAGGTCACCTGCGGCAGCCCCAGCCGCTCCGCCAGCTGCGCCGGAACAAGCGAAGTTTCGCCGTCCGTGGAGGCCATGCCGGTGAGGACCAGGTCCACGTCACCCAGGTGCCGGACCGCAGCCGCGAGCGCAAGCGAGGTGGCGGCCGCATCCGAGCCGGCCAGTGCGTCATCCGTGAGGTGCACGCCTTCGGTGGCGCCCATCTGGAGGGACTTCTTGACGGCGTTGACGGCGCCGGCGGGGCCCATGCTGAGCGCGATGACCTGGTTTCCGGCCTTGCTTCCGCCCCGTGCCTCAGCCAGCTGCAGCGCGGCCTCGAGGGCGTACTCGTCAAGCTCGGACAGAATGCTTTCGTCGCGGTCCGCGGTGTTGCCCTCCCCGTTGAGGTGACGGTCGAACTGGGCGTCCGGTACATGTTTGACCAGGACTACGATCTTCAATGTCTCTTCCACTGTTTTAGAGCAGCCTTCCATGCTTGTGGACAGCCAGCCGGGTGGGTCATGGCCGCGGAATGCCCGGCAGGCGGGTAGCTCCTAGCTAACCATATCGGCGCGCGCCCGCGCCCCCTTCCGTTAACGCCTGTGTCAGGGCTTCCCTTGCGACGGCATGGCGACGGCGGCGCCCCCGTTGGTGGGGACGCCGCCGTCGTCATTTACTGCCTGTTACTGCCGGCGCCGGTCAGCTGGCAGCGGCACCCAGCGTGACGTCGAACGTCTGCTCCTTGCCGCTGCGCTGGACCGTGATCTTCACGGTGGAACCTGCCGGCTGTTCGCGGACGGCCGCTGTCAGCTGGTTCGGTTCGCCGATGGTGAGGTCGTTGAACTTGGTGATGACATCACCAGCCTTGATGCCGGCTTTTCCTGCCGCCGAGCTGCCGTCAACGGTGGCCACCTCGGCGCCCACGGAGAACTCGGAAGCGGCCGCGCCTGTCGAGGACTTGGCCTTGACACTGACGCCCAGCTGGCCGTGGGATGCCTTGCCGGTGTCGATGATTTCCTGGGCCACCCGCTTGGCGTTGTTGATCGGGATGCTGAACCCGACACCGATGTTGCCGCTCTGGGAGGTTGAAGTGCCGGATCCGGCGGACGCGATGGCCACGTTCACACCGATGATCTCGCCCTTGCTGTTCACCAGGGCGCCGCCGGAGTTGCCGGGGTTGATGGCAGCGTCAGTCTGGATGACATTGATGGCGATGGAACCCTCGCCGGAGCTCTGCTGGCTCTGCCCGCCGCCCGGCGGGGCGAACTGGAAGCCCTGGTCGCCGCCTTGGCTGTTGTCGCCGCCCTTCGGCGCTGCGGACGATGCCACGCTGATGGTCCGGTTGAGGGTGGACACGATGCCGTCCGTGACGGTCCCCGTCAGGCCCAGCGGGGACCCGATGGCGATGGCGGTGTCCCCCACGTTGAGCTTGGAGGAGTCACCCAGGGTGGCGGGGGTCAGGCCTGAGGTGTCGTCCACCTTGATGACGGCGAGGTCGGACAGGGGGTCGGTGCCCACCAGCTTTGCGGGCAGGACTTTTCCGTCGCTGGTCCGGATTTCAAGGGTGGCGTTGGCGGTCTGGCCGTCGAGCGTCACCACGTGCGTGTTGGTAAGGATGTGCCCTTGGTCGTCAAGCACGATGCCCGAGCCTGTGCCGCCGGAGCTGCCGCTGGTGGCGCTGATGGTGACAACGCTGGGCGAGGCCTTTACGGCAGCCGCGGTGATGGAGTTGACGTCGTCCTTGTTGTTGACGATGACCGTGCCCGGCTGGCTGTTGCTGCCGACAGTTGACGTGCTGGACCCGTTGTTTCCAAACAATTCACCGGCACCAACGGTGGCCACGCCGCCGCCCACGAGGCCCGCTGCGAGGATGCTGGCCACCAGGGTGCCGACGCCGAAGGTTGCCTTCCGGCGCGGTGCGTCCTTGGGGTTGGGGGCCAGGCCGGCACCCCCGTTGGGCGGGTTGTGGCCGGCGCCGTACATGGGCTGGCCGTTCTGGTGCTGCTGCTGGCCGTAGTATCCGGACTGGCCGTAGAACGGCTGGCGCTGCGGATAGACCGGGCGTGGGGTCCCGGGCAGTTCCTGGGTGTTATTCCCGCTCCCCTGCGGCTGGTCAAACTGCTCCGTGCGGTTCTGTTGCTCCGCGCGGTTCTGCTCGCTGCCGCTGTAGCCGCCGCGTTCCTGTCCCGCGGTCCCGGCTCCGTTCCCATACTGAGTGGCCGCCGGGCGGTCTCCGGGCTGCTGCGGGCCCTGCTGCCACGGGTTCCGGCTGCCCGCGTGGTTGTCTTCCGGGTCCGGTCCTGGGGTTTGATTCTCAGTCATGGGACTTCCTTTCATCCTCGTCTGCCATTAACTATGGACTGTCCCGCTGGAACAAGCTCGGATGTTTGCTGAGAGCTTCCTGAACGCTTGGACAATGAGTATTCCCGCGCCGGGTCGTTTCGCTGGGGGCATATTCGCCCGCATGGACGGGCTGTGGGGTGCACCATAGAATCAAGATGAATTGCCACAGCGACCTGCGGCTTCACACCAAGCGTGGGGGCGCTGTTGGATTCGACGACTGATTCGTCCCGAATCGGTGTCAGGCGTGCTGAAGGGTTGCACATGCGGTCAAAGTTCAAACGTATCCTCGCCGTGATCGGCCTTGCCGGGCTGCTGGCGGTACCCGCCGGCGCCGCCTGGGCCGAAGACCCGGTGTCCATCCCCTCCGGGACCAACATCGTTGACGACGCCAACGTCCTGGGCAGCCGGAAGGGCGAGGTCCAGGACGCCATCCAGAAGCTGCTGAAGGACCACAAGTACAACCTGTACGTGGTCACGGTTAAGTCCTTCGAAAACCCTGCGGACCCTGCCGGCTGGAGCCAGGCAGTGGCGAAGGCAAAGAACATGGGCAAGGCGGATGCCATCCTGGCCATCGCGAGCGAACAGGGCGCGTACTACTTCTCCCCTAACTCCACCAGCGCCATCTACTCCAAGCGCAGCAACATCACGCAGAACGCTGTGGCGGCCAACCTCGGAGCAGGCAAGCGCGACTTCGCCCAGGCTGCCATCGATACCGCTTCGGCCATCGGCGACGCGGCCGGCGGAGGCAGCGGCAGTGTGAAATCCGGTGACGGAGCCGGCGCGGGCATCCTTGTAGGCGCGGGCGTTGTGGTGGCCGGAGGCGGTGCGTACCTGTACTACCGGAACCGGCGGAAGAAGGCTGCCGGCCAGGTGGCCTCGAGCGGAAGCTACGGCCCCCAGGGTGCCGAACTCGACCCGCTGGCCTCCCTCAGCGTGGAGGAACTCCGCCGGAAGAGCGGTTCGCTGCTGATCGAGGCGGATGACGCCATCAAGTCCAGCGAGCAGGAACTTGGCTTCGCCCAGGCACAGTATGGGGACTCCGCCGTCGGAAACTTCACCAGGGCCTTGGCCGAAGCGAAGGCGCACATGACTGAGTCCTTCAAGCTGCAGCAGCAGCTCGATGACCACATCCCGGACACTGAGGAGCAGCAGCGGACCTGGCTGGGCGAAATCATCCGCCGCTCCGAAGCCGCCCTGGCCTCCCTTCAGGAACAGAAGGCCGACTTCGATTCCCTGCGTGAGCTGGAGAAGAACGCTCCGCAGGCCCTGGCCGGCATCAACGCCGGAGCCCGCGAGGCGGACACCAAGATCGCCAGCGCAGAGCAGTCCCTGGCCACGATGCGGTCCAAGTACTCGGACAGCGCCCTGACCCAGGTTTCCGACAACATCGTGCAGGCCAAGGAACGGCTGGCCTTTGTGCAGAACGCCTCCGGAACTGCGCAGCAGAAGCTCGCTGAAGGAGAAAGCAGCCTGGCCGCCGTCGCCGTGCGCGCTGCCGAAGAAAGCCTGCACCAGACCAACGTCCTCCTGGACGCCATCGCCAAGGTCGCCACCAACCTCGATGAGGCACGCAACAGCCTTGAAGCAGCGGTGGTGGATACAGCCCAGGACCTGGCCCAGGCGAAGGCCATGATCCAGTCCGGCAGCCATGCAGAGCTGGCGGGGCCGGTAGCGGCGGTGGAGGCTGCCCTGGCCCAGGTGAAGACCGAAATCCAGGGCGGAAAGATCGACCCCATCGCCACTCTTCAGCGGGTGGAAACCGCGCACCAGTCACTGGACCAGGCCCTGGGCGGGATCCGGGACCAGCAGGAGCAGGCCCGGCGCGCACAGGCATCGCTTCAGCAGACCATCATGTCCGCCCAGGCCCAGATCAGCGCCACCTCCGACTACATCACCGCCCGGCGCGGCGGGGTGGGCACCGAGGCACGCACCAGGTTGGCGGAATCACAGCGGAACCTCGACTACGCGCTGTCCATTGCCCGCACGGACCCCGTCACCGCACTGACCTACGCACAGCAGGCACACGCCCTGGCAGCACAGGCCGCACAGCTGGCCCAGGCCGACGTAGAGCACTTCGACGGCTACGCCAACCAGGGCTTTGGCCGGGGCGGCATGTTCGGCGGCGGAGGCGGTGGCGGACTGGGCGGAGCCATCCTGGGCGGCATCCTGATCAACTCCATCCTTAACGGCGGCCACGGCGGCTGGGGTGGTGGAGGAGGCTGGGGCGACGGCGGAGGCGGCGGCGGTTTCGGCGGAGACGGCGGCGGCTTCGGCGGCGGGGACTTTGGCGGCGGCGATTTCGGCGGCGGAGACTCGGGCAGTTTCTAGGACTTCCGCCGAACACGCCGGAAGATCCCGGCGGGCGGACAGAAGCAGTACACCACTGTGCACCGGTTCCAGTGGTCAACACAGAGCAGGACGAAAGGCAAACACCATGGTTAAGCAGTCCATTTTCGGCCGGATCGCGCAGCTGGCAAAGGCGAACATCAACACTTTGCTGGACAACGCCGAGGACCCGCAGAAGATGCTGGACCAGATGGTCCGCGACTACACCAACAACATCGCCGAAGCAGAGTCCGCCGTGGCGCAGACCATCGGCAACCTCCGCATGCTGGAGGACGACTACAACGAAGACGTCAAGAACGCCCGCGACTGGGGCAACAAGGCGCTGGCCGCCTCCCGGAAGGCTGATGAGTTCCGTTCGGCCGGCGACGCTGCCGACGCCGAGAAGTTCGACAACCTGGCCAAGGTCGCCCTGCAGCGGCAGATGGCAGCCGAGAGCGAAGCCAAGGGCGCAGAGCCGAGCATTGCCTCACAGCGCGAGGTGGTGGACAAGCTGAAGAGCGGCCTGGACCAGATGAAGAACAAGCTCAACCAGCTGACCAGCAAGCGCAACGAACTGGTTGCCAGGTCCAAGACGGCAGCGGCACAGTCCCAGGTGCACGACGCGATCAAGAGCATCGACTTCATGGATCCCACCAGCGAAGTGGGCCGCTTCGAGGAAAAGATCCGCCGCGAAGAGGCAAAGGTCCGCGGCCAGCAGGAACTTGCAGCGTCCAGCCTGGACGCCCAGTTCAACCAGCTGGAGGACCTGGGCGAGCAGACAGAGATCGAGGCCCGGTTGGCCGCCTTGAAGTCCGGAGACGCCAAGCCTGCCCTCGGTGCCGGCAGCCCTGCTCAGTCCGAGTCAACAGTCGACGAAGCCGACTTCGACAAACTCTAGGGCCTCCTAACGCCCATCAGGCAAAACATGGCGATGGCCGGGACCTGGTCCCGGCCATCGCCATGTCCACAGTGTGTAGCGTGGTCCCATGACCTCCACTGTAGAAACCGCACTGGTCTGGCTGCGCGACGACCTCCGCCTGGATGACAACCCGGCCCTGAACGCCGCAGCAGGCCTGGGCATGCCGGTGACGGTGTTGTACGTCCTGGATGAGGAATCCGCAGGCGTCAGGCCGCTGGGTGGAGCAACACGATGGTGGCTGCACCACTCACTGACAGCGCTGGCTTCCGCCCTTGAGGCCCGCAACTCCCGTCTTCTCCTTCGCAAGGGACCGGCTGAGCAGGTAGTCAGGGACGTGGCCGCGGAGACCGGAGCTGCGCACCTCTTCTGGAACCGGCGGTACGGCCAGCCAGAGCGCACCATCGACGCCGCAGTCAAGGAGTGGGCCGGGGAGAACGGCCTGGCGGCGACCAGCTTCCAGGCGAGCCTCCTGTTCGAACCCTGGACGGTCAAGACCGGCTCCGGCGGGCCCTACAAAGTGTTCACGCCTTTCTGGCGTGCATGCCTCGCCAGCCAGGATGTCCGGGATCCCTTGGAGGCTCCGGCACGGATCCCCGGTCCCCCGCAACGCGGGCACCTCACGTCAAGCGACAACCTGGACAGCTGGCGCCTGCTCCCCTCCTCCCCCGACTGGAGCGGGGGCCTTTCCGCCACGTGGACTCCCGGCGAGGAAGGGGCCCGGCACCGGCTGGAGGAATTCCTGGACGGTCCTGCCGGGGAGTACGGAACCGGCCGTAACCTGCCCGGCATTGAGGGAACCAGCCGCCTGTCTCCCCACTTGCGTTTCGGCGAAGTCAGCCCGTTCCGAGTGTGGCGTGAGATCCGCGCCCGCTTTCCGCAGAAGGTTCCTGCCGACGTCGGGATCTTCCGCTCCGAACTTGGCTGGCGGGAATTCTGCTGGCAGCTGCTGTACAACAACCCGGAACTCGCCACCCGCAACTACCGGCCCGAATTCGACCGGTTCGCCTGGCAGCAGCCCGGCAGGGACGAGCTGTCTGCCTGGCAGCAGGGCCGCACGGGCTACCCCCTGGTGGATGCGGGGATGCGCCAGCTCTGGCAGACCGGCTGGATGCACAACCGGGTGCGGATGGCCGCGGCCTCGTTCCTGGTGAAGAATCTCCTGGCCGACTGGCGCATCGGAGAGGAGTGGTTCTGGGACACGCTGGTGGACGCTGATGCCGCCAGCAACCCTGCCAACTGGCAGTGGGTGGCGGGGTCGGGCGCGGACGCTTCGCCGTATTACCGGATCTTCAATCCCGTGACCCAAAGCAAGAAATTCGACGCCGGGGGGCGGTACCTCCGCGAGTTCATCCCGGAGCTCGCGGACCTGGACAACAAAGCCATCCACGAGCCCTGGAAGGCGGGGGTACTGGATTATCCGGACCCGCTGGTTGAGCTGCCGGAGTCCCGGGAACGGGCGCTGGCTGCGTACCAGCAGCTCAGGGACGGCTGAGCCGCCCCTGAGCTGCCCGGAGGCAAGCTGTCCGGCCTTTTAGCGGCTGACCTTGCCCATGAGGGAGGCGATGGGCCGCAGGAAGATCGGGCGGGCGAGGAACCATGCGGCAACCATGACCGCCACGGAGGCGAGGAAGACCCAAAAGCCGAACCAGCCGCCGTCATCACTGACCCCGTACATGTGGTTCAGGTTCCGCAGCGCACCGGTAGTGAGCACCAGGAAGACATGGACCACGATGAAAGCCACAAAGTAAATCATTACCGGGAAATGGACGGCGCGGGCCCATTCGATCGGGTACGCCCTGTTGAGGCCCGCAGCCTTCTTTGGCCAGGCGGAGGACATCCGCAGGCCAGTGACGAACGCCAACGGCGCGGCGATGAAGACGGTCACGAAGTATGCCAGCAGCTGCAGCGCGTTGTAATTGATCCAGCCGTCTTCCGTGGGCCAGTCCAGTGATGCGTACTGCAGGGCTGCCGAGAGGGCATTGGGGAACACATCCCAGCTGGTGGGTACGATGCGCATCCATTGCCCGGTGGCGAACAGCAGAACGGCGAACACGAGCCCGTTCAGGACCCAGAGGGCATCCAGCGTCAGGTGGAACCACAGCTCAAGGGTGATCTTGGTCGGCGCATTCCTGGTACGGATCAGGCCTTTGTTGTTCCGGGTCCAGTGCCCACTGGGCCGCGTCGTGGTCCGAACCTGCCAGCCCGTGCGGATGATCAGGAGCAGGAAGAAGGCGTTGAGGAAGTGCTGCCAGGCCAACCACGCCGGGAAACCGACCGGGGCGGTGTCCGGCAGCCCGGACTGGCCCGGGTAGTCGGAGACAAAGGACGCAACGGCGGGTAGTCCCATCAGCAGCCTGGCGAGCAGTACCACCAGGACCAGCGCCACGAGGACGGCAGGAACCACCCAGTAAAGCCGGGACCGCTTACCCGTCGCGGCGCCGGGTTTCTTCGTGGGTGTGGCCATCGAACAACATACCTCTCAAGAATGTCTGGGCTGCCGCAGACCGCGGGACCCTCCGAAAGAGAATACTAGGAACTGGGCGCATCCAAGGAAAAAGAAAGGCCCCGACCGGCGTAACTGCCGGTCAGGGCCTTCATAAGTTGCGGGGACAGGATTTGAACCTGTGACCTCTGGGTTATGAGCCCAGCGAGCTACCGAACTGCTCCACCCCGCGTCGCTTGATCAACACTACCCTACTTTTGCGCCTTCCCAGACCACGGCCATCAGCCGCAGTTTGTGGAGAAAGCAAAAGACCCGGACATCGTTTCCGATGTCCGGGTCTTTCCTCAGTTGCGGGGACAGGATTTGAACCTGTGACCTCTGGGTTATGAGCCCAGCGAGCTACCGAACTGCTCCACCCCGCGTCGCAAGAACTACTTTACCGGGAGGTGAACTGCAGGCCAAATTGAAACGGCGTGACGTCCGTTACGCCGGCCCGGCACCGTCCCTCCGCAGGGTTCTGGTGCCGGGCCGCCGTCGTCGTGCTACTGACCCGCTGACGGGGACGGCGTGGCCGAAGGTGAGCCGGAAGCAGCGGGAGCCGGGCTGGCCCCCGGAGCAGTAACCGGGATCTTGGCTTCGGCGTCCATCGCCTTCTTCAGCGCGGCGGCGATCTTTTTCTGCGCCTCGCCGTAGGCAGCGAAGTCGCCGGCCGCAAGGGCCGCCTGGCCGGACTGGATGGCGGAGTTCGCATCATCCAGGGCCGCCTTCAGCTGGGCCTTGGCGTCCGCATCCGCCGGTGTGGCAGGAGCTGCGGGGCCCGCCGGCGTCTGGCCGTTGTTGGCGGAATCACCGGCAGCCGCGCCGGAATTACCACCGAAGAGCTGCTTGAGGGCCGCATCGAGTGTTGGTGCGAAGCCCACCTTGTCGCCGAAGGCCACCAGCACGCGCTGCAGGGTGGGGTATGAGGTCTCACCCGTCGATTTGAGGTAGACCGGCTGGACATAGAGGATGCCGCCGCCCACCGGCAGGGTGAGCAGGTTGCCGTTCAACACATCCGATGCACCCTGACGCAGGAGGTTTAGCGCCTGTGACACCGTGGGGTCCGAGTTGAACTTGTTTTGCGCCTGCCCTGGACCGGGCACCTGTGTTTCCGGTGGGATCTGCAGCAGCCGCAGCTTGCCGTAGCCTTCGGCCTTCACACCTGCCTGGTTGCCTGCATCCGAGTCTGCCGCGAGGAAGCCATACAGGACGTTGCGCGCGTTTCCGTTGACGATCTGCGGGATGTAGGAGGACGTCAGCTGGAACGCGGGCTTCTGCTGGTCCGGCATCTGCAGCGACATGTAGAACGGCGGCTGCTTCACGTCAGTGCTCACCGTGGGATCAGCCGGCACGCTCCAGGCGTCGTTGTTCTTGTAGAAGCTGGTGGGATCCGTCACGTGGTACTGGCCCAGCAGTTCGCGCTGGACCTTGAACAGGTCCTCCGGGTAGCGGACGTGGCTCATGACGGCACCGGACATCTCCGAGTACGGCTTCAGGGAGGACGGGAAGACTTTCTGCCAGGCCTTGAGGACCGGGTCGGTGTCATCCCATGCATAAAGGGTGACCGAGCCGTCGTAGGCATCCACCGTTGCCTTGACGGAGTTGCGGATGTAGTTCACGGTGCTGTTGGGCAACGCAACGGCGCGGCCGGAGCTTGTCTGCGAGTCAGCGGTGGCATCCGACAACTGCTTCTGCTGCGAGTACGGGTAGTACTGGCTGGTGGTATAGCCGTCCACGATCCACTTGACCCGGCCGTCCACCAGTGCGGGATAGGCCCCGCCATCAACGGTGAGGTACGGAGCCACCTTCTGGACCCGTTCGCGCGGGCTGCGGTCGTACAGGATCTGCGACTCCGGGTTCACGCCATCGGAAAGCAACAGGTCCGACGACTGGAACTTGATGGCATACAGGATCTTGTTGAAGAAGGACCCGACGTTGGGCCCGGCGTTCCCCTTGAACGTGTACTGGGTTTCGCCCTCCCCTTCCTTGCCGGAGGGGCGGTCCTGTTCCCGCGGTGTGGCGCCGTCAGGGGCACCGACAATCGAGTACTCGGGTGAGGAATCGCCGAAGTAGATTCGCGGTTCGTAGGTTGTATCGTTCCCCAGCACGCCGTTTGACGGAATGCCGGACTGAAGGAACTCGGGCTTGCCGTCCACCGTGAACTTGTTGCCCTTGGCCGCTACAACCCCATAGCCGTGCGTGTACACCACGTGCTGGTTCAGCCAGCCCTGCTGGTTGGTTGCGACGTTTGTGGGGTTGAGCTCCCGGACTGCGATCACGGTGTCCTGGATCTTGCCATCCACCTCATAGCGGTCCACATTGAGGGCCTTGGGGAACTGGTAGTACGGGCGGTACTGTTCCAGCTGCGCAAAGGCGTCCGAGATCAGGTTCGGGTCCAGGAGCCTGATGTTGGCCGTTGTCTGGGCATCGGGCGCGAGTGCGCCGCTGTTGGCCGTGTTGGTGGCGTCATACCGCGTTTCCTGGATCCCGTCCAGGCCGTAGGCCCTGCGCGTGTTCTCGATGTTGCGCTGGATGTACTTGCCTTCCAGCGTCTGCTCCGAAGGACGGACCTGGAACTGCTGGATCACCCAGGGGTAGACCCCGCCCGCCAGGATGGAGGTGATAATCAGCATGGCCGTGCCGATCACCGGCAGGCGCCAGCGGCCGATGACGGCAGCGACAATGAAGAGGATGGCCACCAGGACAGCAGCCACAGCGAGGATGGACTTGGTGGGGATGACCGCGTTGACATCCGTGTAAAGGGCACCCGCCCAGCGGCCTCCGCTGCTCAGCACGGACGAGTAGCGGTCCAGCCAGAAGTTGATGCCCAGCAGCACCAGGAAGGCGGCGCCGGTCACGGCGATGTGGATTTGCGCCGCGCGGCTGGTGAACACGCCGCGCTCCATCAGCCTGATGCTGCCGTACAGGTAGTGCGTGAGGAGACCGGCAATGCCTGCGATCACCACGACACTGATCAGGAATCCGGTCACAAACCCGAGGAACGGCAAGGTCATCAAATAGAAGCTGATGTCCATGTTGAACTGCGGGTCAGCTTGCCCGAAGCCCACCTGGTTAAAGAAGAGCAGGACCTTTTGCCATTGGCTCGCGGCTGCGCTGCCCGCAAAGAGGCCAAAGAGGACCGGCAGGCCCACCATGACGATCCGCCTGACCGGTTCCAGCTGCGCCTGGTACCGGTTGAGGTTGTCCCGGATCTCGGAGTCCGGCGCGTAGACGGGCCGGGAGTTGTAGGCGATGCGGATGGCAAAGAACACCGCTGCGAACATGATGGCGAAGCCGGCCACGAAGGTGGCGATCTTGGCGAGGTTTTCGGTGACGAAGACCTCGATAAAGCCCAGTTGCCGGTACCAGAGGACGTCGGTCCAGACGTTGGCGAAGAAGATAAAGCCCACGACGACCAGGGCGACAACGATCAGGGTGGGCGTCAGTGCGCCGCGTCGTGAAGGGGGTCTGCCGGTGGACATGGTGCTGGCGGGACGGGACAAACTGGTACCTCATAGCTGGTCGTCGAAAAATCCGAAGCGTGCGGGCGACGTACGGTACCGGTCTAACGGCTGGTTTCGTCCGTCATCTGTGCCACGAGTGGCGGTAAAGCTTAGTTCCTGTCGAGTCTAGTTGGGCCCGGTCGTTTTGCCGGTGCAGGCCGGGAGTCCGGATGTGTCCTGCCCGCTTCCGGCCACTTCGACGGCATGCCGGGCCTCCGCAAGGTTCTCCACGCGCACCACCTGCAGGCCGTCCGGGACATGGCCCGCCACCTCGTCGCAGTTGCCGGCGGGAGCGAGGAAAAGGGACGCTCCGGCGGAACGCGCGCCCCGCATCTTTTGCCCGATGCCACCGATGGGTCCCACCGAACCGTCCGGTGAAATCGTGCCGGTGCCCGCGATGTGCTTACCTCCGGTAAGGTCACCGGGCGTCACAGTATCAATGATGCCCAGCGAGAACATGAGCCCGGCGCTGGGGCCGCCCACCTTGTCCAGGGAGATCTGCACCTGGAAGGGAAAACTGAACAGGTACTTCAACATGACGCCAAGAATGAAGCGGCCCTGGCCGTTGTCCTTGGGGGTGACCTCGACGGTCACGGGCTGGCCGCCGCGTTCCACCGTTACCGAAACCGGCGCACCCTTGCCCGCGGCCAGTTCATCCTGGATGACACCCAGCGCTGTGATGTCCCTGCCGTTTATCGACGTGAGGATGTCCCCTTGCTGGATCTTGCCCGCGGATGCCGAATCCTTGGACAGGTCCGCGGCCTGGAGTTGCTCGCCGAACGGGATTTTGAGTTCGTTCAGGGCGGAGGCCACTGCGTTCTCCTGGGAAGTCGCCATGGCCACTGCGCTCTGTTCCTGCGCCGCTTCCTTCGTGGTACCCGTGGGATAGATCAGCTCCACCGGGTACACGGCTTTGGAACTGTCCAGCCATGCGGAGAAGGCGCCGAGGATACTGACGGAACCGGTGGGACCGCCATCAACATACACCGTGGTCAGGTCAAGGTTCCCCGCGGCGGGATACGTTTCACGGCCGCTGACATTGATGACCGGATGCCCTTGGCTCTCCCCGAGCGTGTTGTAGGTGGGCCCGGGTGATTCAACGACATAAGGCACCGGAATCGTACCTACGGCTATTCCCAGCCCCAGCGCAGCCAGCCCGGCAACCATCATGGTGGAAAACCGCTTGCCCGGGCGCCCGCCGTCGGCCCCGCCGGCGCTGCTGCCACCACTGGAAGGAGCGGAATCGGAGACGCGGGGAAGATCGGGAACGTGGTCCTCGGAGGGATGGCTGCCACGGGTTGTAGTCACCCCCCAACAGTACGCGGTGGTGGCGCGCCGGGGCGCTTTGCCTAGAGCGAACGACGGCGGCGGGCGGCAGACAGCCGCCCCCGGCCGGGGTACCGTGAAGCTTGATCAACAGTCACACCATCGATCGGCGGGACAATGACCTCCAACCCACTCAATCCGTCCAACGGCGACGACACCCCCAAGGATCCGTTGACCGAAATGCTGCAGAACCTGATGGGCGGCAAGGGGATGGAAAACTTCGACCCCGCCGAGCTCGCGAAGGCTGCCGGGCTGCCGGATGACCCCAACCTGCTGGCCCAGATGTTCTCCCAGGTGCAGGCAATGATGAGCGCCCCGTCCGAGGGGCCCGTCAACTGGACGCTGGCGCACGACAACGCCCGGCGGGTCGCGGCGGGCAGTTCAGACCCGTCGGTCTCCGCACAGCAGTCACGGGAGGTGGATGAAGCCCTCCGCCTCGCTGAGCTGTGGCTGGATCCAGTCACCGACCTGCCCGCCACCGGCCTGATCGGCAAGGCCTGGTCCCGTGCGGAATGGGTGGAGGCCACCCTGGGCACATGGAAGCGGCTGACCGAACCGGTGGCCAACAGCATCGCCAACGCGCTTTCCTCCGCCATGACGGAGCAGATGCCCGAAGAAATGAAATCCATGATGGGTGGCGCCTCCTCCATGTTGCAGAACATGGGCGGTGCCATCTTCGGTATGCAGCTTGGGCAGGCCATCGGCGCCCTGTCCCAGGACGTGGTGAGCTCCACCGACATCGGCGTCCCGCTCGCCGATCTTGAGATGGCGCTCCTGCCGGTGAATGTTGCTGCCTTCGGCGAAGGCCTGTCCCTTCCCGAGAATGACATCCGGCTGTTCCTCGCGGTGCGGGAAGCCGCGCATGCGCGGCTCTTCGTGCAGGTTCCCTGGCTGCGCGGACACCTGCTGGGCGCCATCGAGGCATATGCCAGGGGCATCCACATTGACACCTCACGGATCGAGGAACTTGCCCGGGACCTGGACCCCAGCAACCCGGAAGGCATTCAGGAGGCCCTGTCCCAGGGCGTCTTCATGCCCCAGCGGACCCCGGCACAGGAGCAGGCGCTGGAGAAGCTCGAGACGGCGCTGGCACTGGTGGAGGGCTGGGTGGACGAACTCACCGCAGCAGCGACAGAGAAGGTACTGCCGTCAGCCGGCGCGCTGCGGGAAACAGTGCGGCGCCGCCGGGCTACCGGCGGTCCCGCCGAGCACGCCTTCGCTTCCCTGGTGGGACTGGAGCTGCGGCCGCGCAGGCTGCGCGACGCCGCCACCTTGTGGGCCACGCTGAAGGAAGAACGCGGGATTGAGGGCCGGGACGCCATCTGGCACCACCCCGACCTGCTGCCCACCGCCGAAGACCTGGACGATCCCAAAGGCTTCAGCTCCCGCCGCAAGCTCGCCGAAGCCAGCGACAGCGAAGTGGATGACGCGCTGCAGAAACTGCTGGACGGCGGTTTCGACGACAACGCCGCCGACGATGAGGGCGGGGCCGGGGACACCGGCGGCAAGGACGACGACGGAACGGACCAGCCCAGGAGCTGAGACTTTTCTGGCGGGCCAGGATTTCCTGGCCCGCCAGAATGTTTTAAGGCCGGTTTGGGTCCGGGGCAGAACTAGTCGGCGTCGCCGGGCCAGGTGTCCCGCACGTCTCCACTGCCCGCTGTACCGGGGCCGGCGGGATCGTCTTTGTCCAGTCCCCGGGACGTGGCAAACGAGACCCCCTCGAGGAACGCCTTGGCCCGCTGGGTTTCAGGGTAGGCCTCCAGCAGCTTCCAGAAGGCGGCATTGTGCGAGGCGACCAGGAGGTGGGCCAGCTCGTGGAGCAGGACGTAGTCGATGACCCATTGCGGCATGGGCCGCAGCTTGTCCGACAGCCGGATGGTTCCCTCCGCCGGCGTGGCCGAACCCCACCGGGAGTTCTGGTTGCTGACCCAGCGGACGGACGCGGGCGTTGACCGGCCGCCGAGATACTGGGCGGACAGTTGGGCGGCATGGGCTGCCAGGGCTTCGTCGCTGGCAGGACGCCGCCGGCCTGTTGCCGCGGTCCGCTCCCCCTGTTTGTGCAATTTGGCCAGCATCCGGTGAACCCACTCGCGCTCCTGCGCGGCGGTGAAGCGGGCCGGTATGGCAACAACCGCCGTTCCGTCTTCCCAGAAAGCCGCCACGGTCCGGGTGCGCCGGGCAGAGCGCCGCACCTCCACCGGCGAACCGTTTGAGCTGGTCAGCGCCGGGGCCTGGGAGCCGTTGGGTGCACGCCTCAAAGGACAGTGCTTTCGACAAGGACCCGGAGGACCTCTTCCCCGTACTTTTCCAGCTTGGACGGGCCGACGCCTGCTAGGACGGCAAGTTCCTCCAGCGATGCCGGCTTTGCCTCCGCAATGGCAGTGAGGGTGGCATCGGTGAAGACGACGAATGCGGGGACGTCCGCGGACTGCGCCACCTCGCGGCGCCAGTTGCGGAGGGCGTCAAACGTCTGTTCCTCATAGGTGGGAGGACAGGCGTTGCAGCGGCCCACTTTGCGTTCGGCCCCGGTGGCAAGCATGCTGCCGCAGACCCGGCAGACGGCGGGGGCGGCAGCCTTGCGGCGGGGTGGAGTTCCCTTCCCGCGGGTACTTGAGCTGGCCACCGAATCCGGCCGCAGGCCGTCGAGGAACCGGGATGGCTTGCGGTTGGCCCGGCCACCGGGCGTCCTCGCCGTACTCCACGAAAGAGACAGGTGTTCGCGGGCGCGGGTGATCCCGACATACAGGAGGCGGCGTTCCTCATCCACGGATTCAGGCGAATCGGCGAAGGATATGGGCATCAGGCCTTCGCTGAGCCCCACCAGGAACACGGCGTCCCATTCCAGGCCTTTGGCCGCGTGAAGTGACGCGAGGGTAACGCCCTGCACAGTTGGCGCGTGCTGGGCAAGGGAACGCTCCTGCAGCTCGTTGACGAAATCCGACAGGCTGAACTGTGGGCCGCGGGTCTGCACCAGTTCGTCGGCGAGCGCCACCAGAGCCGCGAGGGACTCCCACCGTTCGCGCAGCGCACCGCCGCTGTGCGGTGCCGAATCGGTGTAGCCCAGGGAGGAGACGATGTCCCGGACCAGCTGTCCAAGCGGTTCAGGGGTATCCGTCTCAGCAACGGCCCTGGTGGCCGCGCGCAGCTGGAGGATGGCGTCCCGGACCTCCTTGCGGGCGAAGAAGCGTTCACCGCCCCGCAGCTGGTAGCCGATGCCCGCCGCTGCCAGGGCCTGCTCGTAAGCCTCGGACTGGCCGTTGGTACGGAAGAGGATGGCGACCTCGCTGGCCGGGGTGCCGGCGTCGAGCAGGGCCTTGATCTTTTGCGCCACCGTGGCAGCTTCGGCTTCATCGTCCGTGCATTCGGTGAACTGCGGTGCGGGCCCGGCGGGGCGCTGCGCCACGAGCTGCAGGGGTGACGCCCAGGCGGCGTCGGCTGTAGGCCCGCCGCTGCGGCGGGCGGCCAGCAGGTCATTGGCGAGTTTCACCACCTGGGGAGTGGAGCGGTAGTCCCTGATGAGCTTGACCACGTTGGCCTGGGGGTAGCGGGTCTTGAAGTCGAGGAGGTGCCTGGGCGACGCACCGGTAAAAGAGTAGATGGTCTGGCTGGCGTCGCCCACCACGCAGAGTTCGTCACGCCCGCCGAGCCAGAGCTCAAGGAGGCGCTGTTGCAGCGGGGAAACGTCCTGGTATTCGTCCACCACGAAGTGCCGGTACTGTTCCCGAACCGTGGCAGCCACCTTCTCGTCCTCCTGGAGGATGCCCACCGTGATCAGCAGGACGTCCTCGAAGTCGATGACGTTGCGGTCGGTTTTCACGTCTTCGTAGGACTGGAAGACGCGGGCCACGGTGGTGAGGTCGAACCCGCCGGGCGCGCCCCTCCCCTGGGCGTTTTCCAGGTAGTTGGCAGGTGTCAGCATGGAGACCTTGGCCCATTCGATTTCCGAGGCAAGGTCGCGGATGGAGGCCCGGTCCGTGCTGAGCCTGAGCCGCCGGGCGGCCTCCGCGAGCATCTGGGCCTTATGGTCCAACAGGTTGGGCAGCGTGCCACCCACGGCCTGGGGCCAGAAGAACTGCAGCTGTCGCAGGGCGGCGGCGTGGAAAGTGCGGGCCTGCACATTGCCGGCACCCAGATCACGCAGGCGGCTGCGCATCTCTGCCGCGGCCCGGGCAGTGAACGTTACCGCGAGCAGGCGCTGTGGCGTGTAGACCCCGGAGTGTACGCCGTAGGCAATGCGATGCGTGATGGCGCGGGTCTTCCCGGTTCCCGCCCCTGCCAGCACACACAACGGGCCGTTCAGGGTGCTGGCGACTTCACGCTGTTCAGCGTCCAGGCCCCCGAGGATCCGGTCCTCAAGCGAGGCTGCTCCGTCAAAATTCTCTGTAGTCACTTCTGCTGCTTTATTTCTCGACTACCGCGTTCTGGAGTCTGGTGGATGGAATAACTTAGGCGCCGGCCAGGTCCCGGATCCGGCCGCCGTACCAGTGCTCAATCAGCGAGCGGGCAATGGAGAGCCTGCTCGAAATGGTGATCTCGCCACTGAGTACCGCTTCCTGGAGTTCCTCACGGCTGAACCAGCGCGCCCTGGTGACCTCCACGCCGTCGGGCGTTGCGTGGGCGTCCTCGGTGACGGCGGTAAATCCAAGCATAAGCGAGGCTGGGAAGGGCCACGATTGCGAGCCGAGATACTGGCAGGCAGTAACCCGTACCCCAACTTCCTCCTGGATCTCGCGCACCACGGCCTCTTCGAGTGACTCACCGGGCTCCACGAAGCCGGCGAGAGTGGAGTAGTTCCGCGCGTCCACGGGGCCACCGCCGCCCAGGAGCAGCCGATCGTCCGGGCCCACCACCGTAACGATGATGGCGGGGTCGGTCCGGGGATAGTGCTCGGAATTGTCCGCCGGGCACCGGCGCACCCAGCCGCCGGCTTCGACCTCCGTGGGCACGCCGCAGCGCGGGCAATGGGTATGGGCGGCATGCCAATTGGCGATGGCACTGGATTCCACGAACAAGGCGGTGGAGGTGGGTGTCAAGCCTCCTGCGACTTCCCGGAATCCAGCCCAGGCAGCGTCCGCAGGGATACCGGCTGTGCCGGGTTCCGGAGGTTCGGGCAGGACGAAAAGCAGCAGCTCAGTCCCGGCCGGGAGGTCAGCGGCAGGCAGGGCCGATCCCAGGTAGACCACGAGCTCCGGAACGGATCCTGCTTCTTTCAGCTCTGCCAGGAGTTCCCTGGCTCCGGTCAACACCAGGCTGCCGCCCTGCACCAGCCCTTGGCGCCTGGACAGGACCGCAGCCAGGGCATCCGGGCCGGACAGCAGGTCATCGATCATGCCGGGCCTGATGCGTGCAGCCGATCCGCGGTCCACCAGCGCCGGCTTGACAGGGAGCAGGGTATCCACCAGATGGTTGGCGGGCAGCCGTGCCGGCGCAGCCTGGTGGACAGGGGTTACGGACTCCGCGTGACTCATGCTTCCACCGTACTGACTGCTGCCGACATTTCACATTTCCCGAGGCTGCCGCTGCCGCTGCGGGCCCCCCGATTTGCAGGTATCTGAAGACTCGCCGCGGGCACACCGCTCTCTGGGAGGGCGGGCAATCTACCGTGGAACAGTGAGAAGAAAACCGATTGAACTGGCGGCAATTGCAACCGCGGCAGTCCCAGGGCTGACCCCGACGGCCGTTCGCTCTGCGCCGGATGACCCGGCGGACTTCGACTCGGCCCTGCTCCTCGATTCCGAAGGCAAACGCTGGCGCGTCCGGTCGCCACGGCACGCCGAAGCCAGCGCGCGGCTGGAAACGGAATTCCTGGTGCTGCGGGCCTTCGCACCCGCCGTCCGGGCGGAACTGCCATTCCTGATGCCGACGGTGGCCGGCAGCGTCCGGCTGGGAACGCTGACCACCTTCGTCTACTCGCACCTGTCCGGCAGCACGCGCAGCGTCGAGGAGTTGACGTCGGGACCGGCCAGCCTGGCGCGCGAAATTGGTTCGGCGCTGGCCGCGGTCCATGACCTGCCACGGTCATTGGTCAACAACGCCGACCTGCCCAGCTACACCCCGAATGAGTTCCGCCAACGGAGGCTTAACGAACTGGACCAGGCAGCGACCACAGGCAAGATTCCGGCCGCACTGCTGCGCCGCTGGGAACACGCCATGGAGGACGTGTCGCTGTGGCGGTTCAACCCCTGCGTGGTGCACGGCGACCTGCACGAGGACAACCTGCTGGTGGAGGCGGAAAGGGTGACAGCAGTAACGGGCTGGACGGACCTGCGCATCGGCGACCCTGCAGATGATTTTGCCTGGTTGGTGGCTTCCAATGAACAGGACTTTATTGACGCCGTACTGAAGGCTTACACGTCCAGCCGCCGCGATGTCCCGGACCAGCACCTGCTGCGCCGGGCCGCCCTGTCCGCGGAGTTCGCCCTGGCACAGTATCTGGTCAAGGCCCTCGCCGCAGGTGACCGGGACATGGTCAGCGAGGCGGAAGACATGCTGGAGAGCCTCGCCAGTGACATCGCCGAGTATGGTGGCCAACCGATCAGCATTGAACCACTTCCGGCCAAAGGCAGCCCTGAGGGACCAGGAACGCCCGCTCCCGCCACCGCGGGAACCTCCGCGGCAGCCCCTGCGTCGGGGAGCGGCAGCTCTTTGGCCGCACCCGCCGTCACGGTCGTACCGGTGCCCGCCCAATCTGCGGGACAGGCCCAAGCTGCGGTGCCGGGACAACTTGCAGGGCAGGCAGAGCCGCAGGCGCCTGTTCAACCGGCAGTGCACGTAACCCCTATTCCTGTCGACCAGCCCGACCAGCCTGCTGCCGGGGATGACACCGTTCCGGCCACCGACGCCGATATCAAGGGGCCGGACGATACATCCACAGCCGCCATCTCGGTCATCAACGCCAAACAGGGCTGAGCCGGACTGCCGCTGCCCCCGTGCCCGGAATTCAAGCCGGCTGAACTTAGGTCGGGCTGAACTTAGGGCCGGCTTAGCGCAGCGGCAACGATCCCTTCCAACTCCTCTGCCGTCCCCAGATCGTGCGGCCGCACCACTGCATTGTCGGCAACGTAAAAGAATGCAGCCCGCACATCCTGCAGTGGAACATCCTTGAGGCGGGACCATGCGAGCCGGTATACGGCCAGCTGGATAGACCGGATCTTCAGCTGCGCCGCGGACGGCCGCCGGCCGGTTTTCCAGTCCACCAGGTCCCAGCCGCCGTCGGCGTCCCGGAATACGGCGTCCACCCGTCCGCGGACCACGACCTCCCCCACCCTGGTTTCCACCGGAACCTCGACGAAGGCCGGCGACCGGTCAGCCCAGGGGGAAGCCATGAAGGTGGCCACCATCTCGTCGAGGTCGTAGGCAGCGTCGATGTGGTCGTCGGAACCCGGGGCTTCACCGAGGTCCAGCATTCCGGCGTTTCCGAAATATTCCTCCACCCAAGCGTGGAAAGCAGTGCCCTTCCGGGCCGACATGCCAGGTTCGCGCGGGACCGGCCGGCGGAGCCGGGCGAGCACCGCCTCCGCGTCGTCTCCGAGGTCAACCAAGGTGGAAGCGGAGATGTGGGTGGGCAGGTGGACATCCTGTCCGCCGGACCTTCTGGCCCTGCGCTCCAGCAGCAGGGCAGCTTCGCGGGCCCACCCTGCCGCTGTTCCCGTAAGGCGGGACTGCCGCCCGGATAGTGAGGCGCTCCCCTGCTGCGGCCCATCCGCCGGAATCAGCTGGCCCCCACCTGTCTTCATGATCCCGAGTACCCGCTGAGCCGCCGCCTCCATTGTTGTCCTGCGCCCGGAAGCCAGGCGCAGACGCTCACCGGTCCGTGGGTCCACGGGTCCCTCAAGGGGGTCATAGGGCCAGCTTGCTTCTTCCGTTTGCAGCGTCAAGGGGCTGTGCTCAGGCAGCGCGGATTCCTCAAGGGACAGGGGGTGGACCACGGCGTCCGCACGTGGCACGCCGGCCGCCGGTTCCGTCAAGGCTTCCAGCTCCGCAAGGAACGGAGACATCTCCGCCCGCCCCGCCCGTGAACCCACCCACGCTGCACTGGATACCCACAAGACATGCTTGGCCCTGGTGTAGGCAACATAGGCCAGCCGCCGTTCCTCCGACTCGCCGTGGACCTGGACAGCCGCCTTGAAGTCCTTTTCCGCATCAAGCCAGCCTTTCTGGTCCGGCTGGTCGAGGTCCCACTGCGGAAGGTCGGCCCTGTCCCCGCGCAGGGGCCAGGGCAGTGCGGCAGCACCGCTGCTCCAGCGGGAGTCCCGGTCACTGGGGAAGGCACCGGCATTCATTCCAGGAACAAATACAACGTCCCATTCCAGGCCCTTGGAAGCATGAACCGTCAGCAGCTGCACCGCTTCCCGGTTCACGTCGGTGGCGGGCGCTTCCAACCCGTTTTCTTCCGCTGATGCCGCCTCCAGCCAGGACAGGAAAGCGAGGATGTCGACTCTCTGGGAGGTGCGAAGGAATCCGGCGGCCGCATCCTGGAAGGCATCAAGGTTGCGGCGGGCCTGGTGGATGCTGATCCCAGGGCGCGCCGCCACTTCGATGTCCAGCAGCATGGCCCTCTCCACTTCGCCCAGGAGCGTAGTGAGGTCATCGCCGAGGTAGCCCCGCAGTTGCCGCAGCTCGATCGATAACCTGGCCAGCCTGCCGCGCGCAACCGCGGTGAGGGTGCGCCCATTCGACGATGTCCAACCGTCCCGTGGCAGGAAGTCCAAGGCTTCAACGAGGCTGGCGGCGTCGGTGAGGTCACCCTCCAGCATGCGTGCACCTGCTGCATCGCTGCCACGGTCCTGGCTGTCGGCGTCGAACGCCTGCGCAACCCTCCCCCGGCTCCGTGCCAGCTGGCTGGACCAGTCGCGCAAAGCCATGAGGTCGGCAGGGCCTATCCGCCACCGGGCGCCCGCGAGCAGCCGCATCAGGGCATCGGACCGGCCGGGATCGGCGAGCACGCGCAGGGTAGCCACCAGGTCGACGATCTCAGGGGTGTCCAGAAGTCCCCCGAGACCCACGATTTCGTAGGGGATCCCCCGGGCCTCGAACTGCCGCCGTACCGTTTCCATCTGGGCGCGCCTGCGGCACAGCACGGCCAGGGCAGGCGGCTCGGCACTACCGTCAGGCTGCACCTCAAAGTCGGTCACGCGGTACCTCAGGACGTCCTCAGCCAGGGCAGCAGCTTCCTCCACGTCGCTGGCGAAACGACCCAGCACCACAGTCCCGTCCACGGCATGAGGGCTGGGCTGCAGCGGAGGCACTTCGGCGGCGGCGGCCCTGTCCCCGGCAGGTCCCCTGCGCGCCGCTGTCCGGCCCAGGGACTGCGACATGACATTGGCTGCGGCCAGGATCGACCGGCCATTCCGCCAGGCTGTTGTCAGATACGACGTTGGGGCGGGTGCCCAGCCGCCGCCTTCATCCGATGCACCCGTGCGGACGGGAAATTCGCGGACGAAGTGGAACAACTGTCCTGCCGAAGCGCCGCGGAAGCCATAGATGGACTGGTTGGGGTCCCCTACCGCTGTCACGGCATGGCCGCCACCGAAGAGGCGGGAAAAAAGGACCAGCTGCGCGTAGGACGTGTCCTGGAACTCGTCGAGCAGGACAACCTTGTACCGCTGCCGCTCCATCTGGCCCGCCAGGGGGACATCCTGGGCCACCTTGGCAGCGAGCGCCACCAGGTCGCCGAAATCGAGTGCGCCGCGCGCTCGTTTGGCCGCGGCATAGCGGCCTACCATGTCAGCGACGCTTGCCCTGGTCCGCAGCATGCCGCCAAGGTCCACGGCCACCTTGGGCGGGTTCCGTTTCTTGCCGGCCACGTACGGCAGGGATTCAAACTCCGAAAGCCGGCCCATGAGCCACGCTTCCACGTCCTCGGGTTCCTGGAGGTGTTCCGCGCACTCTCCCGCCAACTGGATGACGGCTTTCACCAAGGTGGATTTCGCGGCGCGGAAGTGGGCGTATTCGCCGTCGTAGGCTTCAACCACTTCGCTGGCCAGCTGCCAGGCCTGCGCGCCGCCGAGGAGGACCACATCCCGCTCCACACCAAGCCGAAGACCGTAGTCGGAGACGATCCCGCTGGCGAACGAATGGTAGGTGGACACTTTGGGCTCCAGGGCATCACTGCTGGGCAACCCTTCCGGAAAGACTCCCTTCCCGGCGTCCTTTGCGGCAAGACGCTGCAGCGCCTGGAGTTTTGACCGGATCCGGCTGGCAAGTTCACCGGCAGCCTTGCGGGTGAAGGTCACGCCCAGGACTTCCTCGGGGGTCACCCATCCATTGGCCACGAGCCAGACCACGCGGTCGGCCATGGTGGCGGTCTTTCCCGACCCGGCTCCTGCGATAACCAGCCGCGGTGCGAGCGGGGAAGAAATGATGGCTGATTGCTCAGGCGTGGGAGCATTTTTTTCGCCGAGCAGCGTGGACAGTTCTTCTGGGCTGAAGCGCACTGCCGGGGCCGCATCCCCGACCGGCATCGTGGGCAGTACGGCGCTCATTCGGTTACCTGCCTTCCGCGCGCGCACAGCGGGCACACCTCGGGGAGCCGGCAACCGTGGCCGCCATGGCTGCCCTTCGCGGGGTCATGCCGTGCAATAAATTCCTTGCCACCCATCACGGCGGCCGCCTCCTTGACCATGTCCAGTGCCCAGTTCTCCTGCGGGTCCAGTGGTTCCTGTTGTTGGATTGCCGGATTTATGGCCCCGGTCCCAAGCTGCGCCAGCACGGCTCCGCCGGAGAGTCCGCCGTCACTGCCCTCAGCAGCGTCGAAACCGCCAGCGAGTACTGCCGCCTGGTATGCGCCAAGCTGCGGGTGGCGGGCCAGATCATCCTTGCCTGGCTGCCGCTTTCCGGTCTTGAGGTCCACCACTACCAGGCGGCCTTCGCCGTCGATCTCCAGCCGGTCCACCTGGCCGCGGAGCACCGCTTCCCGAGGCGAAGCTTCGTCCACCACTACGTGGCCAAGGGCAACCTCGAAGTCCTGCTCCACGCCCAGCAGGCTGCGGCCCTCCCCCCTCATGGACAGCACGTACTGCGCCAGTTTCCGCACCATGGTCTCGGCACGCTGGAAGTCCAGCCTTCCCTCCCAGTTGTCCTTCATGCCCAGCGCAGGCCAGCGCCGCACGAGTTCGGCAACGTACTCTGCTCCGGACGCGTCCGGCATGTCCTGGGCAATCGCATGCACCAACGTGCCCAGGCTTCGGGCGAAGTCGGTGGCCGGTTCCCCGCCTGCTGCCTGAACGAACCAGTCCAGCGGCGACTTTTGAACTGTCTCCACCTTTGATGGGGATACGGACACGGTTCCTCCCGGCGGAACCACTGCCTCGGAGGACGTCAGCGGGGCAAGTCCCCACCAGCCGTCCGGGTGCGCTCCTGCCACGGCAGGGTCCTCCGCAGCAAGATGCGCCAGAACCCTTGCGGCTTCCTCGGCCTGCGCCGTCCCGTCCAGCTGGGCATGTTGCCGTAGCTCGGCTACGAGGGCGCGCAGGGTCATGGGACGTTCCACCTGGGTAAAGGGCCTCCGCTCTTCCTCCGGCCCCAGGGGCGCAACGAAGTCCAGGAAGGACGACGGCTGGTCATCCTCGGACGAGACGGCGGTACAAACCAGCAGTTCCCGTGCCCGGGATACGGCCGTCGAGAAACTCCTGAGTTCGTCGTAGCGGATGTCCCGCAGCCGGCTCAATGGGTCACGCTGGAGGGCATACTCCGGGCCGTGTTCCACAGCGTCCGCGTACAGCGTGCTGCCCAGCAGTTCACCGCGGAGCCTGGTGTTGGGCCACACTCCCTCCTGGAGTCCCGCAATGATCACGACCGGCCATTCCCGGCCGGCCGCACTGGCCGGAGTCATCAGCTCCACAGCATCGTCAACCTGCGCACGGGCTGCGAGGGTGTCCATGGGAAGCTCCTGGTTCAGCAGGTATTCCAGGAACTGTTCAGGGCCGGCGCCGGGCATCTGGTCCACGTAGCGTTCCGCCGTATGGAAGAGCGCCATCATGGCATCAAGGTCGCGGTCGGCCCGCGCCCCGTGAGGTCCGCCCGCCAATGCGGTGGAGGTCCAGGCCGAAGAGAGCCCAGTTGACTTCCAGAGGGCCCACAGCACGGACTCGGCGTTGGCGCCGGGCATACGGGCCGCGTCCCGCCCGGCCTGGAGCATCCGGGCTGTGCGGCGGGCCGCGCGGCCTTCGATGCCCAACGCTCCCAGCGCGCCTGGTTCGAGCAGGGCCTCGACCAGCAGCACATCGCTGGCGCGGCCACCGCCGCCCAGCAGTTCCTCACGCCGCAACGACTGCCGGAGCCTGCGCAGTTCGATGGAGGTAGCACCCCCGATACGGGACGTGAGGAGGGACACCGCAGCTTCCGGTGTCAACAGCGCGGGATCCAGGGCGATGGCAAAAGCATCCAGGAGCGGACGCACAGCTACCTCGTCCCGGACGGCGGATTCAGCCACGGGCACGCGGACAGGAATGCCTTGTCCGGACAGGTAGCGCTGCAGCTCGCTGACCTGGCCGCCGTTGCGCACGATAACTGCAATGTCTGCCAGATCGCGGTTGTGGTTGATGTGCTGGTCCAGGATCCGCTGCGCGACGTAGCGCAGCTCGTGCACCGGCGTGGGAACCAGATGGGCCTCGACGCTGCCGGGAACACCTGCCGTTTCGGCCTGTTCGAGGCGCCGTGCGAGCTGCCCACCGGCACGCTGGGAAATTCGGCCGGCGACATTCGACCATGCCTCCGCCACGGCGGGTGACAAGCCATGGGCATGCCACAAGGGACGCTCAAGGACAGGCGCCTGGTCTGACAGCAGCCGGGGCAGCTCGGCCACCAGATCGGGCCGGGCTCCCCGGAATCCCTGGACCACAGTGTCCGGGGACGACGTCACATAACAGTCCCTGCCGGCGGCGATGTCTGCCAGCAGCTCAAAGATGGCGGGGTTTGCTTCCTGGACATCGTCCACCAGGACAACCTGCAGCCGGGCGCGTTCTGCGGCGAGGAAGTCCGGTGCATCCTGGAAGATCTGCCTGGCGGCTGTGATGATTCCCGCGGGGTCGAAGGCTTCGGGCATCCGCAGGTCAAGAACGTCCCGGTATTCCGCATACAGCGCTGCTGCCGCCTTCCAATCCGGCCGGCCGCAATCCTCGGCCAGCTGCAGAAGGTCTTCGGCCGTACGCCCCGATTCGATGATCCGGTCAAAGAGCTGCCGCACTTCCTGGCGGAAGCCGCGGGTTTCCAGGGCGCCGCCAAGATCGGCAGGCCAGGGCAGGTCCAGTCCCGGAAGCCTGTGGCCGTCAAGGAGTTCCTTGATGATGAGATCCTGCTCCGGGCCTGATAACAGGCGCGGAGGCCTGGAAAGCGGGAGTACGCCTTCGGCCTTTGCGCGGCGGATCAGGTCGAAGGCGTACGAGGCCCACGTCCGGGCGGGCGTAGTGCTGAGGCTCCTGTCCAGCCGGGCGGTGAAGCGGTCCCGCAGGAAATCGGCGGCGAGGCGGGTAGGGGCGAGGATCAGCATCCGTTCGGGGTCCACGCCGTCACGGAGTACCCGTTGTACGGCTGCCTCGACCAGGACGGTGGTCTTACCTGTGCCCGGTGCGCCCGGCACCAGGACTGGTCCGGAACCCTGGGCGACGTCGACCGCTGCCTGCTGGTCCGGTGTGAGCCGAAGCGCCTCCGCGTGCGCCCGCCGCGGCGGCAGCAACCGAAGGGCAGGGGTGTCCCGCAGGGTAGTGCTGCTGTCCTGGTTGCCTGCGCCGGGGAATGCCTCCTCCTGGCCTGTACCGGGCTCTTGCCGGTGCGGGTCCCAGGGGCCCGTCAAAGGAATTGTTACGGTCACAAACTCATTCCATCATCAGGCACCGACAATCTATGGAGCCGGCGCTCCAGGTCCTCCGCAATTGCATCAATACGGTCAAAATCACTGTCCGATGGCGCCCAGCGTGCGGCGGCCAAGTCCACCCGCCACCGTCCCTCGCCGGTCCGGAGATAGGAACCGTGGTCGCCGGCGAGCGGAGTGCCTTCTTCAAGGTAGAGGAGCAGGGCCTCGGCCTCATGGCCCTCAGGCGCATGGCCGCTGGCCTTCAGGACACGCCACCAGGGAACGGCGCCCCCATGGTGGCTCATGACGGAACCGACCTGGCGCGGGCCGCCCGAACCCAGCAGCTCGGCAACGTCCCCGTATGACACTGCGGAGCCTGGCGGCACCAGCCTGACGACGGCCAGGACCGCTTGGACGTACTCATTCCGCATTGATCCAATGTAGCCGCAGTGGCGTTCCACGGAATTGTCGGTGGGTCCCCTTAGCGTTGAATCATGAGTTCCTGGAACACCCTCCCGCGTGCAGCTTTCGACCTGGAAACGACAGGCCGCAATTCGCGGGCGGCAAGAATTGTCACGGCATCAATCTCTGTGGTGGACCACCACGGTGAGGTCATCAAGGAGCATGAGTGGCTGGCTGATCCGGGCGTGGAGATCCCCACGGAGGCGAGTGATGTCCACGGCATCACCACCGAACAGGCCAGGCGGGACGGCCGCCCTGCCCAGGAGGTCACCCGCGAGGTCGCGGCAGTACTCCAGGAGCTCTTCGACTCCGGCACACCGGTGATCGCTTTCAACGCGAGCTACGATTTCACGGTCCTCGCGGCCGAATCTGCCCGCTACGGCATTCCCCAGCTCACGCGCTTCCCGGTGCTGGACCCCTACATTATGAACAAGCAGGTGGACCGGTACCGCAAGGGCAAGCGCACGCTCACTGCGCTGTGTGAGGAGTACGGCGTGATCCTGGACAACGCCCACACCTCGGCGGCGGATGCCCTGGCCACCCTCCGGGTCCTGGATGCGATGGCGGGAAAATTCCCCAAACTCGTGATGCCCGCCAGCCAGCTGCACCAACTGCAGGTGGACTGGGCGGTCAGCCAGGCGGCTGACTTCCAGGGGTATCTCCGAAAGACAAAGCCGGCCGCCGTGATCGAGGGCGACTGGCCGGTGCTGCCGCCCCAGGATGCCACGGCAGGTGGCTTCTAGCCGCTCCCGCGCCGCTCGCGAGTGGGAGCGATGTCACAGTCATCCCGCTTAACAAACATCCCTGTTCGGCCAATCCGATGATTCGGCAGAGCACGCGCACCGAGGCCAAGCTAAGCCAGCAGCTGCACTTCATTGTGAATTTTGTTCGATCCGGATTCGAAATGGCTCCCTGAAAGTCATGCTGCTCCCGCTGTTCATCCTGGTGAGACAATAAAGTTTTGCGGTCACCCCTGCTCCGGACAGCTTGACCAGCGCCGGGCAGGTGCCAGGCGCCACAGCGCTGCCTCGCGGCCCGGTCGACTTATGACTCATATGAAAGTGACAACCTGATGAAAATCAAAGCGATGAAGTGGCTCACTACCGCTCCCGTTGCACTTGCCCTCGCGGTGTCCCTCGCAGCCTGCGGCGGAGGGTCTTCCCAGCCCAGCGGAACCCCCAGCGACGCCCTCGCCGGCAGCGACCAGCAGACGCTGGACAAGTACACCACTGCCGACGTCACCCCGGTGGACAAGATCGATAAGACCAAACTCGGCCTCATTACCGAGGGCACCCTGCGTGTGGGAACCCTCTCGGACGCCCCGCCGAACATCTTCATCGATCCCTCCGGTAAGTTCACGGGCTACGACAACGAGCTGCTGCGCGCCATTGGTGACAAGCTCGGCCTCAAGGTTGAATTCGCCTCCACCGACTTCTCGGCCCTGCTCTCCCAGGTGGCCAACAAGCAGTTCGACGTCGGATCCTCCTCGATCTCCACCACTGACGCCCGCCGCAAGACGGTCGGCTTCACCAACGGCTATGACTTCGGCTACATGGCTGTCGTCACCAAGAACAACTCCAAGGTCAACGGCTTCGCCGACCTCAAGGAAGGCCTCCGGATCGGCGTCGTCCAGGGCACCGTGCAGGATGACTACGTCACCAACACCCTTAAGCTGGAGCCGGTCCGCTTCCCGGACTACAACACCGTTTACGGCAATGTGAAGAACGGCCAGATCGACGCCTGGGTGGCACCGTCGCAGCAGGCAACCGGACAGGTCAAGGAAGGCGACAACACCAAGATCGCCGAGAAGGTCGTGAACACCCAGAACTTCACCGCCTACGCCGTCAACAAGGACAACCAGCCCCTGCTCGACGCCCTGAACTCCGGCCTGGACGCGGTGATCGCCGACGGCACCTGGACCAAGCTGACGTCTGAGTGGTACAAGGACCGCCCCACCGTGGCTGAGCAGACCCCGCAAGGCTGGAAGCCGGGCAGCAAGGCCGTCCAGATCCCGGCCGCCAAGTAACCAGGGCGTTCCATGGATATCCTCAAGCAACTCGCTGACACCTTCCTTGACTGGAAGGCGATGGGCGAAGTCATCCCCAAGATGTTCGCCGTCGGTTTGCCGAACACCCTTGTGCTGGCCATCATTTCGGGCATCATCGGGACTGCCCTCGGGATGCTGCTCGCCCTGATGGGGATCTCCCGGAACGCAGCCGCGCGCTGGATCGCACGGGTCTACACGGACATCCTGCGCGGTCTTCCGCCGGTCCTGACCATCCTGGTCATCGGATTCGGGTTCGGGCCGATCGTTCGTGAATTCACCGGCTCCACGAGTCCGTACCCCATGGCTGTCGCGGCACTCTCCCTGATGTCCGGCGCCTATATTGGCGAGATCTTCCGCTCCGGTATCCAGAGCGTCGACAAGGGACAACTCGAGGCATCCCGGGCCCTGGGGTTCGGCTACGGCGCGTCCATGCGCCTCGTAGTGGTTCCCCAGGGCATCCGCCGGGTGCTTC
>DATIMT010000139.1:0-12990 GCA_035475035.1 Arthrobacter sp.
CGGCGAAGCCCTGGTGGGCATCACTCCGGCCAACATCACCGGCAAGGGCCCCATCGGCCTGGTTTCCAAGTCGGGCACCCTGACTTACCAGATGATGTACGAACTGCGCGACCTGGGCTTCTCCACCGCCATTGGCATCGGTGGCGACCCCGTCATCGGCACCACGCACATCGACGCCTTGGCTGCGTTCGAGGCTGACCCCGAGACCAAGGCCATCGTCATGATCGGTGAAATCGGCGGCGACGCCGAAGAGCGCGCAGCCGACTTCATCAAGGCCAACGTCACCAAGCCGGTCGTGGGCTATGTTGCGGGCTTCACCGCCCCCGAAGGCAAGACCATGGGCCACGCAGGTGCCATCGTCTCCGGTTCCGCCGGTACTGCCCAGGCGAAGAAGGAAGCCCTCGAAGCTGCCGGCGTCAAGGTCGGCAAGACGCCGTCCGAGACCGCCAAGCTGCTGCGTGAGGTCTACGCGGCGCTCTAGCAGTACTGCACAACCAATACTGCACAACGCGGGGCCACTCCGGCCCGGCCCATCCAAGGGCCGGCACGGTTGGCCCCGCGTTTGCTGTTTAAGAACGACGTCGGCCGGCGGCAGTTGCCAAAGCATGCCAGTTGCCGAAGTCCGGCAGTTGCCCACCCGGGTCGAGTAGTGTTGGGGGAAGGAAGACAGGGCGCCCCGGGCGCGCAGGCAGGGGAATGACGATGGCAGAGAAGCGACCCACGCTGGTCGACGCCGTCGTGGATAAGGTCCTCGAGCACATCCTCAGCGGAGAGATCCAGGCCGACGACGCCCTCCCGCCGGAAGCTGATATCGCCAAGGACTCGGGTGTCAGCAGGCTGACGGCCCGCGAGGCCATGAAAGTGCTGAAAGCGCAGGACGTGGTGTACGTAAAGCGCGGGCTGGGTACGTTCGTCAACCCGCCCGAGCGCTGGACCGGACTGGACGCGATCATGCGCGCCGCCTCAAGGGGAGTGGCCTCAGACCAGGTGGCGCTTCGCTTGCTGGAGGTGCGCCGCATGGTGGAAACCGGGGCAGCCGAGCTTGCTGCCTCCCGCCACCGGCCCTCCGACCTCGCCGCACTGCATGACAGCCTGGAGCAGATGGAAGCAGCGCACCGGGCGGGCGACGTGGACGCGCTGACCGTTGCCGACATCGCCTTCCACGACACCGTCCTGCGGGCCTCCGGCAACCCGTTCGTGCCGGCCCTGCTGGGTCAGTTGTCCACCCTGCTCTACGCCATGCGCCGCGAAACCTCGGCGTTCCCGGACGTGCAGCGCCATGCCATCCACCATCACAAGATGGTGCTGGCAGCCATCGCCGCCGGTGACCCGGCCACCGCCCGGTCCACCATGGACGCCCACATCACCCAGACTTTCGAGGACTACGAACACTACCTCGCCATGTCCAGCCGCGCCGGGGCCACTGCCAGCTAGGGCGTGGGCGGTCAGCGATCTGGTCCGTTGATTCCGGGATGATGGCCAATCAACCGACCGCCACACCGTTTAGGCGACGCACCCTAGCCGCCGGTTCTGGGTGCGAGAAGGATCTGCACGGCCTCGATCCGTTTGCCCATGCCCGACGTGCCCGCCGTTCCGCCGTCGGCGACCCAAGACTGCCAGCCCAAATCTTGCACGTGGGCGCGGTAATGGATGCTGTAATGGTTTGCCATCTCACCGGTCAGCCTGATTTCAAACGCTTCCAAACGTAGCCCTTGCCCGGTCGTGCCGATGGGATTGGCCGAGGATGTCCACGGCTGCCAGCCGATCGACTGCACATGACCCCGCCACTCGATGTCCCCGGTGTAAGCCGTACTGGACACCTTGAGGCGCAACGCCTCAACCCGAAGGGCCCGACCCGTGGTCCCGGCGACGGTTCCATCCGAAACGTTAGCCACCCAGCCGAGGTTCTCAACGTGGGCGGCGTACACGGCAGTGAATGCCGGTGCCACCTTCGGAACCAGCTCGATCGTAACGGCCTCCACCCGCAGGCCTTGCCCGACCGTGCCGGCCGTGGCTCCGTCGATCCCGTACGGCTGCCAGCCAACGTTCTGCACGTGGGCTCGATACCTGATGCTGTACTTCGAGGCCAGATCCCCCGTCAGCCGCAGCTGGAACGCCTCCAGGCGCAGGCCGAGCCCGGTCGTTCCGATCGGGGACGCCGACGTCGTCCATGGCTGCCAGCCGATGTCCTGCACATGCCCCCTCCACAGAATGTCGCCCGACAGGCGGTCTCCTGCCACCGACAGGCGCAACGCCTCCATCGGCAGTGACCGGCCGGTGGTTCCTGCGGTGGCGCCGTCCGAGACGCTCGGCTGCCAGCCGATGGTCGCGACGTGGGCCTGGTAGACCCCGATGCACGTCATGTCGTAGTCATAGGTGCCGTCGGTCCATTGCGCGATGTGGACGGTGCCGCCGGAGAAGCTGCGGTTCACGCAGAGATCGGATGCTTCACTGGCGAAGTCGAGACGCCCTGCCGGTGACCAGACGGGCACGTCGGGAAGCTGCCACGATCCGGTGATGGCCTCCCAACCGCTCGCATAGGAGTAGATTCCGTGCGGGTAGCCGGCGTCCGCCAGTGCGGCCAGGAGCCCGGAGATGACGTACCGGTTCTCCTGCCGCTCGCCTTCTGTCGAGCTGGGCCAGGGCTGCTGGGGGCGGGGCTCGACATCGACCCAGATTCTCTCCGGTCGCCATCCCACCTTATCGAGGGACGCGAAAGCCGCGCGGCCCTCGGCATACCCGACGTTGCGCAGCCGGTCCGGCCTGGTGCTCGCGGGCCAGGGGCCGTCGTCGCCGTAGGTGTCGTATTGTGCGGCGGTGGGGAACGTAGCCATGGCGTAGGCCTGAGCCCGGACGCCTCGGTCGAGCACCCACTGAAACTGCCCGGCCAGGCAGGGATTTTCGGTAAACGCGAGTCCCTTCGTCAGCCCCACGACAACGAACGCCGTGTCTTCCGGCGGCATTGGAAGACCGCCCGGACACTGCGGCCACGAAACGTCATGCCCGTAGTCCACTGCCCGGGCCGGCGCAGCGAACAGCACGCCGAGTGCGAGCGCAAGTAAAACCGCCAGGAGCCGGGGCATGGATGCCCGGGAGCGGCGGCCAGGTCGAAGAGCACCAAGGCCGGCCATGATGGCCCCCTCTATTCGAAGGATGACCAAATCATCCCACTCGGCTGCCTTCGCCGATAGGCCGGGTTCTTAAAACGTCGGGGAGGCTGTTCGGGATGCTGGATGGGTCCCGCACGTTTGACGCTCCCGGCGCCTGTGATTAGAATCTCATACAGACATCAGACATCTGATATCACCAAAGATGCCGCCAGCCAAAGGAGTCGTTATGAGCGCGCATTCCCTTTTCAAGGGTCCCCGGACCACCGTTGGAGGCCCGCGATGACCTCCGCTGCTGCCCCCGCACTCAGCGTGCTGGGCGAGACCACCCTCCGCAAGGTCCGCCGGCGGCTGATGCCCCTGATCGTCCTTCTGTATTTCGTTGCCTACCTGGACCGGAACAACGTTGGCTTCGCCAAGCTCGGCATGCAGGGGGACATCGGCCTGACCGAGGCCGCCTACGGACTCGGCGCCGGCATCTTCTTCCTCGGCTATGCCCTGCTTGAGATCCCGTCCAACGGCGGCATGTACCGTTTCGGCGCCCGGAAGTGGATCGCACGCATTCTGATCAGCTGGGGTATTTTCGCCACCGCCATGTTCCTGGTCAACGGTGAAACCACGTTCTACATCATCCGCTTCCTGCTGGGCGCGGCAGAAGCCGGCTTCTTCCCTGCCATCCTCTTCTACCTGACCCTGTGGTTCCCTGCCGCGCAGCGGGTGACGGTACTGGGCATCTTCATCCTGGCCCAGCCCATCTCCAACGCCCTGGGCGCGCCGGTGTCCGGCATGCTCCTGAACCTGGAAGGCGTGGCCGGCCTCCACGGTTGGCAGTGGCTCTACATCCTGGAGGGCATCCCCGCAATCGTGCTGGGCGTCATTACGCCGTTCGTCATGACAGACCGGCCCGAGCACGCCAAGTGGCTCAAGCCGGAAGAGCGTGACTGGCTCTCCACCACCATGAGCGCCGAACTGGCCCAGAAGCAGAAGGCCGGCAACCACAATTTCCTGGCAGGCCTGAAGGACCCCCGCACCATCGCATACTCGGCGCTGTACTTTGGCCTGGTCTGCGGCATCTACGGCCTGGGCCTCTGGTTGCCCACCATCGTCAAGGCGCTCGGATCCTTCGACTCAACCCAGGTTGGGTTCATCGTCTTCATCCCGTACGCCATCGCCGCAGTTTTCGTCTACTTCTGGAGCAAGCGCTCGGACCGTACCGGCAACCGCGTCTGGCACGCCAGCGTCAGCATGGTGCTCGCCGCCGTCGGCCTCCTTGGCGCCGGCTTCCTGCTCCCGGTCAATGCCGTGCTCGCCATGGTCTTCCTGACCCTCGCCGCGATGGGCATCTACTCCGCCATCGCACCGTTCCTTGCCATGCCCTCCGCAGCCCTTACCGGTGCGGCAGCGGCCGCGGGGCTTGCCATGGTCAACTCGCTTGGCAACCTGGGCGGCTTCGTGGCGCCCTACATCGTGGGCATCCTCAAGGACGCCACCGGAAACAGCCAGACCGGCCTGGTCTTCCTGGCCGCCTGCCTGGCCATAACGGCCGTCGCCACCTACCTCTACGCACGCAAGCGGCCGGAAGGTGTCTCCGCCCCCGGAGCCACCGTACCTGCCGCCGAAACCCACTAGGACGCATCAATGACTACACAGCACACCTTCCCCGCAGAGCGCACCGCCGTCCTGACCGGTGCGGCATCCGCCCGCGGCATCGGCCGGGCTACTGCCGACCGGTTGGCCAGCGAGGGCTGGTCCATCGCCATCCTCGACATCAACGACGAAGACGCCAAGGCTGCGGCGGCGGAAATCGGCGCAAATCGTGCCGTCAAGGCCATTGGCGTGGGCGCCGATGTCTCGGACGAGGCATCCGTGGACCGCGCCATTACCCAGATCGAGCAGGCGCTTCCGCCCATCGTCGGACTGGTCAACCTCGCCGGAATCAGTTCGCCCACCCCCTTCATGGAAACCACCGTGGCGGAATGGGACAAGGTCTTCGCGATCAACATGCGAGGCACCTTCATTGTTTCCCAGCGGGTCCTCAAGGGTATGATCCAGCGCGGACTCGGCAGGATCGTCAGCATCTCGTCCATCTCAGCCCAGCGCGGTGGCGGCACCTACTCCAAGGTGGCCTACAGCGCGTCGAAGGCCGGCATCCTCGGCTTCACCCGTGCCCTGGCCCGCGAGGTGGGGGAGCACAACATCACCGTCAACGCCATCGCCCCCGGCCCGATCGATACGGACATCATGGGCGGAACGCTGACGGAGGAGCGCAAAGCCCAGATGTCTGAGGGGATCATGATGGGCCGGGTGGGAACCCGCGAGGAGGTTGCAGCCCTGATCGCGTTCCTGCTTGGCGCGGACGCCGGTTACATCACCGCCGCCACCTACGACATCAATGGCGGCCTGCAGGTTTCCTGACCACAGCTTCCCGCTGGTGCCGTGCGGCTTACCGGCCGCACGGTACCGGGACCGTCGCTGCGCCCTTCACACCCGCGCCTCCGCGCGTTTACCGGCTATAGGATTTCTACATGGCAACCAAGAACCAGGCCTCCGGCGGCGTGAGCAGGCAGGTCCTCGCCGACCACGTCTATGAGGCGCTTTTGGTTGCCCTGATGGACGGCCGGCTGGAGGCCGGCACTCCCGTCAGCATTGACGGGATGGCACGGGAACTTGACGTGTCGCCGACGCCGGTGCGCGAAGCCCTCGCCCGCCTGGAGGCTACGGGAATGGTCCGGAGAATGGCCCTGCGCGGTTACCGCGTGGCACCGCTGTTCTCCCCGGAGGAGCTGGCGGACCTGATGGACGCCCGGCTGGTGATCGAACCGGCTAACGCCTTCATGGCCTGCAAGCATGCGGATCCCCAGCTGACCGCAAGGCTGGAAAAGGCCATCGAGGACCTAAAGGCGGCCCCGCGCGGCCCGTCCTTCGCCGAATTCCGTACCTACTGGGAAGCCGACGAACGTTTCCACCGCCTCATTGCGGAGTCCGCGGACAACCAGTTCCTGCTGTCCGCGTACAACGCGCTGGGCGGCCAGGTGCAGCGCTTCCGATTCTTTGGTGGGCTGGGCGTGACTGACGCCGACTACGCCATCGCGGAGCACTCCGAAATCCTCAAAGCCTTTGAGGCCGGAGACGCCGAGCTTGCCCGCCAGAAGATGATCGACCACATCGAAGGCGTCAAGCAGCGCGCCCAGCACGACAGCGAAGTGCGCAGCTAGCACGCCCGGCGGGGCCAGTACCCTTCCCAACCTCCGCACTGGAGGAACAAAAAAGCCCTTGACAGGACCAAGCAAAAACGTAGATCCTATAGGAAATGCGATTCTAGATCTGGAGTGACAATGCCGTACACCGCTGAAAACTGGCCCATCGCCGCTGCCCTGTTGCAGTTCCCGGGAACCAAACCGGACGGGACCGCCGTCCAGGATGCCCCCGCCAGCGAATGGCAGCAGGTCTTCGAAGAAGTGGCGGACGCCGGCTTCACCAACGCCGACCTCACTGACAGCTGGGTACGCCCCGGCGATCTCTCAAGCGCCCGGCTGGACGAACTGAAGGCAGCGGCCACCGCCGCCGGCCTTGGGCTTCCCTCGATCTCGGCCATTCGCCGCAGCGTGATCGAGGACAGCAACTGGGAGGAAAACCTCGCCTACACGCACCGCACCCTCGAAGCCGCAGCACAGCTTGGCTGCGAGGTTGTCTCGATCGGCCTGCACCAGGCCATCACCCCCGAGCAGCAGAAACAGCTGTGGTTCTGGACCGTCGAAGGCCACCAGGACCCGGCAGGAGACAAGGAAACCTGGAACAACGCCGTCACCCGCATCCGCGAAGTAGGCAAGCACGCCGCGGAGCTCGGCCTCCTGGTCTCGCTCGAAATGTACGAGGACACCTACCTCGGCACTGCGGACTCCTCCGTGCAGCTCGTCCAGGACATCGACCTGCCCAACGTTGGACTGAACCCGGACATCGGAAACCTGATCCGCCTGCACCGCCCCATCGAGGACTGGCGGGAACTGGTGCACAAGACGCTGCCGTACTCCAACTACTGGCACGTCAAGAACTACATCCGGGACGAGGACCAGGCCCGTGACCACTACGTCGCCATGCCGGCCCCCATGGAATCCGGCCTCATCAGCTACCGCGAGGCCTTCCAGTTCGCCATCTCCGTCGGCTTCCAGGGCATCATCTGCACCGAGCACTACGGCGGCGACGGCCTGAGCGTCACGGCCGCCAACCAGGACTACCTTCGCCGGCAGGTCCTGCCCAAGCGCGAGGGCTACGCCTTGGGCCAGAGCCTGGTGGCCCAGGGCCGACAGGCCCCGGCAACAGTTCCTGCACGCTAAGCCGACAGGCAGCCCAACCCAAACCACCAGGTTCGACGAGGAATCATGACAAAAATATTTGACGATCCAGCGCAGTTCGCGGACGACGCCCTTGACGGCTTCGTCGCGGCCAACCGCCAGTACGTGGCGCGGGTTGACGGCGGCGTGGTCCGTTCCACCGAAACACCCGAGGGCCAGGTGGCAGTGGTCATCGGCGGCGGTTCCGGCCATTACCCCGCCTTCGCCGGGCTGGTAGGGGCAGGACTGGCCGCCGGCAGCGCCTGCGGCAACATGTTCGCTTCCCCCTCCGCCGGGCAGGTCTACCGCGTGGCCAAAGCGGCCCAGACCGGCGGCGGCGTCCTCCTCAGCTACGGCAACTACGCCGGCGATGTCCTCCACTTTGGCCAGGCGCAGGAAAAGCTGAACGCGGAAGGCATCGAAACCCGGACCGTGCTGGTCACCGACGACATTGCCAGCGCACCCCTCAACGAGATCGGCAAGCGCCGCGGCATCGCCGGAGACCTCACAGTCTTCAAGGTGGCCGGCGCAGCGGCGGAGGCCGGGCTGGACCTGGATGAGGTGGAGCGCCTTGCCATCAAGGCCAACGACCACACCCGCTCGCTCGGCGTGGCCTTTGCCGGCTGCACGCTCCCCGGAGCAGCAGAGCCACTCTTCACCGTGCCGGAAGGCATGATGTCGGTGGGACTGGGCATCCACGGCGAACCGGGCATCTCCGACCAGCCCCTGCCCAGCGCCAGTGAACTGGCCCGGCTGCTGGTGGACGGGCTGCTGAAGGACAAGCCGGAAACGGCAGGCCGCAGGGTGGTGCCCATCCTCAATGGCCTGGGCACGGTTAAGTACGACGAGCTCTTCCTGTTGTTCGGCAAGGTGGAGTCGCTGCTGGCCGCTGCAGGACTCGAAATCGTTGAGCCGGAGTGCGGCGAACTGGTCACCAGCCTGGACATGTCCGGACTCTCCCTGACCCTGTTCTGGCTGGACGCGGAACTCGAGAAGTTCTGGGCCGCGCCCGCCGACACCCCCGCATTCCGCAAGGGCAACCTCGCAGCACGCCGGGCCCGGTCCGTCGCCTCGTTCGTCGAGGCGGCAACGACGCCGGCGCTGGCCGCCACCGCGGCCTCCACGGCCCTCGCTGCCACCGCGGTGGGCGCGCTGAAGGAAGCTCGCGCCGTCGTCGTCGAACACGAGGAGACCCTGGGGAAGCTGGACGCCATCGCCGGGGACGGCGACCACGGCATCGGCATGCGGCGCGGCGTGGACGCAGCCGTTGCCGCCGCTGAAAAGTCCCACGCAGCCGGTGCCGGCCTGGAGGAACTCCTGGCGGCAGCAGGGGAGCAGTGGGCCGAGCGCGCCGGCGGTACCTCCGGAGCGCTTTGGGGCGCGGCCGTCACCGCCGTGGGCAGGACGCTCGGCAGCAAGGACGCCTACACCGCAGCGGATGCAGCGGCGGCGGTCAACGCCCTCCGCGATGCCATCATCACCTTGGGCAAGGCCGAGGCGGGAGACAAGACCATGGTGGACGCGCTCCTTCCGTTCGCTGAGACCTTCAACAAGGCAATTGACGACGGCGACAGCCTGGCCAGCAGCCTTCGTGCAGCTGCGGACGCTGCAGCAAAGGCTGCGGATGCCACGGCCGAACTCAGCCCCAAAAAGGGCCGCGCCCGGCCATTGGCGGAAAAGAGCCTGGGGCACCCGGATCCCGGTGCCGTCTCGTTCGGCCTCATCGCCCGCCGGGTGGCCGACTACGCAGCCACCATCGAAAGCCACTAAGGAGAATCACATGACCGAAAATACCCAGCCGGGCTGGCGTATTGTCGTCGGCAATGACGAAGCCGGTGTCGAATACAAGAACGCCCTGCGCGAACTGTTGGAAGCGGACCCCCGCGTAGCCTCCGTGGAGGACGTAGGAGTCGGCGCCGACGACAAGACCGCCTACCCGCACCTGGCCGTCGCCGCTGCCCGCAAAGTGGCCGCCGGGGAAGCGGACCGGGCCCTGCTCATCTGCGGAACCGGGCTCGGCGTAGCCATTTCCGCCAACAAGGTACCAGGGATCCGGGCGGTCACCGCCCACGACAGCTACTCGGTGGAACGCTCCGTGCTGTCCAACAATGCCCAGGTACTCACCTTGGGCCAGCGCGTCATCGGCCTGGAACTGGCCAAGAAGCTCGTGAGCGAGTGGCTGGACCACCGCTTCGATGAAAACTCCGCATCCGCGGCCAAAGTAGACGCCATCTCCTCCTACGAGGACGCGTCGGAAGGACTTGAGGACAAATGACCACTCGCAAAATCGCCGTCGTCGGATCAGGCTACATGGGCGGCGGGATCGCCCAGGTCCTGGCGCTCGCCGGGGCCCGCGTCGCACTGGCCGACGTCTCCGCCGAAATCGCACAAAGCAACTACGAGCGGCTGCTGAAGGAATCCGACGAGTTCGTGGCGGCCGGCCTGTTCCCGGCCAACGCCACCGACCTGCTCAAGGAGAATCTCTGGGCGGCCAAGGACATCGAGGAAGCCGTAGCGGACGCAGAGTACATCGAGGAAGCAGTTCCCGAGGTCCTCGAAATCAAGCACGCCACCTTGGGCCGGATAAGCGCAGCCGCCCGCCCCGATGCCATCATCGGCTCCAACACCTCCACCATCTCCATCGCCAAACTGGCCGAAGTCGTGGAAAATCCGGAGCGCTTCCTGGGCGTCCACTTCTCCAACCCGGCACCGTTCATCCCCGGTGTGGAAGTCATCCCGCACGAGGGGACCTCGGACGCCACCGTCCAGGCTGCCCGCACGATCGTGGGCGAAACCGGCAAGGAAACAGCCACCGTCAAGGATGTCACCGGCTTCGTCCTGAACCGGCTGCAGTACGCGCTCTTCCACGAAGCCGCCCAGGTGGTGGAGGAGGGGATCGCCACCGCGGAGGACGTGGACACCATGGTCCGGACCACCTTCGGATTCCGGCTGCCGTTCTTCGGACCGTTCGCCATCGCGGACATGGCGGGCCTGGACGTTTACGCCTTCTGCTACAAGTCGCTGCAGACCGGCTTCCCGGAGCGGTTCGCCACGCCGCGCATCCTGCAGGAAAAGGTCGACGCCGGCCAGCTCGGCACCAAGACCGGCTCCGGCTTCCTCGACGTTCCCGCCGAGCGGACGGCCGAACTGGTCGCCTACCGGAACAAGGCGTACGTCGCCATGCAGAAGCTCATTGACGAGTTGGGCCCGGCCCCGCTGTCCTAGTTCGCCCGATCCACCGAAGGAACACTTCCATGACAGCATTCCCCACAGACCGCACGGTGATCGTCACCGGCGCCGTCTCCGAACGCGGCATCGGCCGTGCCACCGCAGACTACCTCGCGGAGCGGGGCTGGAACATCGGCGTCATCGACCTCGATGACGCCGCCAGCAAGGCCGTGGCCAAGGAGCTGGCCGAAAAACACGGCGTAAAGGCCCACGGGGCCGGCGCCAACGTCAGCGACGAGGCATCGGTCCGCGCAGCCATCGACGAAATCGAGGCTGAGCTGCCGCAACTCGTGGCCCTCGCCAACGTCGCCGGCGTCAGCTCCCCGGTGCCCTACCTCGAGCTCGACGCCGCCGAATGGGACCGGGTACTGGGCATCAACATGAATGGTGTCCACTACGCCACCCGGCGGGCAGCTGAGTCCATGGTCAAGAACCGTCTGGGCCGCATCGTGAACATTTCCTCGGTCTCGGCCCAGCGTGGCGGGGGAACCTTCAGCAAGACCCCGTACTCCGTGGCCAAGGCCGGCGTCATCGGCCTGACCCGGGCCACCGCCCGCGAGCTGGGGGAGTACGACATCACCGTCAATGCCATCTCGCCCGGTCCCATCGACACCGACATCATGGGCGGCACCCTCAGCGAGGAACGCAAAGATGAGCTCGTCAAGGACCTGGTGGTGAACCGGGTGGGCAGCCCGCGGGACATTGCTGCCGCCATCCACTTCCTGATCGGCGAAGACGCAGGCTACATTTCCGGCCAGACACTGAACGTCGACGGCGGCCTGTACATGCACTGACGGCGCCGACCCGGTTCCACACGAAGACCGGTGCCACCACAAAACCCGCGGGCCGCCGGCCCGCGGGTCATCACCAACGTCACCACTCGAAGGAGAGTGTTGTGTCCGAAACCACCGCAACATCCAAGGAACTTCTGGCCCGCCCGGTCCTGAAGTCCGCGATATCCAAGGCGGCCCGCCGGCTGATGCCAATGCTGGTCATCCTGTACGTCGTGTCGTTCCTGGACCGCACCAACGTCGGCTTCGCCGAGGCGGCCCTGGGCGCGGACAAGGGAGTGTCCGCCGCGGCCTTCGCCCTGGGCGCAGGTATTTTCTTCATTGGCTACGCGATTTTCGAGATTCCCAGCAACCTGCTGCTCAAGAAGGTCGGCGCCAAGATCTGGCTGGCACGCATCGCCATCACCTGGGGCATCGTCTCAGCCTGCTTCGCCTTCGTGCAGGGTGAAACGTCCTTCGTGATCCTGCGTTTCCTCCTCGGCGTGACCGAAGCAGGCCTGTTCCCCGGCGTGATCATGTACCTCGCCGAATGGTTCCCGAACAAGGTGCGCGTGCAGATGTTCGCCATCTTCTACCTGGCCCAGCCGTTCTCCCAGATGATCGGCAACCCGCTCTCCGGCTGGCTCATCAACATCGGCGACCAGGTGCCGGGCCTGCACGGCTGGCAGGTCATGTTCTTCGTCGAAGGCCTCCTGGCCACCCTCGCGGGCATCGCGGCGTTCTTCTTCCTGATCAATGGCCCGGAGAAAGCCAAGTTCCTCAACAGCGAGGAAAAGTACGCGCTCAAGGAAGTCATGGCGCTGGAGGACACCATCAAGGACGAAACCGGTCCCCGCGGCATCCTCGCTGCCATGCGTAACGGCCGCGTCTGGTACTTCACCGTGATCTACTTCTGCCTGCAGATCGCCGTGTACGGTGTGACCTTCTTCCTCCCGCAGCAGGTGTCATCCCTGACCGGGCAGAAGGTGGGGCTCGCCGTCGGCCTGCTGATCGCCGTCCCGTGGTTCTTCGGCATCTTTGCCTGCTACTTCATCGGCAAGGCAGCGAATACCGTCGTCAAGCGCCGGAAGTTCGGCACCATCCTGTTCATCTCCACCGGCCTGTGCATCTTCGGCTCGGCCTGGGCAGGTACCAACCACCAGCCGGTGCTGGGCATGATCTTCATAACCCTGGCCGTCTGCAGCTTCCTGGCCGTGGGCCCGGTGGTCTGGTCCTATCCCACCGCGTTCCTCGCTGGATCCGCCGCCGCAGCGGGTATCGGCCTGATCAACTCCCTAGGCAATCTGGGCGGCTTCGTCGCACCCATCCTGCGGACCGCCGTCAACGAGGCCACGCAGTCACCAACCGGCTCCATGGGCGTCTACGCTTTGGGGGTGCTGCCCTTCGTGGCGGCAGCGATGATGTTCGCCACCAAGCGGTTCAAGAACAAGGCTGACGACCTGCTCGACTGAGCACACCGCACCATCACAAAGGAAAACCCATGAGCACCTCCGGCAGCAACGCAGGCAACAGGATCGGCAACGGCACCGTTTA
>DATIMT010000140.1:0-1939 GCA_035475035.1 Arthrobacter sp.
CCACATCCACAATTCAAGGAGCACCACCATGACCACCATCCAGCGCACTGCCGTCCTCACCGGAGCCACCTCGGACCGGGGCATCGGCATCACCACCGCCCGCCGCTATGCCCGTGAAGGCTGGGGCATCGTCATCCTGGACCTCGACGGCGAAAAGTCCGCCAAGGTGGCAGCTGAAATCGGCAACGAATTCGACGTCCCCGCCTTCGGTCACGAGATCGACGTCGCCAATGAAGCCTCCGTGGCCACTGCCCAGGCTGCCGTCGCCGCCGAGGTGGCCGCAGGCAACCTCCCGCCCGTCGGCGCCCTGGCCAACATCGCCGGCATCACCTCCCCGGTTCCGTTCCTGGAAACCACCGTCGAGCTGTGGCACAAGGTCATGGACGTCAACGCCACCGGCACCTACCTTGTCACCAAGGCATTCCTGCCGGGCATGATCGAGAACGGCTGGGGCCGGATCGTCAACATGTCCTCCGTATCCGCCCAGCGCGGCGGCGGCGTCTTCGGCAAGGTTCCGTACTCCGCGGCAAAGGCGGCCATCCTGGGCTTCACCAAGGCCCTGGCCCGCGAACTCGGCTCCACCGGCGTCACCGTCAACGCCATCACCCCCGGCGCCGTGGACACCAACATCCGCGTGGGCAGCACCGACGAGCAGGAAGCCGCCATCAACGCCGGCATCCCGCTGGGCCGGAACGCCACCACAGAAGAGGTTGCCTCCGTGATCACCTTCCTGTCCTCCGAGGACTCGGCCTACCTCACCGGCACCACCATCGACATCAACGGCGGCAGCCACATCCACTAACATCATCGGACCTCCGGGAGACCATCATGGAGCCCTACCGCTACCAGCTCTGGAACCGGCTTGTTGGAACTCCGGTGGAGGTCCGCAGGGGTTCCGAGCTTGTCCGGGCCGGAGTCGTCGACGACGCCATGCAGGACTCCTCTGCACTGTGGCTCGCCGCCGATTCCACGGCGGGCAGGACACTTTTCTCCGCGGCCGAGGGCTACGAAGTGTGGATCAATCCCCGGGAACTGGAGGGGAAGCTTTGCTGGAAAATGGCTGCCGCCCAGCTGCGGTCTGCTCCTAGACTGGGGTGATGATCACAGTCACCGGAAGTGTGGAAACCAACCTGTCCGCAGAGAAGGCCTTTGCCTTCATGAGTGAGTTCGAGAACACCAGCAAGTGGGACCCCAACACCCCGGTCATGGACAAGCTCACCCCTGGACCGGTGGCTGTGGGGCACAAATACCATGCCGAGTCCGAGTTCCGGGGGAAGCGCCAGACCCTGGTGTATGAGGTCATCGAGCTGACGGACAGCCACATCAAGCTGCGCGGCGAGAATAAGACGGTGACTGCCTTCGATTCCATCGATGTCAGCCCCAACGGGGCCGGCTCCGTGGTGAAATACACGGCCGAGTTCAGCATCAACGGGCCGGCCAGGATCATCCAGCCGCTCCTGAAGCCGGCCTTCATGTCGCTCCGGGACCCGGCACTGAACGGGATCCGGGACACGCTTAATTCGCTGGCAAGAGCCTGACGCTTTCGAAGAACTCCCGGATCTCCCGCCGGGGGTCGGCTTCCGGCCGGGACTCGTCGTCGAGCACCATGGTGTTGCGCTGCCCGCCATACTCGGGCCAGGCAAGGCTTGCCGTGTCCGGCGTACCGGTTCGCGCGAATGCCGCCCACGCCCCGCTCATGGCATCGCTGAGGGTCTGCGGCGCCTTGCCGCGGGTGAGGAAGGCGGCTTCCGGCGCATCCAGATGCCGGAAAATGAACGGGATGTCCAGTGCATGGCAGGCGCCGAGTTTCCCGCCCATGGCAGGGCTCCGCCACGTGAACAGGTAGGCGAAGTTTTTCCCGGGAGCGCCGCCACCGGCAGCCATGTGGCGTGCGGCCAGGAGCCGGTTGCTGGGCTGGCGGTAGAGGGAATCCGCAATG
>DATIMT010000141.1:0-11142 GCA_035475035.1 Arthrobacter sp.
CGGGTGGCCACCCGGTGCCCGGCCCACCACTGGCGGAAGTGTTCACTGTGGACTGCCAGTTCGCCCACCAGATGGTTCGCCTGGGGATCATTCGGGTGCCGCCCCACGTCCAGCCGAAGGGAGCCTGCGGCTTCAGCCGCCACCGTCTTCCAGTCCCTGAACAGTTCGCGGGCCGCGGGGTCCAGGATGGTCCAGCGGGTGAGGTTCCGCTCGGCGGGCGGCAGGGCCGGGAAATCCGTGAACAGCAGGAATGCCATCCTGTTGCCGGCCAGGACGTCGCTGCGCCGGCCCAGCACCATCGCGGGCACGTCGCCCACCGCGTCAAGGAGCTGCCGGAGCGCCGGCCGGACGCCCTGCGCTGCATTGGCGCCGGGGTCCCGGGGAGTGCCCGCGCAGTTCTCGAGCAGGTCCATCATGTGTGCGTGCTCGCTGCTGTCCAGGCGCAGCGCCCGGGCCACCGCATCCAGGACGGTGCGTGACGGATGGATGTTGCGGCCCTGCTCCAGCCGGACGTAGTAGTCGGTGCTGACCCCGGCCAGTCGCGCCACTTCCTCCCGCCGGAGGCCCGGAACCCTTCTGGCGCCCGTACTGGGCCCTGTCCCGGCAACCTCCGGGCTCAGCCGCGACCGCATGGCTTTGAGGAATTTTCCGAACTCGGCGCTTTGACCCATGCAGTCCATTGTGCCCGCCATGGACGTCCGCCTCTACAACGAAGGTAGGACTGGCGGTCCTAGGAAAAACAGGAACAGCCTTGCTTGCTGACTTGCTGACGGAAAGTGCATAGGCTCAGGAGTGAGCCGGTGGAAACCGCTTTCTCACCTGTCGAGCAGCCGGCACCAATTCAGCATCATCACGTTCCAAGGAGCACATCCATGTCAGAGCTGACACTCAACAACGGCGTCACCATCCCGCAGCTTGGCTTCGGCGTTTTCCAGGTTCCGCCGGAAGACACCCAGCGGACGGTGGAGGATGCACTGGAAGCGGGTTACCGCCACATCGACACCGCTGCCGCCTACCGCAACGAGGCCGGAGTGGGGGCCGCGCTGGCCGCCACCGGAATCGCCCGCGAGGACATCTTTGTCACCACCAAGCTCCGCAATGGCGAGCAGGGCCGGGCGCAGGAAGCCTTCCAGAACAGCCGCAAGGCGCTTGGCCTGGACTTCATCGACCTCTACCTCATCCACTGGCCGGTCCCCTCGCAGGGCTTGTTCGTCCAGGCATGGAAGGAGATGGAGCGGCTGTACGAGAACAAGGAAATCCGCGCGATTGGCGTCTCCAATTTCCTCTCCGCCCACCTGGACACGCTGCTGGAGTCGGCCGAAACAGTGCCGGCCGTCAACCAGATCGAGCTGCACCCCAGCTACCAGCAAGCGGACCTTGCGGCCAAGTGCCGGAGCCTGGGCATCGCGGTGGAAGCCTACAGCCCGCTGGGACAGGGCGGTGACCTGAACGGAAATGCCGTCACCGGGATTGCCAACGCCCACAACGCCAGTACGGCCCAGGTGGTGCTCGCCTGGCACCTGGCCAACGGAAACATCGTCATCCCCAAGTCGGCAAACCCGGACAGGATCCGGGAAAACTTCGCAGCCTCGTCCCTGACGCTGTCCCAGGACGAACTGGCCGCTATCACCGCACTGGAGTCCGGCGCCCGCATTGGTTCCGATCCCGCCGTCGCGTCCTTCACCCAGATGTAGGTTTCGGCAGGCTCAAACGCAGCCTGGCAAGCCCGGCCAGCGGGCCGATAAGCTCCCCCACCGAAAGGATTTTCCATGCAGTACACCCATCTGGGCCGCTCCGGCCTGAAAGTCTCCCGCCTCTGCCTCGGCACCATGAACTTCGGGCCAAAGACGGAGGAAGCGGACGCCCACGGCATCATGGACTCTGCCCACGAGGCCGGCATCAACTTCTTCGATACCGCCAATGTGTACGGTGGGGCCGAACACCGCGGCTGGACGGAGGAGATCATCGGCCGCTGGTTCGCCAAGGGCGGCGAGCGCCGCGAGCACACCGTGCTGGCCACCAAGCTCTACGGCACCATGACGGACCGGCCCAACGAATCCAAGCTCTCGGCACTGAACATCCGCCGGGCACTGGACGCCAGCCTCAAGCGCCTGCAGACGGACTACATCGACGTGTACCAGTTCCACCACGTCGACCGCGATACACCGTGGGACGAGATCTGGCAGGCCATCGAGGTGGCTGTCCAGCAGGGGAAGATCCTGTATTCGGGCAGCAGCAACTTTGCCGGCTGGCACATCGCCCAGGCGCAGGAAGCAGCCCGCCGCCGGAACTACACCGGACTGGTCAGCGAGCAATCGATCTACAACCTGTTCATGCGCCAGGTGGAACTGGAGGTCATCCCGGCCGCACAGCAGTACGGGCTGGGCCTGATCCCCTGGTCGCCCCTGCAGGGCGGACTCCTGGGCGGCGTCCTGAAGAAGGAGCGCGAGGGCGTGCGGCGCACCGAAGGGCGGGCCGCCGAGACGCTGCAGAAGCACCAGGACCAGATCCGACAGTACGAGGACTTTGCCGATGAACTGGGACACGAACCCGGTGACGTGGCGTTGGCCTGGCTCCTGCACCAGCCGGCCGTGACCGCCCCGATTGTGGGCCCGCGTACGCAGGAACAGTTGGACGCCGCCATCCGGGCCCTGGATGTCACACTCGACGCCGATGCCCTGAAGAAGCTGGATGACATCTTCCCCGGGCACCGCACGGCACCGGAAGACTACGCGTGGTAACCCCAGACGCGGCCGATACGGTGGCGCCGAGAAGCATCCTCTTCATCGGCGGCACCGGAGTCATCAGCGCGGCGGCGGCGGAACGCGCCGCCGCGCTGGGACACCGGCTGACCATCCTGAACCGGGGCCAGTCCGCCCGGCCTGTCCCGGACGGGACGGAAGTGCTGCACGCGGACGTGCGCGATGCGGCGGCGGTCCGGGAGGTGCTGGGCGGCAGGGAGTTCGACGCCGTCGCCGACTTCATCTCCTACACCCCGGACCAGGCGCAAACCAGCATGGACCTGTTCCAGGAGCGCACGGGGCAGTACGTCTTCATCAGCTCCGCCTCCGCATACCAGAAACCACCCACCAGGCTGCCCATCCGGGAATCGACGCCGCTGAAGAACCCCTTCTGGCAGTACTCCCGGGACAAGATCGCATGCGAGGAACTGCTCTTCCGGGCCTACCGGGAACAGGACTTTCCACTAACGGTCATCCGGCCGTCGCACACCTACGACCGCACCAAGATTGCCATGGTGGGCGGCTGGACGGACATCCACCGCATGCGCAGCGGCCTTCCGGTCATGGTCCATGGCGATGGCACCTCGCTGTGGACGCTCACGCACAGCAGGGACTTCGCCAAGGCATTCGTGGGGCTGCTGGGCAGGCCACAGGCGGTGGGCGAGAGCTACACCATCACCTCCGATGAGTACCTGCCCTGGAACCAGATCTACCGGCTCTTTGCCAGGGCAGCAGGAGTCCGGGAACCGGAACTGGTGCATGTTGCGTCGGAAACCATCGCCGCGCACGACCAGGAACTGGGTTCCAACCTCCTGGGCGACCGGTCCCATTCGGTGGTCTTTGACAACACCAAGATCAAATCCCTGGTCCCGGGCTACACCGCCACCATCCCGTTCGCGGACGGCGCCCGGGAAATTGTCGAGTGGTACGACAGCCACCCGGAGCTGCAGCAGGTGAACGAAGCCTACATGCAGCTCTCCGACAAGCTCACCAGCTGGTCACGGCAGGGCGCCTAAGCCGGCGTTTCAGGCGTCGCTGGCCCCGCCACATCCAACGGCGGGCCGGCGGCAGTCCTGCGACCGGCTTCTGGCAGGCCAGCGACAGGCCACTGACGCTTTGCTGCTGTGCTACTTTCGGCGCATGACGTTGCCCCCTTCCGAACATCCTGTCGATGAACCTGTTGCCGCCGCCATCGGACTCCTGGCCAGGCAGGGTTTCGATACAACGTCCGTGGAGGAACTTGCCGAGGCTTCGGGCATGAGCCGCAGCACCTTCTTCCGCCGGTTCGGCTCGAAGGAAGACGTTGTCTTCGCCGACCATGAGCGGATCCTGCGCCAGGTCAACCACCAGCTCGCAGAATCCAGGCTGGAGCCCCTTGCTGCCGTTTCGGATGCGGCCCTGCTGGTCTTCGACCACCACCTGCGGAACCGCGAAACGTCCCGTGCCCGCTACGAACTCTTACAGGCGGTACCGGCGCTGCGGGACCGGGAGCTGGTCACGTCGCACCGGTATGAGCGGGCATTCCTGCGGTACCTGAATGACAAGCTGCACCAGGACGGCCCGCGCGGGTACAAGGCCGTGGCCTTCGCCGCGGCAGTCGTGGCGGTGCATAACGCCTTCCTCCGGCAGTGGCTGCGCGCCGGTCCCGAGACCGGGGAAGACACCGGTGGAGACCGGAAAAGGGCCGCAGCCCTGGCGGCCGAACTCCGCGCCCTGTCAGAAACGTTCAGGCCTGCACTCCTCGGTACCGCTGCGGCCCAATCCGCGCCGACCGTCGTCGTGACCGTTCTTCCGGGCACGGCTGACAAGGATGCGGTGGCCCAAGCGGTCCGGGACGCCCTTCCCTAAGGCACATTCCGAAATTTGATACTGAGTTTCTTGACCTGGAACTGAGTTTCAATGCATCCTTTATTCGTGTGGCCAAAACCACATTGTTCCTGTGAGCCCACCGCCGCTGATTCGAAGGATGCAAATAGATGACGACGACGTCACCCACCCGCGTGCCCACCCGCAGCGGAAGCCCCAGCAGCTTCCCGGCCGGCACCGTGGAGCCGGACTACGTTCTGACTGAGGCCCTGGGGACGGACCCGGCGTCCGTCCTGGCCGGCATCAGCGACGGGGACCGCGCTTACTGGGACCGGGCGCGGCGCTTCGTCCAGGACGAGGTCCTGCCCGTCATCGACGGCTACTGGGAACGTGGTGAGTACCCGCTGCACCTGCTCCGGCGCCTCGGCGAACTGGATCTCCTGCGCGATGGCGTGGCCGTGGACGGCTTTGCCCCGATGAGCAGCATGGCCGCCGGCCTGGTCAACATGGAAATCAGCCGCGGTGACGGTTCCGTGGCAACAATGATCGCCGTCCAGGGCGGTTTGGCCCTGCGATCCGTTGCTGAATGCGGATCTGCGGCGCAGCAGGAGCGCTGGCTGCCGGAGGTCGCCCGCGGCACTGAATATGCGGCGTTCGCCCTGACCGAGCCCACCCATGGGTCCGATTCGGTGGCCCTGGAAACCACGGCCACCCGTACTGACGGCGGTTTCCTGCTCAACGGCGAAAAGAAGTGGATCGGCAACGGCTCCGTTGGCGGCGTCAGCATCGTATGGGCACGGGGCGACGACGGCCAGGTCCACGGCTATCTGGTTCCACAGGACTCCCCCGGCTACACCGCCACCAAAATCGAAGGCAAACTTGCCCTGCGTGCCATCTGGCAGGCCCACATCCGGCTGGAGGATGTCTTCGTCCCGGAAGAGAACGTCCTCCCCGGCGCACGCACTTTCAAGGACACAGCCCGCGTCCTGCTGGCGACCCGCCTGGGGGTGGCCTGGTCCGCCGTCGGCCATGCCACCGCGTGTTACGAAACGGCGGTCCAGTACGCCAAGCAGCGCAAGCAATTCGGCCGCCCGCTGGCCGCCTCCCAGATCGTCCAGGAACGGCTGGCCCGGATGCTCAGCGAACTGGCGACGATGCAGCTGATGGTGGTGCAAATGACGCGGCTCGATGAAGACGGAACGCTGACCCCGGAGCAGGCGTCGCTGGCCAAGTACACCTGCACCCGCACCGCGCGCGGCATCGCCTCGAACGCCCGCGACCTGCTGGGCGGCAACGGCATCCTGCTGGAAAACCGCGTGGCCCGGCACCTGGCCGACATCGAAGCCATCCACACCTACGAAGGCACCGAAACCATGCAGGCCCTGATCATCGGCCGGGGCATCACCGGCACCTCCGCGTTCGCCTGACCGCCCCCGCCCTGTCATCGCCGCCCCCTCACCACTGCCTGTCACCACCGCCTGTCACCCGAAAGGACCGTTCTTGAACCAGAACGCCAACATCCCCGTCATCCTGGGCGGCGCCCGTACCCCGTTCGGCAGGTTCCGCGGCGGCCTTACGCCCTTCTCCTCGAGCCAGCTGGGCGCCCATGCCATCCGGGCCGCGCTGGAGCGGACCGGGGTAGCACCTGAACAAATCGGCGCCGTCATCGTGGGTCAGGTCATCCAGGCCGGTGCCGGGCAGGGCCCGGCCCGTCAGGCCAGCCTTGCCGCCGGAATAGGCTGGGACGTTCCCACCATCACCATCAACAAGCTCTGCCTGTCCGGGCTGACGGCTGTGATCGACGCCGCCCGGATGATCCGCACAGGGGAAGCCGACTTCATCGTCGCCGCCGGCCAGGAGTCGATGACCAACGCACCGCACCTGGTCCCCGGGCTTCGCGCCGGCGTCGTCATCGGCGACGCCCCCATGCTCGACTCACTGAACCACGACGGACTGCAGGACCCGGTCAGCGGCAAGCTGATGGGCGAGGCCACCGACGCCGGCAACACCGAGCGCGGGATCACCCGGGGCGAGCAGGACGCCGTGGCCGCACGCTCACACCAGCGCGCCGAAGCAGCCCGTGCTGCCGGGGTGCTGGCCGAGGAAATCGCGCCGATCCAGGTGCCGCAACGCAGGGGCCCTGCCCTGACCCTCGAACACGACGAGGGCATCCGGCCGGAAACCACGGCGGAATCACTGGCTCAGCTCCGGCCTGCGTTCTCCAGGGAAGAGACTGCCACCATCACCGCCGGCTCGTCGTCCCCGCTCTCCGACGGCGCTGCGGCCGTGGTCATTGCCAGCAAAGCGGCCGCGGAAGCCGCAGGGCTGGAGTGGATCGCCGAGATCGGCGCCCACGGCCAGACCGCCGGACCCGACGGATCGCTGCACTCCCAGCCCGCCCGGGCCATCGAGCGCGCCCTCAAGGGCGAAGGCCTCACCGTTCAGGACCTGGACCTGGTGGAAATCAACGAAGCGTTCGCCTCGGTCCTCATCCAGTCCGCCAACGACCTCGGCGTCGAAACCGAAACGGTGAACGCCGAAGGCGGCGCCATCGCCCTGGGCCACCCCGTCGGCGCCTCGGGCGCACGGCTTGTGCTGCACCAGGCGCTGGCACTGAAACGCCGCGGTGGGGGCACCGGCGTCGTAGCACTCTGCGGAGGCGGCGGCCAGGGCGACGCCCTGATCCTTAAAGCCTGATCCTCCAAAGCCCGATCCCAGAGCTGACCAACCCACCGAAGAAGCAGGCCATGACCAACACCAACTCCGCCGACGGCTTCGCCACCATCTCCGTCGCAGCTGTCCTCGCTGAATCAGCCAAAAGAACCCCCGACAGCATCGCCCTCGTCGTCGGCGAGGACCAGGTCAGCTACGCAGACCTCTGGCGCCAGGCCCGCGGGTACGCCGGCGCACTCCGGGCGCGCGGGATCGGGCCGGGAGACGCCGTCGCCGTCCTGATCCCCAACGTCCCGGACTTCGCCAGGGTGTACTACGCCATCCTCTCGCTCGGCGCCATCGTCGTCCCGGTGCATGCCCTGTTGAAGGCCCGCGAAATCGAGTACGTCCTCCAGGACAGCGGCGCCAAGCTGCTGATCTGCGCGGCTCCCCTGCTCACTGAGGGGGCAGCCGGTGCCACAGCAATCGGAATCGATGTCCTGACCGTGATGGCTCCCCTCGACGGCGGGTTGGCCCGGCTTGAAGCGGAAGCCGCCAGCGCCGAACCCATCCGGACCTACGAACCGTGCCACCCCTCCGACATAGCCACCATCCTTTACACCTCAGGCACTACTGGTAAACCGAAAGGTGCACTGGGCACCCACTTCGCCCTGGTGGAACAGACCAGTGTCCTGCTGACCAGCGTCATGGACTTCCGGCCCGGCGACGTTCTTTTCGGCGGACTGCCGCTCTTCCACACCTTCGGCCAGACGGTGGTCCTCAACACCGGATTGCGCGCCGGTGCCACCATCGTCCTGATGCCGCGCTTCAGCGGCGGGGACGCGCTGAAACTGCTGGCCAGGCACAACGTCAACGTCTTCCTTGGCGTGCCCACCATGTACGTGGCACTCCTGGAAGCTGCCAAGACGGTGCCGGACCGGCCGGCGGCCCTGCGGTACGGCATCTCCGGCGGGGCGTCACTTCCGCTGGCCGTGATGGACAAGTTCCGCGACGCCTTTGGGGTGGAGATCCACGAAGGCTACGGCCTGACCGAGACCTCGCCTGTGGCCGCCTTCAACCACGTGGGCACGGCGCCCCGGCCGGGTACTATCGGCGTCCCGATCTGGGGCGTCGACATCGAAATCGCCCGCCCGGAGACAGTGGAGAGCATCGAACTGCTGCCCAATGGTGAACTCGGCGAACTCGTCATCCGCGGACATTTGTTGATGAAGGGCTACCTCAACCGGCCGGAAGCAACCCAGGAGGCCATGGTGGACGGCTGGTTCAGGTCCGGGGACCTTGGCACAAAGGACGACGACGGCTACCTCACCATCGTGGACCGCAAAAAAGACATGATCATCCGCAACGGATACAACGTCTACCCCCGCGAAGTGGAGGAAGTCCTGCTGACGCACCCGGCAGTGGTCAGCGCCGCTGTTTACGGCATCCCCGACGACGTCCACGGGCAGGAAATCGCAGCCGCGATCGTGCTGGATGCCGGCGCCACGGTCACCGAAACCGAGTTGACCGAATTCGCCAGCAGCCAGCTCGCATCTTACAAATACCCGCGGGTGGTCAGGATACTTTCGGAACTCCCGCTGGGGCCCAGCGGAAAAATCCTCAAGCGGAAACTGGCGGAGGATCCCGCCTAGGGCAAGGGTGACAGCGGCCAGCCAGCTGAGCGCCAGCATCCAGCAGGCCGCAAAGGCAGTCCGGGACGACGACCCGGCCAAGGCAGGACGAGCCGTGCAGCGGATAGTCCTGCCTTGCGCAGCAGAAGAACCCGGATACGGTATCAAGTACGGCCCGGGGTGTCGTTGGACTACAACGCCGGCAACATCCTCCGGGCCTTTTCGAAATCCGGGCCTGTGAGAGCCCGGACGGCCGATAGAGGGAGACTGATCGAATGACACTTGCACCGCTCATCGAACTCAATGACGGCAACAGGATTCCGCAGCTGGGGCTCGGCACCTGGCCGCTGGATGACGAACAGGTGGCGGCCGCCGTCGTACAGGCTGTGGAAGCCGGGTACCGGCACATCGATACCGCCGTGAAGTACGGCAACGAACGGGGCGTGGGCAACGGCATCCGGGCCAGTGGCGTGGACCGCAGCGAGCTCTTCATCACCACAAAGCTCGATGGTGAGTTCCAAGGCGAGGACCGCGCGGTGGCTGGCCTGGAGGGGTCCCTGAAGCGCCTGGGGCTGGACTATGTGGACCTGCTCCTGATCCATTGGCCGCTGCCAGGCAGGGACCAGTATGTCTCGACGTGGCAGACGTTTGAAAGGCTGCAGGCGGAGGGAAAGGTCAAGTCCATCGGGGTCTCCAACTTCAAGCCTGCGCACCTCGAACGGCTAATGGCGGAAACCGACGTGGTGCCGGCAGTGAACCAAATCCAACTCAGCCCGGCAATAACGCGGACCTTGGAGCGGGAATTCCACTCCAGGCACGGCATTGTCACCGAATCCTATAGCCCCCTTGGCGGGTCCGGGGCAGGTTTACTGGGTGCTCCCATCCTTGCCCGTCTGGCCGAAAAACATGGAAAAACACCTGGCCAACTGGTCCTGCGGTGGCATATACAAAACGGATTGGTAACGATTCCCAAGACGTCTTCTGCGGAGCGGATGGCAGAGAACCTGGACGTGTTCGATTTCGCCCTGGATCCGCAGGATCTAGCGGAACTTTCGATCCTCGACGAGGGCCCCGGCGCCGGCAATGACTCGGATAAAACAGGGCACTAGGGCAGCCTGAACTGCGCTTTTTCGGAAAAGGGGGTTGGCAAAAAGATAGTAAGCATGATTACTATTGAGCCAGAAGGATGAAGTGCCTCCGGAACCTGGAGGCCTCCTCTACTTAGGAAGAGAGCGACAAATGGGATTTATTGCATTTCTGATTCTCGGACTTATTGCTGGTGCGATTGCTAAGGCAATCCTCCCGGGACGACAGGGTGGCGGCTGGATCATCACCATGGTGCTGGGCGTCGTAGGCGCTCTGCTCGGTGGCTGGATCGGCGGCGCCCTGTTCGGTGGCGGGCTGCAGGAGTTCTTCTCGCTGCAGACCTGGCTGCTGGCAATTGTCGGCTCGCTGATCGTTCTTGCGATCTACGGCATGGTCACTAAGCGCGGCGCACGCAGGTAATTACTGCGCAAGCCAGGAAACCGGCCTGGGGAGAACATCCCCGGGCCGGTTTTCATTTTCCCGGCCAGGGTCGCTTCGCTGGCCAGACCGGGACGGACAATCTTCCCGCAGAGCAGGAGTTCATCGTGAAAAACAAGCTTCTTTTGGGTGTTGGCGTTGCTGTCGGCTATGTCCTCGGTTCACGTTCAGGCCGTGCCGCCTATGACAAGCTGAAAGCCCGCGCGGCCGGCATCTGGGACAGCAAGCCGGTGCAGGACAAGGTCTCCGTGGCTACGGAGACCATCAAGGAAAAGGCTCCCGAGGTGGCGGACCAGTTGGGTGAGGCCGCGCGCAGGGCCGGAACAGTGCTCGGCTCCGCGATGCACCGTGACGGTAACGCCGGCGGGGAACAGCCATCAAAAGCTGCCGCTGGTACTTCCACTTCCACAACCGGTGACGCCGGCGCCCTGGGCGAAGACCACATCCCCGCCCACAGTACGCACCCGGAGACCACCAACCTTGGTACGTCCGACACGGGGGCCTGACCGACGCTTCGTCGCCATTTCTTACGCTGGTATGGCTGCTTGACAAGTGGGATGGACCGGCCATGTGTTACAACTGAATCGACTTGCCGGCCGTCGCGATCCTTGGGGGACGCGGCGGCCGGCAGTGTTTAAGCGCGGCTGGCCATCATCGCCTCTGCCGAGGTTTTCCACATAGCAGTTTTGTTGGCTCCTGATTGTCAGTGGTGGCTGGCAGAGTTGGGTTATGGAGGCCATTGGGGAGCATCTGGAGAAGGCGGACGACGCCGGCAGTTGGCTGCCGCG
>DATIMT010000142.1:0-19643 GCA_035475035.1 Arthrobacter sp.
AGACCTGATTCCCCTCTGCCAGAACTGCCACGCCATGGCGCACAGTACAAACCCGCCGCAGACCGTTTCCGAACTCCGCCACATCATTGCCGCCTCCGGGCACGTGAGGGGTCAAGTGGTCAGCGATCTGGCTCTTCAGGCGCAGGAGGATGCGCGGCGGATCCTCGAGGGCGGCCAGGCCTAGGGTTTACTGGGCTATCTTGGGACCATGGCGGAGCCGGGCCGGAAAGAGCACGGGGTTGACCCTGGGGAGTTCGGTTCTGCGCGTGTGGATGCGGCCGCCCTGCTGGATGCGGGGTTGGGGGACGTCGACTGGTCGGTGGCGCCGCCGGGTTCGGTGCGTTTCGGCATCGATGTTCCCAGCGGCAGGCTCTCGGCCATGGCGCTGGGCGATCCCGGTGCTCCCTGCGTCGTCCTGGTACCCGGCGCTACGGGCTCGAAAGAGGATTTCTCGCTGATGATGCCCGATCTCGCTGAGGCCGGCTACTACGCACTGGCCTACGACCTGGCGGGCCAGTACCAGTCAGCAAGTGCAGGACCGGAAAACCTGGTGCCGCGGAGGAAACATTACGACTACCGGCTTTTCGTGGATGACTTCCTGGCGGTCCTGGAAGCCACAGCCATCCCCGTCCACGTTGTGGGGTATTCCTTCGCGGGCATCATCGCCCAGCTCGCCTACGTGGAGCGGCCCGAACTCTTCAGGTCTCTTACCCTACTGGGTTGCCCGCCGGAGCCCGGCCAGAGTTTCAGGGGCGTGAGCCGCATTGGCCGGTTCAGCACGTGGGTCAACGGACGGGCGGGGGCCGCGCTGCTGATTTGGGGAATCCGCAGCGGCCGGGTGGCGCACGTGCCGCGGGGACGCCAGCGGTTCGTAAACTACCGTTTCCGGTTCACCCGCCGCGCCTCGATCCGGGACATCTACACCCTCATGCAGAACGTTCCGGACCTTCGGCAGGAGTTGGCGAAGGCACCGATCCCCCTGTTTGTGGCCGTCGGTGAGCACGACCTGTGGCCGCTCCAGCTGCACCGGATGTTCGCCCAGGCCATCCGTGCCAGGATCGGGGTTTACAGGGGCGGGCACAGTCCCTGCGAAACGTCCCCGCATGAGTTCAGCCGCGACCTTTTGGCCCTTTACGCCAAAGTGGACGAGGGCTGATCGAAGGAGTAACAACAACACTGCAGCTGGCGAGCGCCAGAAGGCCTTGACCATAGCAAAACGTTTTGCATATAGTGATGCAAGCAACATACAAAACGTTTTGCAAAGGAATGAAGTCAATGGCGACCAAGGTAAACATCCGGGACGTAGCGAAAGCCGCCGGCGTCTCAGTGACCACAGTGTCCCATGCCCTGAGCGAAGCGCACAGCTCACGGGTCAACGCCCGCACCGTTGAGCACGTCAAAGCCGTGGCCGGCGACCTCGGCTACGCGCCAAACCGCCTGGCGAGCGGACTGCGCAACCAGCGTTCCCAGATCCTGGGCCTGGTCAGCGACGAGATCACCACCACTCCCTTCGCCGGTGCCATGATCCAAGGCGCCCAGGACGCGGCCTCCGAACACGGCCATCTGCTGATGGTGGTCAACTCCGGTCTGGACAATGAGCTCGAGCGCCAGGAAATCCGGGCCCTGCAGCAGCATCAGGTGGACGGCGTCATCTACGCCAGGATGTTCAACCAGCTGGTATCGGTACCGGACGAGCTCAACGGGCTGCCTACCGTCGTGCTGGATGCGGCAACGGACAATCCCCGGCTGTCCTCCGTGGTGCCGGACGAGGCCGGCGCGGGTGACTCCGCCGCTGAGCTCCTGGTCGCGGCAGGCCACCGCCGGATCGCCATGATCAACGATGAGGACGATATCCCCGCCGCCCACGGGCGCCTCGAGGGTTTCCGTGCCGGGCTGGTCCGCCACGGCCTCGAGCTGCCCGGGGACTGCCTGGTCACCAGTAATCCAAGTACCGCGGGCGGGCGGGAAGCGGCACTGAAGCTCCTGGCTGCAGCAGACCGGCCCACAGCGCTTTTCTGCTTCAACGACCAGATGGCCATGGGCGCCTACCAGGCGGCCGGCCACCTTGGCTTGAAAGTCCCCGACGATGTATCGATTGTCGGCGTGGACAACCTGGAGCTCATCGCCGACGGTCTCTGGCCGGGACTGTCCACCATGGCACTCCCCCATTACGAGATGGGCCGGTGGGCTGTCCTGAAACTCCTGGATGAGCTCGAGAACCCCGATGCACCCCGGGTGCACGAAAAGGTGGCCTGCCCACTTGTTGAGCGGGAATCCGTCGCCCCGCCCAGGCGCTAAGCCAGGACGTGCGCGCGGCCATGCGCCGCGCACCCGGACCCCTTTCCCCAAAGAAAACGGGAACGCAGCCGTTGCACCGGCCGCGTTCCCAGCAGGACCCGTCAATCCCTCCACTGTGTCCAAGTAGAAAGACCAACCCATGAACAAGACGCTCACCAAGGTCCTCGCGACCAGCATAGCCGCCGTCGCCCTCACTGCCACCCTCGCCGGCTGCGGCAAGGGCAGTGCTTCCTCCTCCACCGAAGGATCCGGCGAGATTGCGTTGTGGACCCACAACGCCGGCAATCCGGAGGAACTGGCCGCAGTCCAGAAAATCGTCGACTCCTATAACGGAAGCCAGGACAAGGTGAAGATCAAGGTCCAGGCTTTCCCCCAGGACTCGTACAACGATTCCGTGGTCTCGGCAGCTGCGGCCGGGAAGCTTCCCTGCATCGTGGATATTGACGGCCCAAACGTTCCCAACTGGGCCTGGGCCGGCTACCTGAAGCCCCTCGAACTCGGCACGGACCTTTCCAAGCAGCTGCCCAGCACGGTGGCTCAATGGGATGGCAGGGCCTACGCTGTCGGCTACTACGACGTCGCCTTGGCCATGATGGCCCGCGCTTCGGACTTGAAGGCTGCCGGGGTACGTGTTGCCACCATCGACCAGCCCTGGACCAGGGACGAGTTCCAGGATGCCCTCACCAAGCTCAAGGCATTGGGCAAGTGGGATTACCCCTTGGACCTGGGAACCGCCGGGACCGGCGAATGGCTTCCTTATGCCTACTCCCCCTTCCTGCAGTCCTTCGGTGGCGACCTGGTGGACAGGGACGGCTTCCAAAGCGCGGATGGGGTGCTGAACGGCGACAAGGCAGTGGAATGGGCCGGCTGGTTCCGTGGCCTGGCCGACCAGGGCTTCATGGCCAAGAAGAGCGGCAAGGATTCCACCCAGGATTTCCTGAACAACAAGAGCGCGATCGTTTATACAGGTTCATGGGCAGCGGACAAAGCCAAGGCCGCGGTCGGGGATGACCTGGTGGTCATGCCGCCGGTGGACCTCGGCAAGGGCCCGAAGATCGGCGGTGCCTCGTGGCAGTGGGGCGTCACCAGCGGGTGCAGCAACCCGACGGCAGCGATGGATTACCTCTCCTATTCCCTGAAACCGGAAAACATCGCCGCGGTTGCCAAGGCAACCGGCACTATCCCGGCCAGTGAAGCAGCAGCCGCGCAGATCCCGGCCTTCGCCGAAGGCGGTACAAACCGGATCTTCATGGACTTGTCACGCAAGTTCGCCGTCATGCGCCCGGAGACCCCCGCATACCCGTTCATCGCCACTGAATTCGGCAAGGCCACGCAGGACATCCTCAACGGGGCAGACTCCAAGTCCACCCTGGACAAGGCCGTGAAGGCAATCGACGCCAACATAAAGTCCAACGGCGGCTACAAGAAATAGCCGGAGCGGTGGGAGGCCTGCGCCCACTGCGTGCAGGCCTTCCACGCCCGATCATCGGAGATTCCCATGGCAACTGTTCCCCTCCCCACGCGTCCCCGCGTCCGCGACACCACGAAAGCCGCCCCGCCGCCGTCGGACGCCAATCCCAGCGCCCGGCGCCGCCCCGGCTTCCGGCGGGACCAGCTCAGCGGCTGGGGCATGATCGCCCCGGCGGCACTGCTGCTGCTGGCCTTCGTCTTCATCCCGGCCATCCTCGGCTTCGGCCTGGCCTTCACCAACGCAAGGCTTATCTCACCCCGTCCCATTGAATTCGTGGGAATGGACAACTTCGCCCGGCTCTTCACGGACCCCACGTTCTACCGGGCACTGCTCAACGTCGCCTACTTCACCGTGGTCATCGTTCCGGTGCAGTCCGGCCTGGCCCTGGTAATGGCGCTGCTGATCAATAAGAAGTTCCGGGGCGTGAACTTTTTCCGCACCGTGTACTTCCTGCCCGTGGTCACCTCCATGGTGGTGGTTTCCCTGCTGTGGCTGTTCATGTACCGCAAGGACGGCCTGATCAACGAAATCCTCTCCACCGTCAGTTTCGGCCTGATCAGCGGACCGGACTGGCTGGGTGACCCGAACACCGCCATGCCTGCCATCATCGTCCTGTCCATCTGGCAGGCGGCAGGCTTCCACATGATCATCTGGCTGGCCGGCCTGCAGGGCATCTCAGGCGAGCTGTACGAGGCGTCGCAGCTGGACGGAACCAGCCGGTGGCAGCAGTTCCGCTACGTGACCTGGCCGGGGCTCTTCCACACCCGCAGCCTGGTCCTGGTCACGATTACCATCCAGGCCCTGGGCCTGTTCGACCAGATCAGCGTGATGACCCAGGGCGGCCCGATGGATTCGACCACCACCATCGTTTACGAGGCCGTCCGGTCCGGCTACCGGCAGCAGGAAACGTCCTATGCCTCCGCCATTTCGCTGGTGTTCTTCGTCCTGGTGCTGATCGTCTCCGCGGTGCAGCGCTACCTCACCCGGGAGAAAGACTGACATGAAAAACCAACTGCTCCTGAGAAGTACCGGCACCATGCTCGTGCGCCTCCTCTTCGCCGTCGTCGCCGCGTTCCCCATCGTCTTCATGCTGGTGTCCTCGCTGAAACCGGACCAGCAGATCTTCGGCGACATGTCCTCCCTTGCGGCGTTCCTGCCGGTCGGCAACATCTCCTTCGACAACTACGCGGCAGTCTTCGACCGCGTCCCGGCCGCCCGCTTCCTGCTCAACTCCGTGGGTGTCTCCGCCGTCACCGTGGTCCTGGGGATCTTCGTCAACAGCCTCTGCGCCTTTGCCCTGTCCCGCATGCAGGTCAAGGGCAAGAAGATCGTCTTCACCGCCATCCTGGCCACCCTGATTGTGCCCTTCCAGACACTGGCGCTGCCGCTGGTGTGGTGGGTCAACCAGCTCCCCTACTTCGAGCTGAACGGCTTCAGCCTTGAGTTCTCGAAGGGCTGGCTGGACACCTATCAGGTGCAGATCATCCCCTTCATCGCCAACGCCTTCTCGATCTACCTGTACCACCAGTACTTCGAGTCCATTCCCAAGGAGCTGGACGAGGCCGCCCGCATCGACGGAGCCGGCTGGTTCAAGATCTACCGGCAGGTGGTGATGCCACTGGCCGGTCCCGCGACGGCAACGGTGGCGATCCTGACCTTCCTGCCGGCCTGGAATTCCTACCTGTGGCCGCTCATGGTGGTCCAGTCCGAGGAGCTCCGTCCGGTCATGATCGGCATCCAGTACTTCTTTCAGCTGAATGTCTCGTGGGGCGAAGTGATGGCCTATGCATCGCTCATCACAGTCCCGGTGGTGGTGCTCTTCATCGCCTTCCAGCGTTCGTTCGTCAACAGCATCGCCTCAAGCGGCGTGAAAGGGTGAGCATGAAGACATCGACGACGGCGGCAGGAACCTCTTCCGTTGCCATCAGCGATCCTTTCCGCCCCGAATTCCACTACACCGCCGCACGGAACTGGCTCAACGATCCCAACGGGCTGGTGTACGTCAACGGCACCTACCACCTCTTCTACCAGCACAATCCCTTCGGCGCGGACTGGGGCAACATGTCCTGGGGCCACGCCACGTCCGGGGACCTGCTCACGTGGGAGGAGCAGCCCGTGGCACTTGCATGCGACGAACACGAGGCGGTCTTTTCGGGCTCGGCGGTGTTCGACGAACTCAATACGAGCGGTTTCGGCACAGCTGCGGATCCACCGCTTGTGGCCATCTACACGAGTGCTTACAGGGAGGCCTCGCCGCTCGCCGGCCGCCAGGCACAGTCGCTGGCGTACAGCCTGGACGAGGGCAGGACGTGGACCAAGTACCACGGCAACCCCGTCCTGGACAGGGCTTCCGCGGAGTTCCGGGACCCGAAGGTCTTCTGGTACGACGGCGACGCAGGGAGTTACTGGGTGATGGTCGCCGTGGAGGCGGTGCAGCGGCAGGTGGTGCTCTATAAGTCCGCCGACCTGAAGGCGTGGCAGCATTTGAGCACGTTCGGGCCCGCCAACGCCACCGGCGGCGTCTGGGAGTGCCCGGACCTTTTCGAGTTGCCCGTGGACGGGAATCCGCAGGACGGCCGCTGGGTCCTTGTCGTGAACATCAACCCGGGCGGCATCGCCGGCGGCTCAGCCGGCCAGTACTTCCTTGGAACGTTCGACGGCGTTGCGTTCCGGTCCGGTTCAACCGTCACCGAGGGCCTGCAGCAGGATGGCAGCCGCATGCGTGAGTACGGCTGGCTGGACTGGGGACGGGACTACTACGCCGCCGTCTCCTTCAGCAATGCGCCGGACGGGCGCCGCATCATGATTGGCTGGATGAACAACTGGGACTATGCCGGGTCCACTCCTACGGGGGGCTGGCGGAGTGCCATGTCGCTGCCGCGGGAAGTCTCGCTCACACGGGTGGACGGAAAGCTGGCGCTTCGGCAGGAGGCTGTTAATCCGTTTGCCGGGCGTGGCTCTGCGCAGTTCCAGCTCGGACCGCAGCCCATGGCGCCGGGCTTCCGGGAACTCCCAGTCTCCGGAGCAGTGGCGCGGGTTGATGTCGAATTCCTGCCCGGAACGGCAGACAGTGTCGGGTTGGTGCTCCGCGCGGGCAGCGGCGAACGCACGCTCCTCACCTATGATGTCGCGGAGGGTGTGCTTCGCCTGGACCGGCGGGATTCGGGGCACGTCGGATTCCACCAATCGTTCCCCTCCGTTGAGTCCGTGGCGGTGCCCCTCCAGGGCGGCCGCCTCCGGCTGCAGGTCTACCTGGACCGGTGCTCCGTGGAGGTCTTCGCCCAGGACGGATTGGCCACGATCACGGACCTGGTGTTCCCCTCAGGGGCGGCCACGGGGCTGGCGATTTTCGCTCAAGGTGAGGGCGCGCACCTCACTTCGCTCGACGTCGTCGGACTCTGACACGGCAGCATCGACTCCGGCGGGCGGTCGACAGGTGCCGCTTACGTGGGCTCAGAGCCCGCCCAGCACGTGGAGGACAGCACCGGAAAAGCCGGCGGCGTTCGCCAGGATCACGAAGCCTGCCGCCGGAACGCCGAGTACCCACGCTGCGCGCCGCCGTCGTGCCTGGTTCTCAAGGTGCCGCAGCGCACCGAAGTTCCGTTGAAGCGCCAACTGGTCGCCCTGCGCGGCCGGCCGTTTGTGCCACGTCCCGGGCAGGATCGCCGCCGCGGATATGCACCGCATTTCCTCGCCTCCCAGCGCCGGCTTGAACCGGCGCAGCCAGCGAAGGAGTTGAGCGTCGGTGACCACGGCAGCATGCTCCGGCCGGGCCTTGATGGTCAGGCTCTTGGGTTCAACAACGACGACGACGGCGGTCACCTCAACGGGGAAGCCCACGGCAGCGGTGAGCAGCCTCGCTGCGCGCGCGGCTTCGTGCGCGGCATTGTAAAGGTGCCGGGTCTTCGTTCCGGCTACCATGAGCGTCCGTCCTGCCACCCAGATCGGCTGGCCGGAGTGGTTTTTGGTGTTGATGGTGAAGACGCCGCCGGGACCAATCAGCACGTGGTCAATGTCGGAGGAACCTGTCCCTACGGGTACGGCGTGGAGAACCAGCCAATCCGGTCCCAGGTTCTCCAGGATCCTGCCCACGGTCATCTCGCCCAGGGCGCCCCTGTACCACGGCCGGCTCTCCGGCCCGAGCGGACTGACGCCGAAGATGCGCTGAAGGGTGGACCGCGGCACCACCTGGCGCTGAAGCGCCAGCAACTCCTCGATCACGGCCTGGCCGGGGACGCGCGTCCCTAAATGTGTTGGTGCTGTATCAGAGCTCATTACTTCTCCCCCATTACTTGGCTCATGCACCACGAGCGTAAGGGCCTCATCGATTGTTTGGGCCGCCTCCAGGCCTTCGCGTGTGGATCTTTCCCGAATACTTTGGCAACGCTGCGGAAAGCATGCACTTACGTTCCGCTGCGCCCCCGCTTCCGGGAACCGGAGCATAGGGCTAGGATCTCTCAGCACACCGCCATCCAGTGCTGTGGGTTAGTGGCAACCCTTGGCAACGGCGACGCCCGTACTGCCTACGCCCAGATCGTGCTTGGGGCGGCACCTGTCGACGTCCTGCCTGATGTGAAAGAGCAGCGGCGGAGGCGGGCGGATCGAAAGGTATCCGGCGAACATGGCGGAGCGGCGTGAACTCCTTGCCATGATTGCGGGAGAGGTGATTGCGCCGGAGGAAGAGCTCACCGAGAGGCAGGTCAACGAACGGCTCCTCAGTTGCACTGACGACGTTGTGCTGCTGCGCCGCTACCTGGTCGACTTCGGACTGGTGCAGCGGACGCCCTCGGGTTCTTCCTACACCCGAAAGCCGTAACTCCTGCAATAATTTACGGTCCGCTCCGGTGGCGGTGGAGAAAGGCTTGAACGCGTTCCTGGAATTCAACCGGATCTGCTCCCGGACCCGGCGGCACCCGGCGCCCGGCTTCCATAAACGTGCGCAGGCCCTCGTTTACCGCCGCTTTGGACGCCCGAAGGGATGCCCCCGAAACCCCTTGCCAGCCATTCAGGATACCCGCGAGAGCCGCGTCCACCCCATCGTCGGGCGCCACCGTGCTGATCAACCCCATGTCCCAGGCTTGGGGTGCGGTCAGGAGACGGCCGCCGAAAAGGAGGTCCTTGGTCCGAGAGGGTCCTATCCGGACCGACATGCGGTTGGCGAAGGTGGCCGGAACCAGCAATCCGAGGCTTGCGACAGGCATGCCGATGCGCGCTGAAGCCGTGACCAACTGCAGGTCACAGGCGAGCGCCAGCTGACAGCCCGCACCTGCCGCCACCCCCTCGACGACGGCCACGGTCGGAACGGGCAGGTCCTCGAGCGCCTGTAATGCAGCCTCGATTACTTCGAAGGTGCGGCTGATCTCCGACCCGGTGGCACCCTCAAATTCGCGCACATCAGAGCCTGAACAGAACATGCCTCCCCTGCCCCGCACAACCACACCACGGAGAGACGGACTGGCCGCCAGACTTTGCACCGAGCGCTCCAGCTCCAGCCAATCGGCGCGGCCGAGCGCGTTGAACCTCTCCCCTGTGCCGAAGGAAAGAGTGCCGAGGGAACCTGCTTCTTCAACCCGTATGGTGGCCACTCGTCCCCGGCCTTCCGGTGTCACTCAACCACCCCGCTGTGATGCAGCGAGGCGATGTCGTCGTCGCTGAATCCCAGGGCGGCAAGCACCTCGTCGGTGTGCTGGCCCAGTATCGGGGGTGGAGTACGAACCGATGGTGGCGTCCTGGTCAGCCTGACGGGGCAGCCCACCACCTTGAGGGGACCCGCCGTCGGGTGGTCAAGTTCCACGATTATGCCCCGGGCAAGGACCTGCGGATCCTGCACTGCCTGGTCAACGGTCTGGATCGGGCCTACCGGAACGCCCGCGTCGTCGAGCGTCTGCACCCATTGTGCGGTAGTCCGGGTCAGCATTGCCTGCTCGATCTGCGGGATCAGCACCTCCCGATGCGCCACCCGGGACGGGTTGGTGGCGTAGCGCTCATCGTCGAGCAGGTCCTGCCGGCCCAGTGCCGAGGCGAATCGCCGCCAAAGACCGTCGTTGCCCACTGCCACCATGACAAAGCCGTCTGAGCTTGCGAAGGCCTGGTAGGGGGCGATAGTGGGATGGGCGGAGCCGTAGCGCCGCGGAATGGCACCGCTGGCGAAATATCCGCTGGAGACGTACGTCAGCCAGGAAACAGAACCGTCGAGCAGGCTGATATCAACCCATTGGCCACTGCCCGTCCGCTGCTTTTCGTGGAGTGCGGCAAGGATGCCGATAGTGGCCCACATACCCGCAACCAGGTCGGCGCTGCTCACCCCTACCCGCACGGGAGGTCCGTCTGCTTCCCCCGTGACGCTCATGATGCCGCTGCGGGCCTGGGCTATGGCATCGTAGCCGGGCCGAAGGGAATCCGGTCCTGTCTGCCCGTAGCCGCTGATTGACGCATAGATAAGTCCGGGGTTCTCCCTCGAAAGCTCTTCATACCCGAGGCCCAGGCGCGCAGCTGTGCCAGGCCTGAAGTTCTCGACCACAACATCTGACTTGAGGGCCAGCTGCCGGACCAGTGCCCGGCCTTGGGGTGACTTGAGATCCACCGCCAGGCTTCGCTTGTTGCGATTGACGGCCAGGAAGTAAGCGGCCTGGTCTCCTTGGAACGGCGGTCCCCACTGGCGGGTGTCGTCGCCGGATCCCGGCTGTTCGATCTTGATGACGTCCGCGCCCAGGTCGGCGAGCGTCATCGTGGCGAAGGGCCCGGAGAGGATGCGGGTGAGATCCAGTACCAGCAGGTCCGCCAGGGCGGCCTCCGGTACCGGTGGTCCGGATTCCAGGCTTCCTGCGGAATCCGATGCTTGCATTTTCACGGCTGCCTCCAGACGTTCCGGGATCCGAACTTGTGGTGGGTAGTGAATTTCAGCTGGCGGGCGGGTGGTCGCGCGGCGTGAAGGAACCAGGCCATTCGGACGCGCGGATCCGTTTGAGGGCGCGGACGGGACCCATAGTGCCCCACTCGTCCCCGCCCAGCCGTGAAAGGGGGTCAAGCCGCTGAACATCAGGCTGCCGCCCGTTGCCCAGTACCTGGGAAGACACGGATCCGCGCACTACCAGGCCAAAGACGAGGACACAGTTACCCATGCGCATCGTGCGGTGAAGCGTGCACTCCAGGACCGCCGGAGACTCCTTGACCCGGGGAGGCCGTACCAGCGTGCTCGGCTCACGGGTCAGTCCGGCGGCGTCGAACTCGCTGACATCGGCGGCGAAATTGGTACCGGAGGCGTTGACCTCCTCTATCAGGGCTGCCGGAGCGAGGTTCACGACGAATTCCCCTGTCGCCTCGATGTTCCGCAGCGAGTCCTTCTCGCCCACGGAGGTGAACTGGATGATCGGTGGTTCCACCGAAGCGACGGTAAAGAACGAGTGCGGCGCCAGATTGTCCACACCTGCTGCGGACCTACTTGAAACCCAGGCTATGGGGCGCGGAACCACCACCGCCGTCAGGAACTTGTAGAAGTCCCGCGGACTGAGACTCTCGGGGTCAAAGTCCGTTCGCATGCCGTCCTAAACGTTTCGGGGAGTCGTGGCGGCTGCCGCGTCCTGGGCAAGCGCCCCCTTGGCCCTGGGCAGAAGGATCAAAGCGAGCATGGCGATCACGCAGCAGATGATGATGTAGAGCGAAATGGACGTCGAGTTGCCGTAGCTGGCCAGGAGTGCCGCCGCGATCAAGGGCGCAGGACCACCGGCAATCACACTCGCAAGTTGGTAGCCCAGCCCCGCCCCCGTGTAGCGGATGTCGGTGTCAAAGCTTTCCGCGATCAAGGCAGCCTGCGGGCCGTACTGGATGTCATGCAGGATCAAACTGACGACGATGGCAACAGCCACCCAGAGGCCGTCACGCGTGTTCAGCAACCCGAAGTACGGAAATGCATACAGGGCGGTGAGCACTATTCCGGTCCCGTAGACGCGGCGGCGGCCGAACCGGTCCGAGAGCCGGCCGAACAGGGGGACACTGATCAGGCCCAGCCCCGCGGCGATCAGCGTGTCATCGAGGATGCTGTTGCTGTCCAGTTTCAACTGCTTGGTGGCGTATGTAATCACGAACGTGATGAACAGGTAGAACGGCGCCTGCTCCGAGGTCCGCACCAGTGCCGAAAGGAGGATCTCTTTGGGCTGGCGGCGGATTACTTCGATTATCGGGGCCTTCACAACCTTCTTCGACTGTCGCACGGCTTCGAACTCCGGGCTCTCAATGACCCGCAACCGAACGAACAAGCCCACGCCGATCAGGATGATGCTCAGGATGAAGGGAATCCGCCAGCCATAGGCCACAAAGCCTTCAGTGCCGGTGAGTGCGGTGGTGATCCGGACCACCCCGGTGGACAGGACCAGACCCAGCGGCACTCCAATCTGCGGCCAGGACGCGGACAGGCCGCGCCGGTTCTGGTCGCCCCATTCCATGCTGAGGAGCACGGAACCGCCCCATTCGCCGCCCACCCCTATGCCCTGGATGATGCGCAGGAGGACCAGCAGGATCGGAGCGGCCACGCCGATGGTCTGGTACGTAGGGAGGAAGCCGATCAGCACTGTGCCAAAGGCCATGAGGAAGAGCGTGGCCATCAGTGTTGTCTTGCGTCCGATCCGGTCACCGAAATGACCGAAGATCGCGGCGCCAACCGGCCGTGCCACGAAGCCTACAAACTGTGTTCCAAAGGCCGCCAGCACACCGGCAAACGCGACCTGGCCGGGAAAGAACAGCTGTGGGAACACCAAGGCAGCGGCAGTTCCGTAAAGGAAAAAGTCGTACCACTCGATAGTCGTACCCACCACGCTCGCCACAGTCGCCCGCCTCACGGCCTGCTCCCGTGTCACTCCTTGAATACTCATCATCACTCCGTTGATCTGATGCAGCAGCACGCCATGAAACACGACCCGCAATGCGGTTCTTCATCCCATGGTGCGAGCGGGGATAGCGGATGTCAACGATTTCCGCCGGCCCCAAGTTCCCTCAAAAAACACTGGATAGAATGACGACTCAGAATCCCAAAAGACCCCTCGACAAGGCGCAACGTTGGCTGCAGAGAAATCCAGAGGATCGGCACCACCCCTGCTGGTGCTGCGCCTCCCTGACGAACGAAAGTGTGGCGAAAGCCGGAGGGCCGAAAGCGAAGGCCTGAAGCCGCCTGGCAGCTTTGAACTGCCATCCCTGCCGGGGAAGGCCCGTCCAGGCACTTTTGACGGTCATCGAATTGGTGACTACGGGAAGCGCTGCAGGGCCTGGACCAGCATGCGGTGACCTCGGGCTTCGAACGCTGTGTCACCCACGAGATAAGCCCATACTGCTGTGCCGACTGCCTCCCTCAGCAGCTCGATCCGCCATAGGTCCGGCGCCCGTGGATCCTGGCCGTATCCATCGAGGAAGGCTGACTCGAGGGCGGGATCCTTCTGCCACTGCTGAGCTGCGAGCCGGCAGAGATCACTCGCGGCCGGCCGGAAATCGAACCGGCCGAAATCTATCGCCTTAAGCTGGCCCTCATGACTGACCCAGTTGCGCGGGTGCCAATCGCCATGAGTCGGCACCAGGCTGACCGCCCTCCACCAGCTTCCCGTCAAGATACCCGAGGACCAGCAGGTTCGCGGCCCGGCTTGAGTGCAGCATCCGCGGGGCACGGCCGGTGGCTGCGAGTGGGAGCGTATAAGCGGTGTGGGCTGTGATCTCCCGGTGAAGGTGGTGGTTAGCGGGACCAGCAGCCTTAACGATCCACGCCTGGCCACCGGCTTGGACCTTGAGGACCTTCGTGTCGGTCAGTCCCCACGACAAGTCCGCCACGAGGTCAGGAGCCCCAAGCCACTCTGTTACTAGCCCGGCTTGCTGCGCAGACAGGGACCCCCTATCCCACCTCTCCATGCTGCGAGCCTACCAACTGCCGTCGAGCGGGTGGATAGGCTGGGTGGATGGCGACAGTAATCCTCGTGCGGCACGGCCGCACCACAGCCAATGCCTCTGGACTGCTTGCCGGTCGGGCCGTCGGGGTCAGCCTGGACCAGATCGGGCGCGAACAGGCGGCGCTGACTGGAGATCGACTCGCGCCCGTGCCCGCCGTCGGAGTGGTATCGAGCCCCCTCGAGCGTTGTCAGCAGACCGCCCGGCTCATCCTCGACCGCCAGGTCGGTAATCCTCACGCGCCGGTGGAACCCGACCTCACCGAGTGCGATTACGGCCAGTGGCAGGGCCGCCTGCTGAGTGATCTCGCGACCGAAGACCTGTGGGCGGCTGTGCAGTCGCAGCCGTCCGCCGTCGTATTCCCCGGTGGTGAATCCATGGCGGCTATGCAGGCGCGGTCGGTAGCAGCAATCCGCCGCCACGATGCAGCCTTCGAAGCCGAGTACGGGCCGGGAGCCGTGTGGGTGGCAGTGAGTCACGGGGACATCATCAAATCAATCCTCGCCGATGCGCTCGGTATGCACCTCGACCTGTTCCAGCGCATTAACGTGGGCCCTGCCTCCGTATCGATCGTCCACTATGGTGCAGTTCGGCCGAGCGTCCATGCGACGAACACCGAGGCGGGGGATCTGTCGTGGCTGTCGAACGGTATTAACTCTGGCGATGCACCGGTGGGCGGCGGCGCGGGGCAAACGGCGCAGTAAACGTCATATGCCTAAAATACTGACATGCCCACACTTGTTCACGAGTTTTCCTGGCCTGACCGGGTCGTCATCGGCACCGTCGGCGCCCCGGGGGCGCGCACGTTCTACCTGCAGGTACGCACAGGCAGGCAAATTGTGAGCATCGCCCTGGAGAAGCAGCAGTCGGCCCAACTCGCCGAAAAGATCGACGAAATCCTCGATCAGCTCATCACCCTCGATGGCAACCCCTTCAGCGTTCCCACGGGCACTCCCATCGAACTCGTCGACAATGACCAGCTCGAGGCGGTCGAGGAGCAGTTTCGAACCGGGGCCATGACCTTGGGGTGGGACCCGACGACGGCGCAGGTGGTAGTAGAGGCATACCCCATCACCGATGTCGATGCCGATAACGACGACGAATTGCTTGATAAGGGCGGCGCTGATGCGCCCGAAATGCTGCTGCTGCGGATGCCTGTTGGCACCGCCCGCGCATTTGCCAAGCGGACCCGGGAGGTGGTGGGCGCCGGGCGTCCCGCATGCCCGCTCTGCGGTTATCCCGTAGACGCCGAAGGGCACGTCTGCACCCTGCCCGAGGCCTGATGCCGGCACCCGACCTGTTGACTGCAGAGCTGACGCTCACCGGGCGCATCACGACGGCGTCGAACGCCACCTTTCTGGGCAGCATCGTCGACACCACGGTCGTTTACAAGCCAATAGCCGGCGAAAAACCGCTGTGGGATTTTCCCGACGGCTTCCTTGCCCACCGGGAGGTCGCCGCCTACCTGGTTTCTGAGGTCCTCGGCTGGAACGTGGTGCCACGCACCTGGCTCCGGGATGGCCCTTTAGGCAAAGGAATGGTGCAGCTGTGGCAGGAGACTGACCCAGACCGGAACGCAGTGGATCTTGTTGGGGCGGACGCCATACCGGAATCTGGGTGGAAGCAAGTCCTTGAAGGCCAGGATGAGTACGGGCGGATGGTCTGCCTCATCCACGAGGACTCCCCGGCGCTCCGACGCATGGCGGTCTTCGACGCGGTCGTCAACAACGCCGACCGCAAAGGCGATCACGTCCTGGCCATGGCAGACGGCCACCGCCACGGTGTGGACCATGGGCTCACCTTTCACCGTGACCACAAGCTAAGGACAGTGCTGTGGGGGTGGCTGGGCGACAAATTGTCCGTCGAGGAACTTGAGGGCATCGATCGTGTCAGCGAAGGACTGGACGGTGAGCTGGGCCGAAACCTGGCAAAATTACTGAGCGCTGAAGAAATCGCTTCGCTCGCAGTGCGCTGCGACCGGTTGCGTCTGGCGGGGCGGTTCCCGGCTCCAAACGGCGAGATGCCGGCGGTGCCCTGGCCGCTGTTCTAAGGGAGTTAAGTTTCTCACTTTGCTCCACCCTGAAGGGCTGAACAGGAAGGGGCATCCTTTTGCGGGCGGCCTGCAGACCGAGGGTGATGTGGCCACGAAAAAGCCTTGCCTGGGTGCGGAACGAGCAGTAGCGTTCAGCGCAGTGGACCTGCGGACCGCTGGCCCCCCTTCGAGAGGACGCGCTATGCCAACCGTAATCGGCCACCACGATGTGAAGGACAAGGATCATTGGCTTGCCTCACCGAAACGCGAAGAGATCTTCGGACCGCTTGGCGTCACCAACATCCGGACGTTCGTCAACCCACAGAACCCGACGCAAGTGGCGGTGCTGATGGACGTTCCCAACATGGATGCCGTCATGGCCCTGATGCAATCTGAGGCCGGGGCCGAGGCGATGGCGCATGACGGAGTGCTGCCGGAGACCTTGGTTATTCTCGTCGAGGCGTAGTTTCTTTTCTGGAAGCGCGGGTGGGCGAAGACCGCCTGTTGCCAGTGAACGGCCCCACCTCGTTTCGCCATGGACGATAGTTAAAACGGGACGCCGAGAATCAAAAGGAATGCGAGCCGGCGCCAGGCGCCGCGTTTGGAGGCGGCTCCTATCAGGCACGCGCCGCCATCCTCACAAGGACTGCGATAACAGTTAGGAACGAAGAGCGCCCGTGCTCCAACAAACAATTCCTACAGTAGTAATGGAGGCAAGATAACCGTCGCATGTGGCGGGTCAGCGAAGACGACCTTGCCAACTACCTGAAGCCCGTCGACAACGAAACCCAGGAACGCGTCGCTGCCGGAACCCTCGGGCTCGCTGAGAGAGCAGCACCACTATTTCCTCGCCCGCCAACAACGCTTGCAGCACGTCCGGCCCGGGCTCGGCGTAGCGAACTCGCTGTTGAAGTCATGAAGCATCTGGGCGACGACGGCATCGCCAGTCAATGCCCGCCTCGGCACCTGGCTGCTTGAAGGAGATGAGGATTCACCAGTGCATCATGGTCAGCAAGCCGGGAAAACCTCTAAGCCAACAATCAAAATGCCCACGGCGCACCCCATCGCTAGGGCATGATCTTGTACAGATCGATGACGGTCTCCTCGGGCTGCGATGCGAATCCGCCCTCGATACCCTGCTGCATCCGTGGAAGGAGGATCCCATCACGGAATTTCTCCCAACTCTCCTTCGAGTCATGGACGGCCATGACCGTCCAACCACCCTCGGAAGCGCCCGCCGCATGGAAGATCTGCCCTTCGGGCAAGAGGCCTTCCCCTGGGTGTACCGCGGCAATTGATGCCTCGTACTGGTCCTTTGTGCCTCCCGGGAAGAAGTGCACAACTCCATAACCGTTGGCTTCCATGTCGCTCCTTAGATGGTGGGGATGTGATGAACATGGACCCCATCACTCCTGAAGTCAAGGCCTGAACACCACTGAGGGAAGCGGAGCCTGAAGAAGCCAGCTCATGGCCTCGTCCCGTGATGTGAAAAAACGTGTGGGACAGGGCAGGGATTAAAGACCAAGGGTAAAGTTTTCAGCCACCACGCCTATCTGCCTGACCCGCAGTTCCTGCCACAATGCCCGGCCAGCGCCAGTGCATGTCACAAGGAAACGCTCAGTGGGACGGCTGTGGCGGAACATCGTTAGTTGTTGCGGCCAGACTTGTGTTGCATCGGGGCTGGCGATGTTTCATCGCGACGGCCGGGCCGGGTGAGCATCTCACCGCGGATCGAAGGGAGCAGGTGCGAGCCGGCTAGTTCGCCCACGTTTGGCGATCGCGTCGACCAGCGCGAGACCATCAGTCCGACCGGCCGTGACCGGGCTCGTTGGCCCTTGATTCGCCCGCAAGCCGGTGGCTCAACGGACCGCCCCACCAACAATGGCGTTGATAACCTCCGCAGCTGTGACCGCCGAGAGGTCCGGGGCTGCAAGGTGCCTCGGCCAATCCTTGCCACGAGAAACCCAACCGGTATGCAAGCCTGCGGCTCTTCCCCCCGAAATATCCGCAGTTGGCTGATCCCCAAGTCGGCCAGGTTCCGGACCCCGCACCGCAGCCTGCCAGGTCGTGGATGAGGTTCAGGGTGTCCCGGGACGGTACGGCCCAACCGGTCCAGGGTGTGCACCACGATAACGTCTCCATCGCGGGCCCGGTCGAGGGCTTCATGCAGTCCGGGCCGGTGTCGTGGATCCGGATTTCTTGTCCACATAAATATGCTTGGCAGCAATCCCTCGCCGAGCAGTGCGTCGATCTGCCGGCCGAGGTCCTGTTTCGCGGTCGAGACGCGGGCGTATCCAATATCCAATGGAACCAACGTACTGATACTTATCCTGCACGCTCAGCATGGGACGTGTTAAAGAAGTTAGTTGTGGAACGAATTTCGGTGGCGTGGCCCCATTTTTCGAAGGGCCGGCGCTAGGCGTTCCACTTCCTAGGAACTGGGATGGTACCTCTACTGACCGGTCCGCTCGTTAGTGGAGGATGATTCCGAGGATGCCGGCGGCGATGACGATGTAGGGTTCGTTGATTTTGAGGCGCCACAACAGTCCGAGGGATACCAGGGCGATAGCCGTTGTGGTCCAGTCGGTGACGGCTTCATGTGTCAGGACTACGACGGCGCCGGAGAGGGCGCCGGCTGCTGCGGCGGTGGCCCCGGCGACGAAGGCTTTGACTTGTTTGTTGTCCCGGTGGCGGATGAACCACCGTCCGGAGATGATGACGGCGAGGTAGATCGGGGTGAAGATCGCCACGGTGGCGGTGACGGCGCCGGGGAGTCCGGCGACGAGGTAGCCGATGAACCCGGCGGTGATGACGACCGGGCCGGGGGTGATCAGGCCCATGGCGACGGCGTCGAGGAATTGGCCCTGGGTGAGCCAGTGGTGCTGGGCGACGACCCCGTCGCGCAGCAGCGGAACGATGGCCAGGCCGGAGCCGAAGACCAGGGCGCCGGTCTGCAGGAAGAACAGTCCCAGGGCGAGCAGGGTTCCGCCGGCCGCCGCGGGCCCGAGGAAGGCCGGCAGGAGGACCGCCGGTGACCAGGAATGCAGTGTCGTGCCGTCCCTTGGTTGCGGTGGTTTTTTCGGTTCGCGTCGTCTTGGCCAGTGCAGGGCGGGCCGGGCGTCGAGCAGGAGCATCAGGATCCCGGCGGCCAGGATCATGGGCACGGGTTCGGATCCGGTGAGCGCGGTGACGGCGAAGATCGCGGCGCTGATGCCCCACAGCCGCAGGTCGGCCCTGTCCGTGAGTTTGAGGAGTTTGTAGCCGGCGATGGTGATGATCGCCATGACTGCCGGTGCGATGCCGTAGAACAGAGACTGGACCGCGGGCAGTCCGGCGAACTGCACGTCAGGCGACGCGACGACCCGCCACCGAAGCACGCTTTTGCAGCGGGCAAACCGATTCCCGGGTGTAGCTGTTAGGCAAGGGGTCCAGGGTCTTACCCCGCAACACGTCGAGTGGGACGATGCCATTATGAACGAGATAAACGACGGCCCTCCGCGCGATCACGGGCATCTGCACGCCCATTCCGCGCCAACGACGCAGCAGATCCGCACCGTCGGCCAGCGCCGGCGCGAAGCGGAGGAAAAACTGGAGCACCACCTTGAGGAAGCGCGGCACAAGAGCGAGCACGACCGGCTCTCCGAGACGGGACCCAAACCGCGGACAGCCCACGAGGGGGAAGTCGATGGCGGCGACCTACCGACAAATAATCAGCCCAGCCTTTAACTCCCGGCCGTGTCCCGGAAGCTAACGACCCCGGATTCCCGAACGGGGGCGCAGCGGAGGCCTGGATGGCAATCGACCAGTACGCCCAGGGGGCGCCGCGCAGGCGCGGTGGCGCCCCCTCGGCTCAGGTACCGGATGAAGGAAGCTGTTCCCGGTTCAGGCTGCCGACGCGAGGGACGCTCCGACCGCCCG
>DATIMT010000143.1:0-2236 GCA_035475035.1 Arthrobacter sp.
AGGCTGAGCAGGTCCTGCTCATTGGCGCCGTAACCATGGAGCAGCACCAGCAACGGCTTGCCGGTGCGCTGGTCCTCCGGATGGGACCACAGGACAACGGGGGTGGGAAATACTTCGGCGTCGGTCATGGTTTCCATTCATATCAGTTACCCAGAGGTAACAACCTACGTTGGCGTAGCCAGCGACCCGGAAGGCAGGATAGGACCGTGACTGACGCAAGTGCCGCTTCCATCCTTCCCGTGCCCGCCGGTTCCCACCCGTGGACCCGGTACGTAGCGATGGGCGATTCGTTCACGGAAGGCATCGGGGATCCCGAACCCTCAAGCCCAGGCGGCCACCGCGGCTGGGCTGACCGCGTGGCCGAAGAGCTCGGCAGGACCAAGCCTGACTTCGCCTACGCCAACTTGGCCGTCCGCGGCAGGCTGCTGCAGCAGATCGTGGACCAGCAGCTTGCGCCCGCCCTGGAGTTGAAGCCGGACCTGGTCACCCTGTCGGCGGGCGGCAACGACCTGATCCGTCCCGGCGGTGACCCGGACGCGCTGGCCGAAAAGCTTGATTCCGTGGTCCAGACCCTGTCCAGGAGCGGCGCCACGGTGGTCCTGTTCAACGGCCCCGACACAGGTTCATCAGTGCTGGGCAGGATTCGCAGCAAGGTAGCCATCTACAACGAGAACCTGCGGACGGTCGCAGCCCGGAACGATGCCGTCATCGCGGACATGTGGTCGCTGCGCCAGTTGAGCGACCCGCAGATGTGGGACCAGGACCGGCTGCACTTCTCCCCGCTGGGCCACCACACCATCGCGGCCATGGTGCTGGACGCGCTCAACGTGGAGCATTCCCTGGAACCGCTGCAGCCCAAGCCGCTGCCGCCGCGGACCTGGCGCGAGGCCAGGAGCGGGGACCTGGTGTGGGCGCGCGAATACTTCGTGCCCTGGGTGCTGCGGCGGCTGCGGCACCAGTCCTCCGGTGACGGCATCACGGCAAAACGGCCGACGCCGGGTCCCGTCTTCGGTCCGGGTGTTCCGTTGGGTTCCGGCGAGGGTCCGCTGGGAACCTCGGAGCCCAGCCGCCGGTAGGGCCGCACAGGGCTAGGCTGGAAGGACAACACACGAGAGGCGCGGCACCGTGAGCAGCTTGTTTTTCTGGATCATCATCCTGTCCTTCGTCGTCCCCATGGCCATGCGGGCGTATCGGCGCTCCATCGCGCGGCGGGACCGGAACCAGGGCTTGCCAGGCGGCTACCCCGAGCAGTTCCCGGGGCAGTTCGGCCCAGGCGGATACCCCGGGCCCGGCCAATACCCCGCGCCCGGCCAGTACCCGGGTTCGGCCGGGCCGCAGAGCAACCAGCCCCGGGACGGCTACACCCAGCAGGACTACTTCTCCGGCGGATTCGGCCAGCCAGGCCGGCAGGTCCCGCCACCGCAGCCCATCGGCGATCCCCAGCCGCTGCCCTACCAGTACGGGCAACCGTCGTTCCAGCAGGCGCCCGCACAGTCTTCGGGGCCTGCCACCCCTCCCCCGCCGGCGGCGCCGCAGGGGTTCCGTGCCCGCAAGCTCGCGGAGCTGGACCAGCAGTACAGCAACGGTGAGCTGTCCATGGAGGAGTACATGAAGCGCCGCGGCGACATCATGAACGGCTAGCCATTCCGATGAACAGGCAGGTCGGGGACCCATTTACCGGTCCCCGGCCTGCTTTGCTTAATGCACCTGCGGGAACCCCAGGTCGATCACGGATGTGGAGGGATCCGGCCAGCGCGTGGTTACCACCTTGCCCCGGGTGTAGAACCGGATGCTGTCGGGGCCGTACATGTGGGTATCGCCGAACAGCGAGTTCTTCCAGCCGCCGAACGAGAAGGAACCTACCGGCACCGGAATGGGCACGTTGACGCCCACCATGCCTGCCTCAACGTCGAACTCGAACTGCCGGGCCGCCCCGCCGTCACGGGTGAAGATTGCCGTGCCGTTGCCGAACTCGTTGTCGTTGACCAGCTGCACCGCGTCGCTGTAGGTGTCGGCGCGGACCACGGACAGGACGGGGCCGAAGATCTCGTCGTCGTACACCTTCATGCCCGGCTTGACGTGGTCCACCAGGCTGACGCCGATAAAGAACCCGTCGGAGTCGAACTGCTGGGAGCGGCCGTCCACCACCACGGTGGCTCCTTCGCCTTCGGCTCCAGAAACGTAGGATGCCACCCGCTCGCGGTGCTCCGCGGTGATCAGGGGGCCCATTTGGGAG
>DATIMT010000144.1:0-3387 GCA_035475035.1 Arthrobacter sp.
GCCCTGGGAAACCAGCTCGCCGTCGTCGTCCTTAACCTCTGGGCCGCCCTGTACCACTGATGCTTCCCCCGCAGCGTGGACGCGGGACCCGGCAGGAACGCCGGGCAGGCCGGCCGCCAGCCGCTCGGCCTCCTCGCCGCCCACTGCCTCGCCGCGTGCCACCATACCGGCGGTGTCCGACAGCGGGATCTGCTTCAGCGTGATGGCGAGGAGCAGCGCAACGGCAATGAAGGGGAGCAGGTACCAGAACACCGGCGCCAAGGAGTCGGCGTAGGCGTTCACGATGGCGTCACGCAGCTGTTCCGGAAGCTGGTTCAGGGCCTGGGGGTCAAGGGTCCGGGTGGACTGGCCGGCCTGCTCGGCGGAAGCTCCTGCCCCGGTGAAAGCGCTGGTCAGCGCTTCGGACAGGCGGGTGGTGAAGATGGAGCCGAAGACGGCCACACCCATGGCGGCACCCACCTCGCGGAAGTAGTTGTTGGTGCTGGTGGCGGTGCCGATCTGGTCAGCCGGTACGGAGTTCTGGACCACCAGGACCACCACCTGCATGATCAGGCCAAGGCCGGCTCCGAAGACGAACAGCTGGAGGCAGATGACCCAGATGGGGGTGCTGGCGGCGAGGGTGGTCATCGACAGCATCGCGGCCAGGGTGAAGGCGGCGCCCAGGATGGGGAACATCTTGTACTTGCCGGTCTTGGAAATCCGGATGCCCGAGTAGATGGACGTGCCCATGAGCCCTGCCATCATGGGCAGCATCAGCAGGCCTGATTCCGCTGCCGAAGTGCCCGAGGACATCTGCAGGAACGTGGGGACGAACGCGATGGCGGAAAACATGCCCAGGCCCAGGGTGAAGCCGATGGCCGTGGCGTTGATGAAGATCCGGTTCCGGAACAGGCTCAGCGGGATGACGGGGTCCTCGGCGCGGCGCTCGACCATGACGAAGGCGACTGCAGAAACGACCAGGCCTGCACCAAAGCCCCAGGTGAGGGGGGAATCCCAGCCTTCATCCTTCTTGCCGCCAAAGTCGGTGAAGAAGATCAGGCAGGTGGTGGCGGCGGACAGCAGGACGACGCCCAGGATGTCGATCCGCTTTTCGGCCTTCTTGTTGGGCAGCGTCAGCGCGAACCAGGCAATGGCGAACGCGGCAAGGCCCACCGGGATGTTGATGTAGAAGGCCCATTCCCAGGTGAGGTGGTCCACGAAAAATCCGCCAAGCAGCGGGCCGGCCACGGCGGAGAGGCCGAAGATGGCGCCGAGGGGGCCCATGTACTTGCCGCGCTCCTTGGCCGGCACGATGTCCGCGATGATCGCCTGCGAAAGGATCATGAGGCCGCCTCCGCCCAGGCCCTGGATGGCCCGGAAGATGACGAAGCCCCAGAAATCGGTGGCCAGTGCGCAGCCCACGGATGCCAGGGTGAAGAGTGCGATGGCCACCAGGAAGAGGTTGCGCCGGCCCAGGATGTCGCCGAACTTGCCGTAGATGGGCATCACGATTGTGGTGGCCAGCAGGTAGGCCGTGGTGATCCATGCCTGGTGTTCCACGCCGCCCAGCTTGCCCACGATGGTGGGCATGGCGGTGGAGACGATGGTCTGGTCCAAACTGGAGAGGAGCATGCCCGCAATCAGTGCGGAGAAGATGATCCAGATGCGTTTTTGCGTCAGCAGCAGGGGCCCTGCCGCCGTCGTGGTGGTGGCGGTACTCATGATTGTCCTTTGGCGGCGGTGGTGTCTGGAATATCGAACGGTTGGGAAAACAGGACGCTGGCTGCGGAAATATTTTCCAGCAGCAGGTCCGGATAGCTGCGGGTGTTGCCATCGGAGAAGTACGCCATGCTGCTCTTGCGGGCGATGGTACTCAGCAGCACCACGGCCATCTGCACCACGGGGTGGTCCGGGGCCACGCCTTCGCGGCGGGCCACGTCCCTGGCGAACTGGGCCTCCCGCTGCTCAGTGACTCCCATGATCCGGAGGATAAGCTGCGGTTCCTTGTGGACCACGCCGATGAGCTGCCGGGTCTCCTCTTCGGAGGCTGACATGCCCTCTGCCAGGCGAAGTGACAGCCTGACCAGGTCCCGGAAGAGGGTGGGGGAGATTTCGCCGGCGGGCGAGTCCGCGCCGCCGGCAACGAATTCATCGATGACCGCGGCGGGGATGTCGTCTTCGGTGTGGCCGATGATGGCGTCTTCCTTGGTGGGGAAGTAGTTGAAGAAGGTGCGGCGCGAGATCCCCGCGGCCTCGCACACTTCCTCCACGGTGTACCCGTTGAGCCCGCGTTCACTGGTCAGGGCGCGTGCCGTTGAGGTGATGGCGCTGCGGGTCGCTGCCCGCTTGCGCTCGCGGAGACCCGTCTCCAAAGTTGCACTCAAATTCACAAAGTAAAGTTTTGCACTTAGACCGCAGGAGTGCAAGTTTGGGATTGGCTTCTTTGTACTTAAAGTACGACGGCGGTCGCGCACCTTCGCTGGAAGGTGCGCGACCGCCCTCGTACTTGTGCGGTCAGCCCAGGGTCTAAGCCTTGTGCGCCGGAGCCGTCATGGTGGTGACATCAAGGGCCTTGTCGAGGTCGGCCTCGGAAACCTTGCCTTCGCCCTCGCCGACGAAGCCGAGCTTCTCGGTGGCCTGGCGGACGGTCAGGCCCTCTGCCACAGCGGTCTTGGCGATCTTGGCGGCGTTCTCGTAACCGATGTACTTGTTCAGCGGGGTGACGATGGAAGGGGAAGCCTCGGCCAGGAAGCGGGCCCGCTCCACGTTGGCCGTGATGCCGTCAATCATCTTGTCCGCCATAACGCGGCTGGTGTTGGCCAGCAGGCGGATGGATTCGAGCAGGTTGGCTGCCATGACGGGGATACCCACGTTGAGCTCGAAGGCGCCGTTGGTGCCGGACCAGGCGATGGCGGTGTCGTTGCCGATGACCTGGGCGGCCACCATGATGGACGCCTCGCAGATGACCGGGTTGACCTTGCCCGGCATGATGGACGAGCCAGGCTGCAGGTCCGGGATGGCGATTTCGCCGAGGCCCGTGTTGGGGCCGGAACCCATCCAGCGGAGGTCGTTGTTGATCTTCATGAACGAGATGGCGATGTTGCGCAGCTGGCTGGATGCCTCGATCAGGCCGTCGCGGTTTGCCTGGGCCTCGAAGTGGTCGCGTGCCTCGGTCAGCGGCAGTCCGGTATCCGTCGCCAGCAGTTCGATGACGCGCTCGGGGAAGCCGGCAGGAGTGTTGATGCCCGTGCCCACGGCGGTGCCGCCCAGCGGAACCTCGGCAACGCGGGGGAGCGAGGCATTGATGCGCTCAATCCCGTAGCGGACCTGCGCGGCGTAGCCCCCGAACTCCTGGCCCAGGGTCACCGGGGTGGCGTCCATCAGGTGGGTACGGCCGGACTTCACCAC
>DATIMT010000145.1:0-1740 GCA_035475035.1 Arthrobacter sp.
ATGCCGTTGCCGCCCACCACTTCTCGGGCCAGGGCGACGGTCTGCCTCATTAGCAGGCTGGTCTGCATCTTGGCCAGCGCCGAGTCCTGGTCCCGGTAGATGCCGCGGTCCTGCTGCCCGGTCAGCCGGACCACAAGGGACAGGCTGGCCGTGATATTCCCCAGCATGCGGGCCAGTTTCTCCTGGACCAGCTGGAAGGAGCCAAGGGTCCGGCCGAACTGCCGGCGTTCGTTGACGTACTTCAGGGCGGCCTCGAACGCGCCGGCCTGGATGCCTGTGGCGATCCAGGCCACGTCCGAACGCATGGCCCGGAGCATGGCCGCGACGTCCTTGAATGAGTTCACGTTGTGCAGGCGCTTGTCTTCCGGAACCCGGACACCCTCGAGTGTGATGTGGGCGTTCTGCATCATCCGCAGCGACGTCTTGCCGGTGATCTTCTCCAACGTAACGCCGGGAGCAGTCCGGTCAACGAGGAAAGCCTTGACCTGTCCGTCGGCGGCGTCCCGGGCGAACACGGCCAGCACGTCCGCCGTGGAGGCGCCGCCGATCCAACGCTTCGCGCCGTCCAGGACCCACGTGCCGCCGTCGGCGTCCGCTTCGAAACGCGCGGTGGTGGACAGGCCGCCGGCGATGTCCGAACCGGACTCCGGCTCCGTCAATGAGAAGACGCCCTTGAGGGAAAAATCGATGACCTTCGGCATCCACTCGCGCTGCTGCTCTTCGGACGCGCCCACGCGAATTGCTGTGCGGAACAGGCCGGCCTGGGCTGTGTACCAGGTGGCCAGTGAGGCGTCGGTGCGGGCGAGTTCGAAGATCCGGAAGCCCTGGTAGATCCCGCGGGCCGGACCATCGGCTGTGAGTTCTGCCGGTTCCATGAGGTCGAGGTCGATCAGCGGCTGCGCCAGCTGTTGCGGAAACTCACCGCGTTCCCAGTAGTTGGCCAGCAGGGGTTTTGCTTGCTGGTCCAGGAAGCCGCGGAGCCGCGCCAGGACGTGCTTTTCAGTGTCCGTAAGCAGGGACTCGGCGTCGTACCAATCCGCGGCGGGGTAAAGGCGGGCACCCAAGCCGGCCTCCGTCGTCGTCAGGCTGTCCATCTCAGCCACCCAGCCCGAGGAGGCGGACCGCGTTGCCCTTGAGGATCTTCGGCCGGACCTCATCCTTCAGAGGCAGGTCCGAGAACGCGCCCAGCCACTTCTGCGGGGTGATCAGTGGGAAGTCGGTGCCGAAGAGCACCTTGTCCTGCAGGTAGGAGTTGGAGGCCTTCACCAGCGACTCCGGGAAATATTTGGGGGACCAGCCGGAGAGGTCGATGAAGACGTTGGCCTTGTGCGTGGCGATGGAGTTTGCCTCGTCCTGCCACGGCACCGACGGGTGTGCCATGATGACCTGCAGGCCCGGGAAGTCTGCGGCCACGGCGTCCAGCAGCAGCGGGTTGGAGTAGGCGAGCTTGATGCCGTAGCCGCCGGGGAGGCCGGCTCCCATCCCGTTTTGGCCGGTGTGGAAAATGGTGGGCAACCCCAGTTCCTGGAGGGTTTCCCACAGCGGGTAGAAACGTTCGTTTGACGGATCGAAGCCCTGCAGGGACGGGTGGAACTTGAAACCGCGGGCCCCCAGTTCCACGGCCTGGTGTTTCGCCCCGGCGATGGCGTCCTCGCCGGTGCGCGGATCGACGCTGCCGAACGGGATCAGCACGTCGTTGTTCCGGGCGGCGCCGGCGATGAGCTCCGGGATGCTGTTGGG
>DATIMT010000146.1:0-2744 GCA_035475035.1 Arthrobacter sp.
AGGTGCTGGACGTCATCCGTGAACTGGCCAAGTCCGGCACCACGCTGATCATCGTCACCCACGAGATGGGCTTCGCCCGCGACGTGGCGGACACCGTGGTGTTCATGGACCAGGGCCAGATCGTGGAACAGGGCACCCCGCTGGAAATCTTCAGCAACCCCCAGGAACCGCGCACCCGGAGCTTCTTCTCCAAGGTGCTCGAACCGGCCTTCAACATCTAAGGACCCACCCCATGGCTTTCCCAACTCGCGGCCTACCCCGCAGCCGCGCACTCGCGGTGCTTCCCGCCGTCGTACTCCTTGGCACCGCCGCGCTGACGGGTTGCGCCGATCCCGGCGCCTCGGCCGCCGGAAACCCCGGCGGGGGAGCGCAGACGACGGCGGCCCGCAATGGCATTGTCTACAACACCTCGCCGGACCAGCAGCGGATCCGGGCTGAGAAGGACGCGGCGCTCGCCGCCAAGGTCCCCGCGCTGATCGGCAAGGACGGCAAGCTGACCGTGGCCACCACCGCCGGATCCATCCCGCTGTCCTTCCACGCCACGGACGACAAGACCCCGATCGGCTCCGAGCTGGACATCGCCCAGCTGGTGGCGGACAAGCTCGGCCTGGAACTCGACGTCCAGGTGACCTCCTGGGAGAACTGGCCGCTGAAGACGCAGTCCGGCGACTTTGAGGCTGTGTTCTCCAACGTGGGCGTGAACAAGGACCGGGTGAAGCTGTTCGACTTCGCCAGCTACCGGGCCGCCTACATGGGCTTCGAGGCCAAGAAATCGTCCACCTACGACATCAAGGGCGCGGACGACATCTCCGGCCTGAATATCTCCGTGGGTTCCGGCACCAACCAGGAAAAGATCCTGCTGGCCTGGAACAAGGAACTGGAGGGCAAGGGCAAGGCGCCGGCCACGCTCCAGTACTACTCGTCCGACGCCGACACCATCCTGGCGCTGTCCTCCGGACGGACGGACCTCAACATCGCCCCGTACCCGTCCACGGTGTACCGGGAAAACACGCGGGATGACCTGAAAGTTGTGGGCAAGGTGAACGCCGGCTGGCCGTCCGAGACCCTGGTGGCCGCCACCACCCTCCGCGGCAACGGCCTGGCACCGGTCATCTCCGAGGCGCTCAACTCGGTCATCAAGGACGGCTCCTACGGGAAGGTCCTGGAACGCTGGGGCCTGTCCGAGGAAGCGCTGCCGGAATCCAAGACCATCACCCAGGAAACCTTCGCGGCCACGCAGGCAACCGCCTCTGCCGCACCGTCAGGAAAGGCATCATGAACGCAGTATCCACCGAAACCGCCCTTGAGTCCTTCGACGCCGACTGGCAGGAATGGCACGCCGCCCACGAACGGCAGCGCGCCCACCCGCACGGCTTCCTGGCCGTGACGCACCTGCACTGGCTGGGCAGCGAGCCCACCCGGCTGGAAGGTGCCCCGGGCACCTGGAGTGTGGAGGCCGACGTCGTCCGCGTGGTTCTGGAGGCGGGCGAAAGTCTGCAGCAGGACGGCCAGGAGCTGAACACGGGGTCCGGCGCCGCCGGTGAGCTCGGCCCCGTCGAGGAGCGCGGCGGCATCAACCTGGTGTCCGGCGACACTGTTATTGAGCTGGCCAAGCGCGGCGGCGAGTACATTGTGCGGCCGCGTCATCCTGAGAACCCGCTGCTGCGCCAGTATCAGGGCACGCCCGCCTACTCGCCGGATGCAGCCTACGCGGTCCGGGGGACCTACGTGCCGTTCGGGGCGCCGCGGCCCACCACGGTGGGTGCCGCCGTCGAAGGCATCCAGCACGTTTACGAGGCGCCGGGCGAGATCCGCTTCAAGCTGGCCGGCCAGGAGCTGGCGCTGACCGCGTTCAATGGCCACGCCCCGGGGTCCCTGCTGGTGCTGTTCACGGACCAGACCTCCGGCAAGACCACCTATGCGGCCAACCGTTCGCTCTCGGCGGTGCCCGCCGCGGACGGGTCCGTGCTGCTGGACTTCAACCGGGCCGTGAACCTGCCGTGCGCCTACACGGACCTCGCCACCTGCCCGCTGCCGCCTGCCCAAAACCGGCTGCCCGTGGCCATCGAGGCCGGCGAGAAGATTCCCTACGAACGTCAGGACCAGAAGTGAGCACGTCTTCACCACGCCAGGCAGGGTTCCTGGCCATCGAGCTCGACGGCGCCGGCTGGGACGGTGCGGATATCGCCCGGGCCGTGCTGGCCGCGGAGTCCGCCGGCTTCCACGCCGCCACCGTTACCGATGCCCCGGTGTCGGGCCGCGCCAGTGCCCTGCAGCGCGCGGCGTTCGCCGGGCCGGTGACACGCACCATTGCCCTGGTCCCGGAGGTGGACACCGTCTACACCGAGCCGTTCCACGTCTCCACCCAGCTGGCCAGCCTGGACTACGTGTCCGGCGGGCGGGCCGGCTGGATCGCGACGGCGGCCGAATCACCGGAGGCTGCTGCCGCCGTCGGACGTTCTTCCGTGGCTGGTGCCGCGCTGGGCCAGGAGGCGGCGGCGTCCATCGAGGTGTCCCGGCGGCTGTGGGACTCCTGGGAGGACGACGCCGTGATCCGCGATGTTGCCACCGGCCGGTACATCGACGTGGACAAGCTCCACTATGCGGACTTCGAAACGCCTGCCGGTTTTGCCGGCCCGGGCTACTCCGTCAAGGGGCCATCCATCATCCCGCGGCCGCTGCAGGGTCAGCTGCCGGTGCTGGTGACTGCGTCCCTGCTGGGCCAGGTTTCTCCGGACGCCGTG
>DATIMT010000147.1:0-4025 GCA_035475035.1 Arthrobacter sp.
GATTATCGGCACCACGGACACTGACTGGCACCTGGACAAGGCCCACCCTGCAGCTTCCAGCAAGGACATCGACTATGTCCTGGAACACGTCAACCAGGTGCTCAAGCGGCCCTTGACCAGGGAGGACGTCGAAGGCGTCTACGCAGGGCTCCGGCCGCTGCTGGCCGGTGAAAACGACTCCACTGCCAAGCTTTCGCGCGAGCACGTGGTGGCACACCCGGTGCCTGGCCTGGTGGTGGTGGCCGGCGGTAAATGGACCACGTACCGGGTCATGGCAAAGGACGCCGTGGACGAGGCCACCCGCACCATGGATGAACGGGTCCCACCGAGCTGCACCGAAACCATCCCGCTTTTGGGCGCCAGCGGTTTCCGTGCGGCGTGGAACCGCCGGAACCGCACGGCAGAGGAATCCGGGGTTCACGTGGCGCGGATCGAGCACCTGCTCAACCGGTACGGCTCGATGACGCCCGAAGTGCTGGCCATCATCGGGCAGAACCCGGAACTTGCCCAGCCCCTCCCCGGAGCGGACGACTACCTGCAGGCCGAGGCCGTGTACGCGGCAACCCATGAAGGCGCCCGCCACGTGCAGGACGTCCTCACGCGGCGCACCCGGATCTCGATCGAGGCCTGGGACCGCGGCGTGTCCGCTGCCCCGGTTGTCGCTAAACTGATGGGTGACGTCCTTGGCTGGAGTGACGCACAGCGTGAAAACGAGGTCCGCCACTACATTGCCCGGGTGGAAGCCGAACGCCTCAGCCAGCAACAGCCGGACGACGAATCCGCAGACGCCGCCCGCCTGGGCGCGGAAGACATCGTGCCCTTGCGCTGAGGGGCCGTTTGCCCCGCACTGCTGACTGAAGGGATACGCCTTGGCGGAACCACTGGACCCGTATGACGCCCACCTCACCACGGCCGACATGGTGATCCTGGAAATGGAGGCGAAGGACAAGACCGACGCCACCAACCAGCTGGCAGATCGGTTGCACGCAGCCGGGCGGATCTCGGATCTTGACGGCTTCCTGAAGAACGTCAACGCCCGGGAGCACCAGTTGGCCACGGGGCTTCCCGGGGGTATTGGGCTGCCGCATGCGCGCAGCGAATTCGTCTCCCAAACCTCAATCGCCGTCGGAATCACCAAGTACGGGCACGCCCTGGACTTTGGTGCCGCAGACGGGCCGGCCACGGTCATCCTCTTGATTGCCACCCCGGCCAGTTCTTTCTCCGACCACCTGGAAGTGCTGGCCACCCTGGCCCGGTCACTCTCCAAGGAGTCCTTCCGCGAGTCCCTTCGGCGCGCCTACGACCCAGAAGTGATCGCCGAACTCATCAACTCCAGCCTGGTGTTCTTCGACCACTAGGCTCGCCCGCCCCTTTACCCGGTCCGGACGCCCCCGGCGTTTAGTTGTTCTACAGAAGTACGAAGTACGGTTAAGACGTGTGGAAAACAGCCCTTAAGCCCCGATGGATCGCAGGCTTTATTTTCGCGATCGCGCTTTCCGGGGTCTTCGTGCTGCTGAGCCAGTGGCAGTTCGGCCGCTCCACCCAACCTGAAGTGCCGGTCAATCCGGCCACTGAAGAAGTCCAGCAGCTGACGGCTACGCTCCAGCCGGGTGAGTTCTTCCATGGCAGCGTAGCGGACCAGATGGTCACGGCCCGGGGAACGTACAGCCCGGACAAGCAGGTCCTGGTTCCGGGCCGGCTCCATGACGGCAAGAGCGGCTACTGGGTGGTTTCGGCCTTTGCCGTCAACGGCGCTCCCGCCCTGACTGGAGCAGCCGCGACACCCCAAACCTGGATCCCGGTCGCACGCGGCTGGGTGGCCCAACCCCAGGATGCGGCAGCACCGCCGTCGGGCCTGGTTGAACTGACCGGGCGCCTGCTGCCGTCGGAGGCGCCGGTGGCCGGAAAGGCGCCCAAGGCGGGGGAGGCCACTGCGGTTTCCGTGGCCGAGCTCATCAACTATTGGGAGGTGAGCAGCTACCCGGGCTTCGTGTCGGCCACCGCGGAGGTGATGGGCGGCCAGGATGTCAGCGCTGCCGCGGTACCCGGAAAGCTCTTGCCGCTCGACATCGGCCCGCAGCCGCCGGCACAGCACATCAACTGGCTCAACCTCTTCTACTCCATTGAGTGGGTGGTCTTCGCCGGCTTCGCCCTCTTTATCTGGTGGCGCCTGGTCAAGGATGACTACCACCGGGACCTCGAGGAAGCCCTCGATGACGCCGAAGATACCGCCGCCGAGGAGCGGTACGACACCCACCCGCCTGAACAGAAACAGCAGCCTGACCAGCCCCAGCAGAAGGTACAGCCATGATTGATCCGAAACCGGCCACCCCGTCACCGAAGGCCACCGGCGGCAAGGCTTCCGGCAAGAAGCGCCGCTTCGGCGGTACCGAGGCGCAGATCCGGTCGGCCCTGAAGTTCTACAAGGTCATGGCCTACCTCACCGGCACCATGCTGCTCCTGCTGTGTGCCGAGCTCGTCGCCCGATACGGCTTTGGGCAGTACCTCTTCGCTGGCGGCACCAACGCGGTCACCGGCCAGCCGTTTGGCTTCGGGTTCGCCGACGCCGAGCCGCCGGGAGTGCTGAACGGCATGAACGTCTCCGTCACCGTGCTGATCGTGCACGGCTGGATGTACGTGGTGTACCTGATCTCCAACTTCCGGTTGTGGTCCCTGATGCGCTGGCCATTCCTGAAGCTGGTGTTGCTGGCGCTCGGCGGTGTGGTGCCGTTCCTGTCCTTCATTGTCGAAAAGAAGTTCCACGCGGAGGTGGAGGCCGAGCTGGCCGCCAACCCGCAGGCCCCGCAGCGCTACTGAACCGCTCACGGCGGGCGACGGCGCCGGCCCAGGCAGGCGCCGTCGGACGTCTGCTCCGTCACAGCGCAGCTTCCGAAGATGCGCCGGTGCAACGGCTGCAAGTAGGCTATTACGGTGACTACTCCCACTGCATCCCAGACTTCCCAGAAGCCGGTGCTGGTTGTTGATTACGGTGCCCAGTACGCGCAGCTGATTGCCCGCCGCGTCCGGGAAGCGAATGTGTATTCGGAAGTGGTTCCGCATACCTACTCCACCGAGCAGCTCCTGGCCAAGAATCCTGCCGCCATCATCCTCTCAGGCGGCCCCTCCAGCGTTTATGCCGACGGCGCCCCGAGCGTGGGTGCCGATCTTTTCGAAGCCGGCGTCCCCGTCTTCGGCATCTGCTACGGGTTCCAGGCCATGGCAAACGCCCTGGGCGGGAAGGTGGACAAGACCGGACTGCGGGAGTACGGGTCCACGGAGACCACCATCCTCGGCGACGGGCGTTCGGTGCTCGAGGGCATGCCCCAGCACCAGAAGACCTGGATGAGCCACGGCGACTCCGTGCACGAGGCGCCCGCCGGCTTCGATGTCCTGGCTACCACGGCCGGCGCCGAAGTCGCTGCGTTCGCCAACGAGGAGAAGGGCCTCTTCGGTGTGCAGTGGCACCCTGAGGTCAAGCACTCCGACTACGGCCAGCAGGTGCTGGAAAACTTCCTCTTCAAGGGCGCCAAGCTGGAGCCCAACTGGACCACCGGCAACATCCTGGAAGAGCAGGTGGAGCGCATCCGCCAGCAGATCGGGGACGCGCGGGTCATCTGCGGCCTGTCCGGCGGCGTGGACTCCGCCGTGGCTGCAGCCCTGGTCCAACGTGCAGTGGGCGATCAGCTCACCTGCGTCTTCGTGGACCACGGCCTGCTGCGCGAAGGCGAAGCCGAGCAGGTGGAACGCGACTTCGTAGCCGCCACCGGCGTGAAGCTCTACGTTGCCAACGAACAGGAACGCTTCCTTTCGGCGCTTGCCGGCGTCAGCGATCCGGAAACCAAGCGCAAGATCATCGGCCGCGAGTTCATCCGCGCCTTTGAGGAAGCTGAACTGGCCATCATCGCCGAGGCCGCCGCGCACGGCGAAAAGATCAAGTTCCTGGTCCAGGGCACCCTGTACCCGGACGTCGTCGAATCCGGCGGCGGCGAAGGTGCCGCGAACATCAAGAGCCACCACAACGTGGG
>DATIMT010000148.1:0-13257 GCA_035475035.1 Arthrobacter sp.
GGGTCTGACATTCTGGCAGCATGGAGCCGCTGGCGGGAAGAAGGCCGGATCAAACTCTCCCGCGCGGCTCCCCTGGCCCGCCTGAACCCCGCCAGAGGCAGGCATCAACTTCGAACGGCAGCAATTGGTCCTGCTGGGCCATCAGGCTGGCGCCGTGGGCCGTCACGCGCCGCATGAAGTGGCGCCGGCACAGCGTCTCGTAGCCCACCGCCGGAAGGTGCCCGGCCTCAGGGGCGGCAGCAGCCTCAACCACCATGTCCACGTCGCCTACCACTACCTGCGCACCCTCGGTGACCATCACGCCGTCGACCGTCCTGGCGTTGTGCGTGGCGCGCCGCCCACACCAGCACAGCGCCTCCACCTGGAGCACCTGCACCCTGTCGGCGAGCTCGATGAGCCGTTGCGACCCCGGGAAGAGCCTGGTGCGGAAGTCCGCGGTGATGCCGAATGCGAAAACGTCGACGTCGATTTCGTCCACCACCTTGGCCAGCTGCTCCACCTGCCCGGGGGTGTAGAACTGGGCCTCATCGCAGATCAGGTAGTCAACACGCTGGCCCTGCGTGCGGCGGAGCATGACTTCCTCCCAGAAGTCGGTGCTGTCCAGCACCTCCACGGCGTCCGTCTCCAGGCCCAGCCGGCTCGAAATCCGGGACTCTCCGGCGCGGTCGTTGCGGCTGAAGCGCACGCCGCCGCGGCCGCGGGCCCGGTGGTTGTAGTCCATTTGCAGGGCCAGGGTGGATTTTCCGCAGTCCATGGTGCCGGAGAAGAAGATGAGTTCAGCCACGGCGGCGGTTCCTTCCGTCCGCGGCGAAGCAGAGCAGCGGGACCTCCCGCTCGGCCTTCGTCAGTGAGCCGTGCTGGCCCACCACTTCCATGGCTGTGGGCCGCATCCGCCGGCCGTCGTAAAGCGCGACGGCGTCACGCGCCGCGATCATGACGTCACCGATCCTGCCTTCGACAGCGGGCCGGACGTCACCAAAGAGTCCGCCGGCAATGGCTTCCTCACGCGTGAAGGCCCACACCCGGTCACCGAACCGCGCCTTCCAGGCGGCGAGCAGCCGCTCCCGGGCCCCTGCACCGGCCTCGAGGTCCGCTTCTTCGAGGTACAGGTGCACCATCCGCGGCTCACCGGCCGTGTGGCGCACGCCGTCCACCAGCTCGGGGTCGGTGGAGAAGTCAATCCTCTGCGGTTCGGGGATGTCCAGCATCCCGTGGTCTGCGGTGAGCAGAATGGTGGTGCCGGCGGGAAGGGAGGAGCTGAGCCGCTTGACCGTGGCATCAAGCTCCTCCAGCTGGTGTTCCCATTGCTCGGACCGGCAGCCGTAGCGGTGGCCCGCCTTGTCCAGCTCGTTGACGTAGAAGTACATGAGGGCCGGGCCCGAGCCCGCCATGGCCTCGGCAGCGGCGCCGGTCCGGGCGTGGGCGGTGGTCCCGGAAATGTACCTGCCGCCCCGCAGGGCAGCGCGGGTCATGGGTGAACCGTCGAACTGGGAGAGGCTGACGGTGCTGACATCGACCTGTTCGGCGATCTGTTCAAACACCGTGGGGAAAGGCTGCCAGATGGAAGGGTCCACGCCCGGATCCCAGTTCCCCAACAGGTTGACCACCTTGTCCTGGTCAGGGTCCAGGACGTCATAGCCCACCATGCCGTGCTGGCCCGCAGGAAGCCCGGTACCAAAGCTGGACAATGCCGCTGCGGTGGTGGAGGGGAAAGCCGAATCCAGCCACACGGGGACCTCACCCTGTCCGGCCTGCACCACCGAGCGCAGGAAGGGCGTATGGGCTGCCTTTTGCTTCAGCAGGTTCCGGCCCAGGCCATCAGCGAGTACCACGCAGACCCGCGAGGCGGCCGGGAGGCCCAGGGTATTGGTGAATCCCTCCACGCCAAGACTGGCCGCGGCGCTGGTGAGGACTTCGGCGACGGAACGGTGCCCGTACGCTGGTGCGGCGGGAAGGTCTGGAGTACGTGCGGAGGCTGAGGGGGCTTGGACGGCGTGGTGGCGGTCTTCCGGCATCTCAGCGCTGCTGGTGCCCGCGGCTGAGCCGGTTGCCGAACACCCCGGCACGCGGCCGTGGCGCCATGGACTGGACGTGCGGCACCGGAGCTGCGGAGCCAGTATTGACTGCCCGCAGGGCCCTTGCGAAGAGTTTGGCGTCCTGCACAGCCTGCAGGCCGTCCGCCTCGGCACTGATGCGGAGCACGATGTCCTCCTGCGCGATCGTTCCGGTGTAGCCGTGGTCCGCTTCGCACTGCGGATCGCCGCAGCTGGCCGGACCCATGTCCAGCCGCTGGCCCCCGGACCACGCGATGGACAAGGTGAGTTCCCGGACCGGATCAGAGGGCTTGTAGTTCTGCGGCTGGGCATACATGTAGCTCAGGACCACAGACCGGATCTGCGCCACCGGAACGGACTCGGTGGAGATCTGGGCAACGATCTGCTCGCCCGCATCGTCCAGTTGCTGGTCGTCCACGTGGGTGATCACCAGCATGTCCGCGGTGAGGACCAGAACGGTGATGTGGCGGCGTACCTCTGCCCGGTCGAAGTGGGTTTCCAGGTGCACCAGGTGGGCCACGCAATCCCGGCCATCCAGTGCATCGTCGACGACGTCGGAGACAAGGCGCGGGTAGAACCCCGCCTTCTGCAGCGCGTCTTCGAGGCTCTGGCCCTGGATTCCGTGGTTGTGTGAGCTGTGCTGGCGGACTTCCTGGTTTTCATTGCCGGGCGTTTCGGGCGCCGAAGCGGGAGGCTGGAAGCTCATGCCCCTATTTTCACAGATCGTCCGGTCACTTTGCTAACCGCGTCAGCCCAACATGGCCCGGCGGGCACTGTCCGTGCGCTGTGCGGCGTTGCCGATCCGCACGTCAGCGGCCAGGATGGTGGCACCTTCGGTGCCGCACAACACGGGATTGAACTCCACCAACGCGATCTCCGGGTGGTTGTCCTTCATCCACGCCAGCCTGCCGGCGAGGTCCTCCAGCGCCTGCACGTCAACGGCCGGCAGGCCCTGGTAGCCGAAGAGCTTCCGGGACGCCCGCGGTGCACGGATGAAGTCGCGCACGTCGGCCGCGGAAAGCGGCGGCACCCGGTGGGCCCAGTCGTCCAGGAGATTGACGGCGTCCCCGGCGAGGCCGAACGAGATGACCGGACCCAGCAAGGGATCCTCGATCGCGCGGAAGGTACAGGCCTGCCCCACCGGCGCCATTGCCTGCACTTCAAGGGCCGGGTCACCGTAGGCTGCGAGCGCGCGCCGCATCTGCACCACATTCTGGCGCAGTGACTGGGCGTCCTCGATGCCAAGGCGGACCCCGCCAAGGTCCAGCCGGTGCCGCAGGGCGGGGTCCGTGGTTTTCAGCACCACCGGCCAGCCCAGCGCATCTGCTGCCGCGACGGCCTCATCCGGGGTGGTGAACGCTGTGGAGGGCAGGACGGAGATGCCGTAGTGCCTCAGCAGTGAAGCGGCGGCCGCGGGATCCAGTTGCTTCAGCTGTTCGCCGTTGACGTCCCGCAGCAGGACGTCAAGCTCTGCCTCCGCCTGCCGGGGGTCACAGCCGGCGGGCTCGACGAACTGCCCCTGGTCGCGGGCGGCCCACTCCGCGTACCGGACCACGGCCGCGAGCGCGGCCACGGCGGCGCCGGGGTTGGAAAAGCAAGGCACCACACATCCTCCTGCTCCCACCAGGCCCTCCACATGGATGGCCGGGTCCAGGATGCCGGTGAAGGCGGCCACCACGGGTTTCCCCGCGGTGGCCGAACATTCCGCCAGGACCTGCGCCACGGCGTCGGCGGTCAGCCCGCGGGCCGGCAGCAGTGCGGCGACGGCGGCGTGCACGGAATCCGAGGCGAGGGCGTCAAGGAGGGCCGTCCGCAGTGCGGGCAAGGCTACGGACTGGCCGGTGTCGAGGTTCAGGCCGGAAACCACCTGGGCCACTCCCAGCCCGTGCGCGGCGGCGCTGTCCGCCACAACGTTGCCCAGGGCCTGCGAGTTGCTGAACACGGCAACGCCCGGTCCGGCCGGAAGCGGCTGGCCGGAGACCACCTGGGCCACATCCACCAACTCCTCCACGGTTTCAACGCGGATCACGCCCGATTGGCGCAGCATGGCGTCCAGGGCACCGGCCGGCGCCTGGGTGGTCCGGACGGCATGCCCGGGCGGCAGCCGGAGCCCCATGGTGTCGGACTTGGCGACGATGACCGGCTTGGTCCGGGCCAGGCGCCGTGCGATGCGGGAGAACTTGCGGGGGTTGCCGATCGACTCCAGGTACAGGCCCACGGCGGAGGTGTCGGCGTCGTCCTCCCAGTACTGCATCATGTCGTTGCCGGAAACATCAGCCCTGTTGCCGGCTGAGAGGAGGCTGGACAGGCCAAGGCGGCGCCGGCTGGAAGCGGCATAAAGGGAGACGCCGATGGCGGCGGACTGGCTGAACAGGCCGAGGCTGCCGCGCAGCGGCATGGTGGGCGCCATCGAGGCGTTCAGCGACACGTCCGGGTGGGTGTTGGCGATGCCCAGCGACGCCGGACCGATCACCCGCATCCCGTTCGCCCGGGCCTGGCGCACCAGGGCACGCTGCCGCAGGAGCCCGCGCCCGCCGTCGTCCGCGAAACCCGCCGAAGAGATCACGACGCCTTTGACGCCTGCCGCCGCGCACTCTGCCACGACGCCGGACACCTCCTCATAGGGCACCGCGATGATGGCAAGCTGGACGGGTTCGGGTACTTCGGAGAGCTTGCCGTAGGAGATCATGCCCGCAAGCTCCAGCGCCTCGGGGTTGATGGCGTAGACGGAGCCGTGGAAGCCGCCCTCGATGATGTGCTCCAGCAACTGGTACCCGACTGTCCCCCACTTGCGGCTGGCACCGATCACGGCAACGGACGACGGCGCCAGCAGCTCCCGGACGCTCCTCGCCTCAGCGCGGTGCTCGCGGGATTCCATCACGGCGCGCGATTTCTCCGTGGGGTCGATGTTGAACTCGAGGCTGACGACGCCGTCGTCGAAATGCCGCTTGACGTCGTAGCCGGCGTCGGAGAAGACCATCAGCATCTTGCGGTTTTCCGGCAGCACCTCTGCGGTGAACTTCCGGATCCCGTTTTCGTGCGCGGCGGCAGCCAGGTGCTCCAGCAGGATGGAGCCTATGCCCCTGCCCTGGTGGGCGTCAGCGATGTTGAAGGCGACTTCGGCTTCGGTGGGATCGGCAAGCCGGTCATAGCGGCCGATGCCCATGATTTCGCCGTGGATCGTGATGACGAACGCCACCCGGTCCTTGTAGTCCACTTCCGTGAAGCGCTTGAGCTCCTTGGCTGACAACCTGGCCTTGAACGCAAAGAAGCGCATGTAGATTGAATTCTGCGACTGTCCGGTGTGGAAGGCCTGCACAGCGTCCGCGTCCGACGGGTGGATGGGCCGAAGGTGCGCTGTTCCGCCGTCACGCAGGACGACATCGGCTTCCCAATGTTCCGGATATTCGCCGTCCCCGGGCTGATCCACCATAGGCTTAGCCTAGCCAAAAACTATCGCAGCACACCCCAAAGGCTGCGCAGTAACCCCAGAAGGATTTACCAAACCCATGGCCCGCCGCCAAAGTTCAGCCCCTCCCGTGGACACCACCCCCTACACGGAGAACATCGTCGATATCGACGTCACCTCCGAGATGGAAGGCTCCTTCCTGGAGTATGCCTACTCGGTGATCTACTCGCGGGCGCTCCCCGACGCCCGGGACGGGCTCAAGCCGGTACAGCGCCGCATCCTGTACATGATGAGCGACATGGGGCTGCGGCCGGACCGCGGCCACGTCAAGAGCGCCCGCGTGGTGGGCGAGGTCATGGGCAAGCTGCACCCGCACGGCGACGCCGCCATCTACGATGCCATGGTGCGCATGGCGCAGGACTTTTCGCTCCGGTTGCCGCTGATCGACGGGCACGGGAACTTCGGCTCGCTCGACGACGGCCCGGCAGCACCGCGGTACACGGAGGCCCGGCTGGCGGCCGCCGCCCTCACGCTCACCAACCACCTCGATGAAGACGTGGTGGACTTCGTCCCCAACTACGACAACCAGCTGACCCAGCCGGACGTCCTGCCCGCCGCGTTCCCCAACCTGCTGGTCAACGGCGCCACGGGCATCGCCGTCGGCATGGCCACCAACATGGCCCCGCACAACCTGGTGGAAGTCATCTCCGCCGCCCGGCACCTGATCGCCCACCCGGACGCGACGCTGGATGACCTCATGCGCTTCGTCCCGGGCCCGGACCTGCCCAGCGGCGGCCGGATCGTTGGCCTGGACGGCATCCGCGACGCCTACGCCACCGGCCGCGGTTCCTTCAAGACCCGGGCAAAGGTGGAGGTGGAGCAGCTGTCCGCGCGCCGTACCGGCCTGGTGGTCACCGAACTGCCGTACATGGTGGGCCCGGAAAAGGTGATCGAGAAGATCAAGGATGCCGTCAACGCCAAGAAGCTGACCGGCATCAGCGACGTCGTGGACCTGACCGACCGCAAGCATGGGCTGCGGCTGGTCATCGAGCTCAAGAACGGGTTCAATCCGAACGCAGTCCTGCAGCAGCTTTACCGGTACACGCCCATGGAGGATTCCTTCGGCATCAACAACGTCACGCTGGTGGACGGCCAGCCGCAGACGCTGGGCCTGGTGGACCTGCTGTCCGTGTACGTGAACCACCGCATCAATGTGGTCCGGCGCCGGACCGTCTTCCGGCTGGGGAAGAAGAAGGACCGGCTGCACCTGGTGGAGGGCCTCCTCATCGCCATCGTGGACATCGACGAGGTCATCCAGATCATCCGTTCCTCGGACGAGGCAGCGGCAGCCCGCGAGCGGCTCATGTCCATCTACGACCTCACCGAGGTCCAGGCCAACTACATCCTGGAACTGCGCCTCCGCCAGCTCACCAAATACTCCCGGATCGAGCTGGAGAAGGAGCAGGACGAGCTCCGCCGCGAGATCGCCGAGCTGCAGGCCATCCTGGACTCCGAGGAACTGCTCCGCACGGTGGTATCAGATGAACTCGCCGTGATCGCCGAGGACCACGGGACTCCGCGCCGCACCGTGCTGCTGGAGTCCGAGGCCGTGTCCCCCACCGTAGCCTCCGCCGAACTTGTGGGAGCCAACGGCAGGAAGGGCAAGGCCGCACCGCTGGCGCTGGAGATCGCCGACGATCCCTGCTGGGCCATCCTCACCGCGTCCGGCCAGGTGGCCCGTACCAGCAACCAGGACCCGCTTGCCGAGGCAGGGCCCCGGAACAAGCATGATGTGTACACCTCGGTGGTGAAGACGTCGGCCCGCGGCGAGATCGCGGCCATCACCTCGCTGGGCCGCATGCTCCGGCTCCAGGTCATGGACATGCCGGTCCTGCCGCCGGTAAACGGGCTGCCCAACCTGGCTGGCGGTGTTCCTGCCAAGGAGTTCCTCACCCTGGTGAAGGGCGAAACCCTGGTGGCATTCGTGCGCCTGGACGAGGTCCTGGCCGTCGGCACGGCCCAGGGCGTGGTGAAGCGCGTCCAGCCGGACTACCCGCTGAACCGCGAAGACTGGGAAGTCATCACGCTCAAGGACAAGGATTTCGTGGTGGGCGTGGCTCCTGCCGGTGACGATGACGCCGAGCTGGTGTTCCTCACCAGGGAGGCGCAGCTGCTGAAGTTCCCCGCATCCGCCGTTCGTCCCCAGGGGCGCACTGCCGGTGGCATGGCGGGGATCAAACTCGCCGCGGGTGACCAGGTAATCTTCTTCGGTGCCGTCCAGCCCAAGGACGAAGCCGCCGTCGTGGTGACCATCGCCGGTACCAACGGAGCCCTTCCCGGCACCGCCCCCGGCACGGCCAAGGTCACGGCATTCTCCGAATATCCGGCAAAGGGGCGCGCCACCGCCGGGGTCCGGTCGCACCGGTTCCTCAAGGGCGAGGACACGCTGCTGCTGGCCTGGGCGGGACACGGGCCGGCCAAGGCCGCGTCATCCGCCGGAGTGGCACGGTCACTCCCGCAGGAGCATGGCCGCCGTGACGGCTCGGGCGTTCCGCTCTCCCAGGCCGTGGACGTGGTGGGCGCGTCCATGGCATGGACGGACGGACCTGCAGGGGAAGAATAGCGCTCCTTCGGCAAGCTCCTCCCGGGCCTGCCGCAGGTCCCTCAGCCTGGCGCGCCTTACCGCTTAGACTGCTCCCATGCCTATCGTCCCTGATGAAAAGGACTGGACCTGGGTCCTGTCCCGCCCCTGCCCGGAATGTTCCTTCGATGCGTCAACGGCCACGCCGGCCACGGTTCCCGGCAGCATCGAAAGCATGATCCCCCGCTGGCGGGCCGTCCTCCGCCGGCCGGACGCGGCGCAGCGACCCAACGACCACACGTGGTCCGCACTGGAGTACGCGTGCCACGTGCGGGACGTCTTCGCCCTCTTCGACCAGCGGCTGAACCTGATGCTGGCCTCCGACGACGCGCGGTTCGAGAACTGGGACCAGGACCGGACCGCTGAGGAGAAGGACTACCCCAATGCCGATCCGTCCGTGGTGGGTGCCGAACTCGCCGCCGAAGGACACCAGGCCGCCGAATCCTTCGCCCGCGTCCCGGAAGAGGACTGGGGACGCAAGGGGCTGCGCAGCAACGGCTCGGAGTTCACCGTCCTCACGCTCGCCCAGTACTTCCTGCACGACGTCGTCCATCACCTCCACGACGTCAACGGCTGAAAGTTCCTAGCGGGAGCGGGCCAGCGAGGGCTGCCCGGCACACGCTGAAAGGTCCAGCCGTGCGTCCTCCGCCCTGATGTCCGCGGGGTTGTGGGTGACCAGCACCACGGTGCGGTCCCGCAGTCCCGCACGCAGGTCCGCCATCATGGCCGCAGCAGACTCCGCGTCCAGGTGCGCCGTGGGCTCATCCAGCAGGATCACCTCCGCACCTGTCAGCAGGGTCCGCGCCACAGCAAGCCGCTGGCGCTCGCCGCCGCTCAGGAAGGCACCGCCGGGACCGATCCGGGTGTCCAGCCCCGCCGGGAGCCGGCGCACCAGCCCGGTGAGTCCGACGGCGGCCAGGACGGCCCCCACCTCATCGTCCGGCACGGTTGGGGAGCCGTTCCCGGACGGGCGGCCCAATAGCAGGTTGCCGCGGATGGTGGAGTCGAAAAGGTGCGCCTCCTGCGGGCACCACGCCGCCCGGCCCGTGACCCGCGCCTGGCCTGCCGCCGGCGGCAGGAAACCCAGCAGCACCGACAACAAGGTGGACTTTCCCGACCCCGACGGTCCCGTGACGGCCAGCCAGCGCCCGGGCGCTGCCACGGCGTCTACGGCGGAGAAGACCGGCGAACCGCCCGGCCATGCGGCGGCCAGGTCCACCAGCTCAACGCCCGGAACTCCACCGTCCCTGGCAGGAACTGCCTGCAGGCCATCGGAGGATGGGCCGGCGGAGGACATACCGGCCGCGGCTGAACCGGCGTCAAGGGCCCCCGACTCCCCCACCCTCCGCATTACGGCACGGAGCGCGGGGAACTGGCGCACCGCCGTCGTCATTGCCGCGTACGGTTCCACCAGCGCGAGCAGCAGGAGGACCACCACGGCCGCAGTGGCGGGGGCAACCTGGGCCGCCAGGACTCCCGGAGCCGCCAGCCACGCAGCGGCCAGCGCCCCGGCGCCGCAGCCGGCCGTGGCAACGGCATGCCCCAGCCCGTCAGCCCAGGTGGAACGCTGGGACGCCCGCGTGGCCTCCCTGTCCTCCGCGAGCAGCGCCTCAAGCACGCGCGGTGCCACGCCGTTTGCATGCAGTTCGGCCCGCGCGTCCAGCGCTGCGGTGACGCGGCGCAGGACGCCGGAGCGCAGTGACTGCTCCGCGCTGGCCGATTTGCGGTCGCCCCAGAGGGCTGCCGCGGGCGCGAGCAGCAGCCCAATGATGGCTGCTCCGGCCACTGCGGGAAGGGCGGCTGGAACCAGGACACCGGTGGCGGCCACGGCCAGGACGGACACCGCGAGCGCCGTGACGGGCGGCAGGACCACGCGTGGCAGGAGGTCGCGGACCGTGTCGACGTCGTCAATGACCGTGCCCAGCACATTGCCGCCCTGCAGGAGCCGGCGCAGCGACAACGCCCTCCGGCTCAGGGACTCCCAGAGCCGGCCGCGCAGGCGGGTCAGGGCAGCGAAGACGGCGTCGTGCAGCAGCAGCCGCTCCCAGTAGCGGAAGACGGCCCGGCCGATGCCGAAGAACCGCACTCCGACGATGGCGGTCAGGAGGTAGAGGATGGGCGGCTGTTCGCTGGCCCGGATGATGAGCCAGCCGGAAAGGCCGGAAAGCGCGACGGCGAAGACGGCCGCCAGGGTGCCTACGAAAGCCGCGGCCGCGAACCTGCCCCGCACCGGTGCCAGGAGGGCCGCCAGGAGGCGGGCAGCGCCGGGGGCAGCCTGGACGCGGGGCGCCTGGACGCGACCACTGATGTCGGCATTATTGGTGCCGGCGCTGCCCACGGCGGTATCTCCCGTGGCGGGGCTTCCCATCGATGCAGCGGGCAGGACGTGGTCAGGGCCACCGTCGTGCGGTGCTGCCGCGGCGGTCCGGCCCTCCACTCCCACCGGCACCACCACGTCTGCAAGCTGGCGGGTGCGCTGGTTGTGGGCCACCAGGATCACGGTGGCCTGCCCACGGAGGCCCCGGATGGCGTCCTCCACGACGAGCGCAGAAGCATCGTCAAGGTGAGCGGTTGGTTCGTCCAGCAGCAGGAGGGTGGCACCGGCGTCGATCCTGGCCAGCCCGCGGGCCAGCGCCACGCGGCGCAGCTCACCCGGGCTCAGCTCCGCCTGGTGCTTTCCTGCCAGGTGGGCGGCCCCGGCGCGTTCAAGGCAGCGGCGGGCGGCCCCTTCAGCGGCGGGGTCTGCGGCCGGCCGGTACGGGCCGCGGCCGGAGTCCGCAGCCAGGTACAGCAGCACCTCCTCAAGGACGGTTCCAGCCACCATGACGGGGTGCTGCGGCACCCACGCTGCCTTTCGGCGGTCCAGGCCGCTGATGGATCCGCTGATTCCGGTCCCGTCGCCGTCGCCGATGGTTCCGGCCAGCACGCCCAGGACCGTGCTCTTTCCGGCGCCGCTGGGGCCGTCCAGGGCGGTGATCCTGTCCTGCGGTGCGGTGAAAGTGAGGGGCCCGACGGCGGCTCCGGACCGTCCGGCATATGTCACGGTGAGCCCCCTTACTTCGAGCGGGGCACCGGGCCGGCCGGCCTTGGCCGCCGGCAGGGGTGTTGCTTCAGGGGCACGGGTCACGGCGGCTGTTTCGGCGAGGGCCACCCGGCCGTCGTCGCTGGCATGATGGGCGGTCCCCAGCTCGCGCAGCGGAAGGTAGCAGTCCGGTGCCAGGAGGAGCGCCAGCAGGCCCGCTTCGAGCGGCATATCGCCGTGGACCAGGCGGACGCCGATAAAGACGGCCACCACGGCCACCGAAATGGTGGCAATGAGTTCCAATGCCAACGCGGACAGGAACGCGGTCCGCAGGGTGCCCATGGTGCGGGAGCGGTACTCCTCGGAGATTTCTTCCAGGGCCCTGCGCTGGGCGCTGGCCCGGCCCAGCCCCACCAGGGCCGGCAGGCCCTTGGCGAGCTCGAGCATGTGGGCGGACAGCCGGGACAACGAGGCCTGGGCCTGCCGGACGCCGTCCTCGGTGTACCGGCCGATGAGCACCATGAACAGCGGGATCAGGGGCACGGTCAGCACAATGACCAGCGCGCTGACCCAGTCCGCGAAGAGGATCCGTGCCCCCAGCAGCAGCGGCACGGCGGCGCAGTTGACCAGCGCCGGAAGGAACTGGGTGTAGTAGCTGTCGAGGGCGTCCAGGCCGCGGGTTGCCAGCACCGCCAGGCCGCCGTCGCCCGGACCGGATCCGCGAACACCAGTTCGCAGGGCCCGTTCGAGGAGTTCCGCGCGGAGCTCTTCCTTGACCCCCAGCGCCGCCCGGCGGGCAGCGACGGCCTGGCCCCAGACGGTCAGGGAGCGGAGCGCGACGCCGGCGAGACCGGCCGTGATCTGGGTCGCCCAGGCAGGATTCCCGGCCACGAGCCCTGCCAGGACGGAGGCCACCGCCTGGCCGATGAGGACCAGGGACAAGGCTTTGAGGGCCGCTAGGAGTCCCAACCAATAGATCGCCGAACGGGTTGCCGGACCGGAGGGGAAGGTTGGCCGCACGTCAGCCCTTGGTGGTGAACGCCCGGGCAGCCACCGCGGGCAGGAAGCTGTGGGCTTCCGGGATGTGGGCGGCGCTGACACGGCGGCGGAAGACCCAGTAGGTCCAGGCCTGGTAGGCAATGACCAGTGGAAGGCCAAAGGCCGCCACGATACTCATAAGGCCCAGAGTGTAGTCCGAGGATGAAGCGTTGGAAATGGTGAGGTCATAGGCGCTGTCCAGGGTGGAGGGCAGCACCACCGGAAACACTGCCCCAAAGATGGACGCGGTGCCCAGGACCAGGAAGGCGCCCAGGGCCAGGAAGGACCTGCCTTCGGAGCCCTTCCGGGCCAGCAGCCAGGCAGTGACGGCAGCACCAACGGCCAGGACGACGGCGGCCCAGGTCCAGGGCTTGCCGTCGAGGAACTGGATGGCGAGGGCCCATGCTGCGATGGGCAGGAGCAGGACCGGCAGGAGCCGTACGAACCACTGGCGGGCCCGGTGCCTTACCTCTCCGTCGGTCTTGAGGGCCAGGAATGCCAGGGCGTGGAGCAGTGCGAACCCCACCACGGCGATACCGCCCAGCAGGGCGTAGCCGCTGAACCAGGCCATGGCCCCGCCTTCGCGGTCGCCGTTGGAGTTCAGCGGAAGGCCGGTGGTGGTGAGGGCCAGCGCGGCGCCCACACCGAAGGCGGCGAAGAAGGAGCCCAGCGCGATCGCCCAGTCCCACCGGTTCCGCCAGCGCTCCGTGTCCACCTTGCCGCGGTATTCGAACGCCACCGCGCGGAAGATCAGGGCCAGCAGGACCACCAGCAAAGGAAGGTACAGCGCGGAGAACAGCGATGCGTACCAGAGGGGAAAAGCGGCGAAGGTGGCGCCCCCGGCGGTCAGCAGCCACACTTCATTGCCGTCCCAGACAGGTCCGATCGTGTTCAGCAGCACCCGGCGCTCCGTATTGTTGCGGGCGAAGAGCTTCATCAGCATCCCGACGCCCAGGTCGAAGCCCTCCAGGAAGAGGTAGCCCGTCCACAGCACCGCGATGGCGATGAACCATATGGTGGGAAGCAGTTCCATTGTTTGTTTCCTCTGCTAGTAGGCGAAGGCCAGGACGTCGTCGGCGGTTTTGGTCTCCCC
>DATIMT010000149.1:0-8483 GCA_035475035.1 Arthrobacter sp.
TGCACATCGATCTCGATCCGACGCCGGCCGGGCTGTTGGAGCGGGTCAGGCTGCTTGAAGAACGCGGCAGCGGCTTCATTGAGGTAATTGAGGTGGAGAACAAGGGCGGGAAGGCTTATGTGGTGGTCATTCCCGGAACTCAAGTGAAGGACGAAGACGGCGGAACCAATCCATTCGACCTGGGCGGAATTGTCGATGGCATGGGCAACAGTTCCGGGCAGGTGAACGCCGCTGTGCTTCAGGCGTTGCGTGCGTCCGGTGCGGAGCCGGGAGCGGAGGTGGTTGCCGTGGGCTACAGCCAGGGTGGCATCCACGCCATGAATTTGGGGTCGGATGAGGACTTCCTGAAGGAGTACCGCCTGAAATATGTACTGACCGCCGGCTCGCCCATTTCACGGATAATTCCTCCGGACGATGTCAGAACCCTGCACCTGGAACACCGCACGGATTGGGTGCCCGGCAGCGATGGCTTGCCAAACCGGGACACCAGGAATCAGGTCACCGTTACGGTGACCAACGATCTGTACGTGCGCGGGGGAGAAAATGCCGGCCTGGGGCCTGGGCATCGACTCGGCGGATATGAGGAGGCCGGCAGTCTGGTGGTGGCGAGCAAAGACCCGTCTTTGGTGCAGTCCACGGCTGTGCTGGGTGCGGTGCTGGGAGCCGGCGGAGCTGCCACTGCCACCCGATTTTCCTTGACGAAGACACCTCCGCCTGCTCCGCCAATGGACCGCAGGGATCCCTTTTCCGGTCGGACGCAGCCAGGTGCCAAGTAGCTACCTGCCCACGGCGCCAGACTCAGGGCTCATGCGATCTGGGCGGCGTGCATCTCAGCGTAGGCATTGCCGCGCGGCTTTTCCGGATTCGGGGCGGCCGGTGGGGCCGGCTGCGGAGCCGGTGCAGGCACGGCGGCGGGGCACCGGTAGTTGTAATCAAGGTCGTTTTCCGTGAACTGGGTCAGTGCGACCACCCCGCCGGACGTCAGCGCCGCAGCCGCGCAGTATTCCTGGGCAGACGATGTGGATGCCGCACCCGCCAGCCAGCTCTTAAGTCGGTGCAGGTTGCTGCCGGGACTCACCTCGCCCACGATTACGCCGAACTGATATGCCGTGGAATAGATCCCGACTTCTGCCCCCGTGCTCTCCAGGTACGCCGTCATGCCTTCCAGCTCGGCAGCATTGGCGGCCTGGTCCCAGAGCCAGCTGTTCCCGGTTTCAACATCCAGCCACCACATGTGCCGCACCCCGCCGCCCGATTCCTGCAGGATCGCCACATCATTGACGGCCATGGCGTACCCGTGGACGTACGTGCAGGCCGGAGACTGTGTGCCGTCGCACTCGCCATAGGGGTTACTGATATCCGTGCCGCGGTAGGTGTTGCCTGCCGGCCACCACAATGACTCCACAGGCCCTGTTGCGGCGGTATTCACGTACACCGCCGCCGGGGTTCCTCCGGTTGCATCCGAAGTCCGGTCCGCCCATGCCAGTTGAGCACCCAAGCACGGGTTGACGGTGTCCGGCCGTCCTCCGTTGACGCCCACGATGGCGAATGCAGGCGGTGCGGGCAGGTCACGGCCGCACTGGGGCCAGGAGATATCGTTCCCAAGCGCAGCGGCGGCCTGCGGCACCGACCCTGATTCGGCGTCTGCGTGTGCCGGGCCTGCCTGCCATGCGAAAAGCAGGCAGGCGGCAAGCAGGATTCTTATGGGCTTCATTCGTGGGCCCCCGCTTTCGGAACTGACAGCAACAAGGCCGTTGGGGCCTGATTTGCAGCCTAGGCGGCCTGTCCCCAGCGGGTCATGGGTGGCCGGTACTGAAGTTTGGGCACCTGTTTAGCGAAACAGCACCTGTTACGTACCTGTTTCCGCCCGCACCCCTACTTGGATGGACGGACCCCGGAGTCAGCGCCGGCCGCCCGGCAGCAAACCCGCCACCAGGGAGACCAGGGAGATGATGATCGCGGCCAGGACCGCAGTCCAGAGGAAGGAATCGATGGTGAGGTGCACCGGCGTGTAGCTGCTGATCCATGCGGTCAGGTACAGCATGGCGGCGTTGATGACGACCGCGAACAGGCCAAGCGTCAGGATGGTGATGGGCAGCGCCAGGAGCCTCACCAACGGCCGCACGAAGGCGTTCACCACGCCGAAGATGAGCCCAATAAAGAGGTACGCCAGGACAATCCCAATGGTCCCGGTGTCCTGCGAAATACCGGTCCGGGCCACAGCATCGGATGCTGCCGTGCTCGAGATGTCCATTCCCGGCAGGATCCAACTGGCTACCCAAAGAGCCGCTGCATTGACGATGACCCGGAGGATGAATGAACCCATGCCACCATGCTTCCATATGGTCCCGGGAACAGCCTGGCGGCTGGCCCTGAATTTCGGTGCTTCGCTCCCGGACCCCTATGGGGGCTTGGACGTAGGCTAGAAGCCATGACTTCATCTGAGACCAGGGCCGGCGGCATCGCACCCCGCCCGGTGCTGGACCGGCTGCCCCGCTATGCTGCAGGAAAGCCGCCGGCCGCCGTAACCGGGCTGGCAAGCTACAAGCTTTCCTCCAACGAAAACCCGCTGCCACCGATTCCGGCCGTGCTTGACGCCATTGCCCGCCAAACGGACTTCAACCGTTACCCGGACCCGTTGAGCAGCAAGCTCCGCGCGGCGCTCGCAGAATTCCTTGACGTACCGGCTGAGGACATCGTCACCGGGGCCGGAAGCCTGGGTGCCCTGAACCAGATCCTGGCAGCCTTTGCCGGCCAGAACGAGGACGGCAAGGCAGACGAAGTCATCTATGCCTGGCGCTCCTTTGAGGCGTACCCGATCAGCGTGGGCCTGGCAGGAGCCGAGAGCGTGCGCATCCCCGTGACGGCGGACGGGCGGCATGACCTGGAAGCAATGGCGGCCGCGGTCAGTGCCCGCACCAAGGTCATCCTTCTCTGTACGCCCAACAACCCCACTGGGCCGACCCTCACGTCAGCCGAAACGGAGGCCTTCATCCGGTCCGTGCCAGCCGACGTCGTGGTGGTTATCGATGAGGCCTACCAGGAATTTGTCAGGGCGCAGGACGCAGTGGATGGAATCGATCTCTACCGCAGGTTTCCCAACGTGGTGGTGCTCCGGACCTTTTCCAAGGCGCACGGCCTGGCCGGCCTTCGCGTTGGCTACAGCGTCTCCCAGCCCGGACTGACCCAGTACCTCCGGGTTGCCGCAACACCGTTCGCCGTCTCCCAAATAGCCGAAAAAGCAGCAACTGTTTCCCTTGAGAATTACGCCCAGGTTGTGGAAAGGGTACAAAATCTCGTGGATGAGCGGGAACGGGTAACGGCCGGTCTCCGGGAACTTGGATGGGACGTACCTGACGCCCAGGGCAACTTCGTGTGGCTCGCACTTGGCGCCGAAAGCGCAGCCTTTGCAGAGCTGGCGGGGACGCGGGCCCTCTCGGTGCGGGCATTCCCCGGCGAGGGCGTCAGGGTCAGCATCGGGGAAGCCGAGGCCAACACCCGCTTCCTCCAGTTGTGTGCCGACTATACAAAGGCGCCGGCAAGTTCCTAGCACTTAACAAGTAGGCCTCCCGCTACTTACCGAAGATAAAGTTAGGATCAGTAAGCCAATGTATATGCCGTAAGGAGAATGTATTCCTTGAGCGGCATATATCCCAGCGACATTTTGCATTGCATCCGGATGCGGCAAGCAAGGAGACGGTATGGGCACTCATCTGCCTTCCACCGAGTTCGATGGAACAGCGGTAGACGACCAGCGTGAGGCGGAAGCCGAGGCGGTCCTCGGCGCGCCCGCCGAACCGATGGTCCAACTGCTGGGCCCCGACGGAGTGATGGGGCAGGACCCCGTGTTCTCCGAATACGCCAGCCGGATCGACGCCGGGAAGCTCCGCGGGTTCTATGCGGACATGGCGGCCATCCGTCGGTTCGACGTCGAAGCCACCGCACTGCAGCGGCAGGGCCAACTGGCGCTGTGGGTACCCCTGACGGGGCAGGAGGCAGCCCAGATCGGCTCCGGCCGTGCCAGCCAGCCGCAGGACTACATTTTCCCCACCTACCGGGAGCACGGCGTTGCCCTGACCCGGAACGTTGACCTGGCAGAACTGCTCCGCCAGTTCCGCGGGGTTTCCAACGGTGGATGGAACCCCAAGGACACCAACTTCCACCTCTACACCCTTGTTCTTGCCGCGCAGACGCCGCATGCCGTGGGCTATGCCATGGGCCTGCAGCGGGACCAGAAGCTGGCTGCGGCCAACGCAGCCCCGGACCAGCCGCAGGAACCCAAAGCCGCCGTCATGGTCTACTTTGGTGACGGTGCCAGCTCCGAAGGGGACGTCCACGAATCGATGGTGTTCGCCTCGTCCTACAAGGCGCCCGTAGTGTTCTTCTGCCAGAACAACCACTGGGCCATCTCGGTGCCCAGCACGGTGCAGACGCGGGTGCCGCTTGCCGACCGTGCCAAGGGCTATGGGTTCCCGGGAATCCGGGTGGATGGAAACGACGTCGTCGCGGTCCACGCCGTCACGGAATGGGCCCTCGAGCGGGCCCGCCAGGGCGGGGGGCCAGTGCTGATTGAGGCCTTCACCTACCGCGTGGGCGCACACACCACCGCGGACGACCCCACCAAATACCGCGGCTCGGATGAGGAGGATCAATGGCGCGCCAAAGACCCCCTCGAACGCCTTGAAAAGTACCTCCGCTCCCAGGACCTGGCGGATGACGCCTTCTTCGCAAAGGTCAAGGCCGACGGCGACGAGCTCGCCGCTTATGTCCGGCGCACCGCCCATGATCTTGAAAGCCCCGACATCCGGACCGCATTCGCCAACACCTACGCAGAGGCCCATCCGCTGGTGGCCGAGGAACTGGCCTGGTTCGAGGAGTACAGCGCAGGATTTGCCGATCAGCCAACCGCGGGCGGGGCAGGGAACCACCAGGCAGCGACAGACGGGGCAGCCAACTGATGACCACCATGACCATTGCAAAGGCCATCAATGAAGGCCTCCGCGCGACGCTCGGCAACAACCCGCGCACGCTCCTCATGGGCGAAGACATCGGCCCCCTGGGCGGCGTCTACCGGGTCACCGACGGTCTGATCGCCGAGTTCGGACCCGACCGTGTGGTGGATACGCCGCTGGCGGAGTCCGGCATCGTCGGGACGGCCATCGGGCTTGCCCTCAGCGGCTACCTGCCGGTGTGCGAGATCCAGTTCGACGGCTTTGTTTTCCCGGGCTTCAACCAGATCACCACCCAGCTGGCCAAGATGCACTCCCGCAGCAACGGCAACCTCACGGTGCCCGTCGTCATCCGTATTCCCTACGGTGGCGGCATCGGCTCGATCGAGCATCACTCGGAATCCCCGGAGGCGCTCTTCGCGCATACCGCCGGCCTGCGGATCATCACCCCGTCCAACCCGCACGACGCCTACTGGATGATCCAGCAGGCCGTGGACTGCCAGGACCCCGTAATCGTCTTCGAACCCAAGCGCCGCTATTGGCTCAAGGGCGAGGTGGACACTGAATCGCCCGGCGCCTCGGCAGACCCGTTCAAGGCCCATGTCCTGCGGGAGGGTACGGACGCCACCATCGTCGCCTACGGCCCCCTTGTTCCGGTGGCCCTCGCCGCCGCCAACGCGGCAGCGGAAGACGGCAGGAACGTTGAGGTCATCGACCTCCGCTCAATTTCCCCGATCGACTTCGACACCGTCACCGCTTCCGTGCAGAAGACCGGCCGGCTGATCGTGGCGCACGAGGCACCGACGTTCGGTGGGATCGGCGGCGAGATCGCGGCCCGCATCAGCGAACGTGCCTTCCACTCGCTTGAGGCACCGGTGATCCGCGTGGGCGGATTCCACATGCCGTACCCCGTTGCCAAGGTGGAGGAAGACTACCTTCCGGACATCGACCGCATCCTGGAGGCGCTGGACCGCGCCCTCTCCTACTGAGGACACCATGACCCTGAACAAGTTCAACCTGCCCGACGTCGGCGAGGGCCTCACGGAGGCGGAGATCGTCTCGTGGAAGGTCAAGCCAGGTGACGCCGTCGCCATCAATGACGTCCTGTGTGAGATCGAAACCGCCAAGTCCATCGTGGAACTGCCGTCCCCGTTCGCCGGGACCGTCTCGGAACTGCTCGTGGAGGAAGGGGTGACGGTCGACGTCGGGACCGCCATCATCAGCGTCAGCGACGAGGTTTCCGGTGACCCCACGCCCGCGGACGTCCGCGCCCCTGAGGCAGCCGGCGCCCCGGAGGCACCTGCCCCTGCAACGCCTGCGCAGCCGCTCTATGGCAGGCTTCCGGTGGATGCGGCGGAGGAGATTACGCCCGACGGCGGCACCGGCGGCAGTGCCCTGCCCGGCGGTCCCCTGGTGGGCTCGGGTCCCAAGGCCGACGCCGTCAAGCGCCGTCCGCGGAAAGCGGCACCGGCTGCGGCCTCCGTGACGGTGAACGCCCCGGCGGTGGAGCCTGTCCAGCCCCACTCGCCCGCTGCGGTGTCCGCCGACGCACCTGCCGCCGTCGACACCCGCCCGACCTTCGGCGGCACCATCACCGGACTGGTCAACCGGGTGCTGGCCAAGCCGCCGGTCCGCAAGATCGCCCGGGACCTGGGCATCGACCTCGCGGACGTGGTTGCCACCGGTTCACGCGGGGAAGTGACGCGCGAGGACCTGGTCAGCTACCAGGCGCAGCGCGACGCCGAACTGGACAAGGCCGACGGCTTCTGGGGCAAGGCCGGGAAGCCGCAGGACCAGCGGGTGGAGCGCATCCCGGTCAAGGGCGTCCGCAAGGCCACGGCGAAGGCCATGGTGGAATCCGCATTCGCTGCGCCGCATGTCAGCATCTTCGTGGACGTTGATGCCAGCCGCACCATGGAGTTCGTCAAAAGGCTGAAGGCGTCCCGGGACTTCGAGGGCATCAAGGTCTCGCCGCTCCTCATCCTGGCCAAGGCCGTCATCTGGGCCGCTGCCAGGAATCCCAGCGTGAACGCATCGTGGGTGGACAACGAGGGCTCCGACACCGCGGAAATCCACGTCAAGCACTTCATGAACCTCGGCATTGCCGCAGCCACACCCCGCGGTTTGATGGTTCCCAACATCAAGAACGCGCAGGACCTGTCCCTGAAGGAGCTGGCGTTGGCACTGAACAACCTGGCCACCACCGCCAGGGCCGGGAAGACGCAGCCGGCACAGATGCAGGGCGGCACGCTCACCATCACCAACATCGGCGCCCTGGGCATCGACACGGGCACGCCCATCATCAATCCGGGCGAGGTGGCCATCGTTGCCTTCGGAACCATCAAGCAGAAGCCGTGGGTCCTGGACGGTGAGGTGATTCCGCGCTGGATCACCACGCTGGGAGGGTCCTTCGACCACCGCGTGGTGGATGGTGACCTATCCGCCCGCTTCATGGCCGACGTCGCGGCCATCCTGGAAGAGCCCGCGCTCCTCCTGGACTAGGCCTCCTGGAACAGGACATGACGGTAGGCAGCGCCTCGATCCGCGCCAAAAACCGCACTGCGAAGTGGGTGACGGAGGTTTTCCAGCCTCCGGTGGTGGTCAGCATCCAGCTGCTGCTCAGTCCGCTGGCGGAGGATGGATTTCCCGGGACCATGGGTTACGGTGCGCTGGCGGCACTGTTTGTCTGCGTGCTGCCGCTGTGCGTGCTGCTGGTCCTGGTCAGGCTGGGGAAGGTCACGGACCATCACGTCAGCGACCGGAAGCAGCGTGCCCCTGTGCTCCTCATGGCTTTGGGCTGCATCGCTCTCGGACTGCTGGTGTTGAGAGCCGTGAACGCGCCGCAAAGCGTCACCGCGATGGTCCTGGCGGTGGTGGGAGGGGTGGCCGTGCTGGCCGCCGTCAGCCCATTCTGGAAAATGAGCGGCCACGCCGCTGCCATGTCCTGTGCCGCCGTCGTATCCGTGCTGATGCTCGGCGCTGCATGGGCTCCGCTGCTGCTCCTCATCCCGGCCGTCAGCTGGTCCCGGGTGGTTCTGCGGGCGCACTCCCTGGCCCAGGTGGTGGCGGGCTCGCTCTTCGGCGGAGTGGTGATGGCCGGGATCTGGTGGCTCCTGCAGGGCTTACTGCTGGGCTGAGAAGCCTATCCCGGCAGCAGGTTTCAGTATGCGGAGTACGCGGTGAAGGCCTCAAGCATGGCCGGATCCGCAGTGGTTCCCAGGACCACCGCTGCTGCGGTCATCAAACCGCCCATCAGGGCAGCCGCGCCGGCCCAGGCGGTCAGGACCTTCCAGTCCTCGCGCAGGACACTCCGCACGGTCTGGGGAAGCTGGAGGTCCGGTGCGATCAGGTTGGGCGCGCTGTCCAGGCTGCCGTCATCGAGCAGGGCAACGACCCTGCCGTTGCTGCGGTCCACCCGCATGGAGGAGATGTGGTTTCCGTGGCGGGCCAGGAGGATGTCGTGGCCAACAAGCTGGCGGCGCTGCAAGGTGATCAAGGGGAGCCCTTCGCTGGGGGTGGATTTGTCAGTGTCCA
>DATIMT010000150.1:0-27081 GCA_035475035.1 Arthrobacter sp.
GCGCTGCATGACTACATCCGCTGGTACAACACCGACAGAATCTCAACAAAACTCAAGGGCCTGAGCCCGGTGCAATACCGTGCTCAGGCCCTTGCGGCTTAGGCTCTTACTTGGCCAGTCCAACTTTCGGGGACCAGTTCAAGAATCCGGCGGTCCCGCTTCTTTGTTGCTTCTGACCTCTCAGGCTTCTTCGGTCCGGTAGATGCCGGCCATCCAGTCCTCCACATCCTCCGGCTTCCGCGGCAGCGCTGCGCTGAGGTTGACGGGGCCATCGGCAGTCATGAGGATGTCGTCCTCGATCCGGACGCCGATGCCGCGGTATTCCTCGGGGATCGCCAGGTCTTCCTTCTTGAAGTACAGGCCGGGCTCAATGGTGAAGACCATGCCTTCGGTGAGGATGCCGTCGAGATAGAGTTCGCGCCTGGCCTGTGCACAGTCGTGCACGTCCAGTCCAAGGTGGTGGCTGGTTCCGTGCGGCATCCAGCGGCGGTGCTGCTGGCCTTCCGGGCTGACCGCTTCCTCCACGCTGACGGGCAGGATGCCCCATTCGGACAGGCGCTCGGCCAGGACCGTAGTGGCGGCGGTATGGATGTCACGGAACTTGGTTCCCGGCTGGGCGGCGGCGTAGCCGGCGTCGGCAGCATCGAGGACGGCCTGGTAGACCTTGCGCTGGATATCGCTGAAGCTGCCGCTGGCCGGAAGGGTCCGGGTGATGTCCGCGGTGTAGAGCGAGTCAGCCTCGACGCCGGCGTCCAGGAGCAGGAGCTCGCCGGCGTGGATGCGGCCGGTGTTGCGGGTCCAGTGCAGCACGGTGGCGTTGTTCCCTGAAGCTGCGATGGTGTCATAGCCCAGTTCGTTGCCTACTTCGCGGGCGCGGGCGAAGAAGGCTCCTTCCACCACCCGCTCACCGCGGGCATGCGTGAGGGCCCGCGGCAGTGCCTTGACTACTTCTTCAAAACCTTCAACGGTGGCGGAGACGGCAATCTTCATCTGCTCGATCTCCCACTCATCCTTGAGCAGGCGCAGTTCGGCGAGGGCCTCACTGAGTTTCTCGTCCAGGGCGTCCAGGACTCCCAGGTCCAGGTTCTCCGGGTCCTTGGCGGTGTTGTAGCGGGCCGTGTCCACGAGTGCGTCAATGTTCTCATCAACCTTGCGGACCAGGCGGATGGAGATGCCGCCGATTTCCGGGGCACCCACGTCCTTGGTGATGGCCGTTTCCAGTTGGTCGATGTGCGCGGTAGCCAGTCCCAGGCGCGCCTCGAATTCCTCCAAGGTAGGCCGGGCCCCGATCCAGAACTCGCCGGAGCGGGAGTCCGCGTAGAACCGTTCCGTGTCCCTGCCGGCCAGCGGCCGGAAGTACAGCGTGGCCCGGTGGTTCCCGCCGTCGTCGCCCTGTCCCTCTTCAACCGGTTCCAGGATCAGGACGGCATCGGGCTCGTGGTCCAGGCCGAGCCCGGTCAGGTGGGCGAAGCCGGAATGCGGCCGGAAGCGGTAGTCGCAGTCGTTGGAGCGGACCTTGGGCGGCCCGGCGGGGATGACCAGGCGTTCGCCCTTGAACAGTACGGAGATCGCCGCGCGCCGGGTTGCGGCGTAGCCGGCGACAGCATCCCTCGGGGGGAGTTCCTGGCTGGACGGCGCCCAGTTGCTGGCCATGAAGGCCTTGAAGGCGGTGGAACTGGGCCGCTGTGAGCGGTTGTTGACGCGCTCCTCCAGCGGCTGGGCAGCAGAGTTTTGGGTGTTTTCGGCATCGTTCACGGCACCATCGTCTCACCAGCGTCCCGGCTATGCGAACAGGAGCCCGGCCCCCTTGCCTGCTGTCCACTACGCTGGACCAGTGAGGATTGACCTGCATGCCCACTCCAATGTTTCCGACGGTACCGAAACACCCACGGATGTCATGGCATCTGCCGCCCGCGCGCGCCTGGACGTCGTTGCCCTGACCGACCACGATTCAACGGCAGGCTGGGCGGAGGCAACGGCTGCCGTGTCAACGTACGGCGTGGCACTCGTCCCGGGAATGGAGGTCTCCTGCCGGACTGAGGAGGGCATCAGCGTCCACCTCCTGAGCTATCTGCATGATCCCACCCATCCCGGCCTCCTGGAGGAAATCACCAAGGCCAAGGATTCCCGGCACACCAGGGCCGAAAGGATGGTCACCATCCTTGCCGAGGACTACCCGCTGACTTGGGATGACGTCATCCACCACGTCGCACCCGGCGCCACCCTTGGCCGGCCGCACATCGCCGACGCCCTCGTCGCCGCCGGCGTGGTGGAGGACCGTTCAGAGGCCTTCGCCTCCATCCTCACCTCGCGGTCCCGGTACTTCATTCCCCACTACGCACCGGACCCGGCCACCGCCGTCGAACTGGTCCGTGCCGCCGGCGGCGTACCCGTGTTTGCCCATCCGGTGGCCTCTTCCAGGGGACGGATCGTAGGGGAGCGCACCTACCACGACATGATCGACGCCGGCCTGGCGGGCCTGGAGATCGACCACCGGGACAACCCGGAAGAGGGCCGCGACTTCCTGCGCAGGCTGGCGGCCAGCCATGACCTGCTGATCACCGGCTCCTCCGATTACCACGGCACCGGCAAGCCCAACCTGCTCGGGGAAAACGTCACGGCGCCGGACATGCTGGCCAGGATCGAGGAACTGGGCACCGGGGCCGCCGTCGTCCGCCCCTGACCTCCCAGCCCCTCTGAAGGGTTAGTTGGGCTGGAACGAGGTAAGGGTGGCGGAGGCGCCGAGCCGCTTGGCCATGATGTCGATGGCAGGCTGGTTCTGGTCCACGCACACGAACTTCCGGCCAAGTTTGGCGGCAACTGCCCCCAGGGTGCCGGAGCCGGCAAAGAAGTCCAGGCACCAGTCACCGGGCCGGCTGGAGGCAGCGACCACCCGGCGGACCAGGCCTTCCGGCTTCTGCGTGGGGTAGCCGGTCTTTTCCTTGCCGGTAGGCGAGACGATGGTGTGCCACCAGACGTCGGTGGGCAGCTTGCCCAGTTCACGCTTGGCAGGGGTCACCAGCCCCGGGGCCATGTACGGTTCGCGGTCCACCTCGGCGCTGTCAAAGTGGTATTTCGACGGGTTCTTCACGTACACCAGGATGTTGTCGTGCTTGGTGGGCCACCGGTTTTTTGCCCGTGCGCCGTAGTCGTAGGCCCAGATGATCTCGTTCAGGAAGCACTCCCGGCCGAAGATGGCGTCCAGCATGACCTTGGCGTAGTGCACCTCGCGGTAGTCCAAATGCAGGTACAGGGTTCCGTCATCGGCCAACAGGCGCCACGCCTCCACCAGCCTGGGTTCCAGGAAGGACCAGTAGTCGCTGAACGCGTCGTCGTAGCGGTGCAGGGCGCCCTTGATGGTGTCGTAGGAGCGGCCCTTGAAGCCCACCCGGTCCCCGCTGCCGCCGGCGTTGACCACCATCCGGGTTTCCTGGCGCGTCTGCGGTCTGCCCGTGTTGAACGGCGGATCGACGTAAATGAGTGTGAAGGCGCCGTCCGGCAGCGTGGGGAGGTACTCAGCGTTGTCCGCGTGCACCACCAGGCTGCCGCCGTCCGGCGCCCAAACAGTGTCAGTCATCAGGGCAGTTAGCCCTCGGAGTTGCCAGGCTGCGTGCCCTTGTCGGCACCCGCGACCACTTCGCCGTTGCGGCGGCGGGTACGGGTGCGGGGCCGGCGGGTGCGCGAGGGCTGTTCCGTTTCGGTCGTGGCGGGGGTGTCGCCGGCAGTGGCTGCAGGCGCGGCTGCGGAATCGGAAGAACGACGACGGCGCTCGCCCGTGCGGGCTGCGGAGTCGCCGCCGCGTCCGCCTTCGCGGTTTCCGCCCCGGCCTTCGCGGCCACGGTTGTCCCGTTCCCGGCTGTCCCGGTCACGGGAACGGCCGCCATCGTGGCCACCGCTGCGGCTGTTCTTCTTCCCGGTTTCGCCCAGGTCCTCGAGCACTTCGGCGTTGACGCCGGCCAGGGTCCGCTTGTCACGCGGCAGCCGGCCCTTGGTGCCCACCGGAATGTCGAGCTCCTCGAAGAGGTGCGGCGAGGAGGAGTAGGTTTCCACGGGCTCCGGGACGCTCAGGCCGAGGGCCTTGTTGATCAGGCCCCAGCGGGGCATGTCGTCCCAGTCGACGAACGTTACAGCAGTGCCCTTGTTGCCGGCACGGCCGGTGCGGCCAACGCGGTGCAGGTAGATCTTTTCGTCTTCCACGCACTGGTAGTTGATCACGTGGGTGACGTCATCGACGTCGATGCCGCGGGCGGCGACGTCGGTCGCCACGAGGACGTCCACCTTGTTGTTGCGGAAGGCACGCAGTGCCTGCTCGCGGGCGCCCTGGCCCAGGTCGCCGTGGATGGCTGCGGCGGCAAAGCCGCGGTCCACCAGTTCCTCGGCCACCTTGGCGGCGGTGCGCTTGGTCTTGGTGAAGATGATGGTGCGACCACGGCCGCGGGCCTGGAGGATGCGGGCCACAACTTCGATCTTGTCCATGCTGTGAGCACGGTAGATGAGCTGACGGATGTCGCGCTTGGTGAGGCCCTCGTCGTCGGGATCTGCGGCGCGGATGTGCGTTGGCTGAGTCATGTAACGGCGGGCCATGGCGATGACCGGGCCGGGCATGGTGGCGGAGAACAGCAGTGTCTGGCGGACGGCCGGGGTGCCGGCGATGAGGGTTTCGACATCGGGCAGGAAGCCGAGGTCGAGCATTTCGTCGGCCTCGTCAAGGATGACCATTTTGACGTTCTTGAGGACCAGGTGCTTCTGCTTGTAGAGGTCGATCAGGCGGCCGGGGGTACCGACGACAACCTCGACGCCCTGCTGGAGCGCCTCCACCTGTGGCTCGTAGGCGCGGCCGCCGTAGATGGTGGTGATCCTGGCATTGCGCTTGCGCGACGCCGTCTGCAGGTCGTTCGCCACCTGCACAGCCAGTTCACGGGTGGGCACGATGACCAGGGCCTGGGGGGCCCCCGGCACGGCCAGCTTGGCGTAACCGGGGTCGTCCTGTCCGATGACCCGCTGGAGTGCGGGGATGCCGAAGCCCAGGGTTTTGCCGGTGCCGGTCTTGGCCTGGCCGATGATGTCGTGGCCGGCCAGGGCCACCGGCAGGGTCATGGCCTGGATGGGGAAGGGGTGCGTGATGCCGGCGTCAGCCAGGGATTCAACAATGTCGTCACGGACGTTGTAGTCGGCAAATGATTTCTCGGCGATCTCATGCGGGGTCTCATCCGAGATGATGGTTTCTTCCGGCTCGATGGTTTCCGTGCCGGACTCATCGCTCAGAAGCTGGTGGGTATGTAATTCACTCACGGGGAGTTTCCTTATTCATTTGGGCAATGGCGCTGCCTGCTCAACGGGGCGGCCAGGGCTGGCCGATCCGGAGCACGCTCAGGCGCGCAAGCGATTCCAGTGGAAGCCGATCGCGGGCTATCTAATGCTGGCACTGGTGACCAGCGGGCAAATCTCAAGATCGCGTAGGGGCGGGCTTGTTGGTTTCAAATCAAGGAAATCAACGACCGGGCATCCATTTCTACCCTCTTAGTCTAGCCGCACGGGCACAAAAACACTGTTTCTGCCCGCCTGCCGGGCCCGCTGACCCTCAGGAGACAAGTTCGAAGTGGACCTGCCGGGTGGTGATGTCCGAGGAAACGAGCCGGACCCGGACCTTGGTGCCGGACTCCAGCTCCCCCGCGCAGCGGGCGGTGACCGCGGGCTCGGCGATCTGGATGATCCCTGAACTTCCGTTGCCGTTTCCGGTCTTCCCATTTACGTTCCCGTTGCCGCCTTTCCCGGCTCCGTTGCCGTTGCCGTTTTGCGGCTTCGATCCGGAAATCACGATCGCGTCGAACTCCTGCCCGATGTGGTTCAGCAGCAGCGCCGCCTCCACGGTGTCCAGGGCCAGCCGTTCCATCCGGGACGCCAGCTGGTCTGAGCCGGCCATGATGCCCGGCAGCAGCGGAAGGGCTTCCCGCGCCCAACCAGGGACCTCGCCGCCGTTGCTCAGGGCCTCGCAGATGACCAGCACAAAGCGGTCCACCAGGCGCCGCAGCGGCGCCGTGGTGTGGGCATAGGCCGCGCCGATGGCGGACTGCACGCCATCCTCGGGAACGGTGCCGTCAAAGGCTGTATAGGAAGCTCCCCGGAACAGCATGCCGGCGGAATGCATGATGGCCAGTTGGCGCGGGTCGGTGGGATCCAGCGACCGCAGGTACTCGCCGTAGCTGACTTCGCCATCCCAGGGCTTCCCCAACACCTCCGTCTGTAGCCGGAAATGCCGCAGGGACCGTTCATCCGGGGCCGGCATGGTGCGGAGAATGCCCACCTTGCCCTCCAGCATGAGCCGGGCGGCGGCCATCCCGGTCATCAGCGAGATCTGCGCGTTCCAGTCCTCCACGGGAAGCTGCGGTACTGCATCAATTCGGTAGCCGCCGTCGGGCAGCTGGACAATCTCCTGCTCGGGCATGTTGAGGCTGGCACCTCCGCGGGCACGCTCCAGTGCCACCCGTTTCAGCCCCACCTCGCGGAGCAGCCGCAGCACGGGGGAGGCGGTCCCGGCGTCGAGGTCTGCCTGGGCACCCTTGTAGCTGAGCTTGTCGCGGCTGCGGACCCGTGCCCGCCGCACGCCCACTGACATAACCGACGCGTCGCCGTCGAGCGCGAAGTCCCAGACGAAGGCAGAACATTCCTGGCCGGGCAACAGGCTCCCTGCCCCTTCGCTGATCACCTCCGGGTGCAGCGGAATCCGGCCGTCGGGAGCATAGAACGTCTGTCCGCGGCGCCGGGTCTCGGCGTCCAGGGGACCTCCCGGCGCAACAAACGCCGGAACGTCCGCAATCGCATACAGCACCCGGTAGCCGTTGCCGTCCGGTTCGATGAACACAGCCTGGTCCAGGTCCGTGGACGACGCCGGATCGATGGTCACGAAGCCTACGGCGGTCAGGTCGTAGGACGGCAGCTTCAGCGACGCGACTGCGGCCCGGGCATCCTCCACGGCATCAGCGGGATAGGGACCGGGCAGTTCGAGTTCGGTCCGCAGCAGGCCGAGCGCCTCTTCCAGGGCGTTCCTGTGGTCATGGACGTTGGGGGCCAACCGATGATGTGACACAAAAATCAGCGTAGCTCCAAGTCCACGGATATGGCATCAGGAGCCGGCGGCGTCCAGCGCGTCGAGGAGGGAGGCGGCAGCTGCGGCGGGATCCGGGGCACTGGTGATGGCGCGGACCACCACGATCCTGCGCGCACCGGCCTCCGCCACCTGGCGGATGTTGCCATGATCGATGCCGCCAATGGCAAACCACGGCACTGGATCCTCGGCCTGCCCGGAAGCAACGGCCGCGTATTTCACCAGGTCGGGCCCGACGGCGGCCCTGCCGGGTTTGGTGGGCGTCGCCCAGACAGGACCGACACAGAAGTAGTCCAGCCCGGCCGGACCGGCAGTTGCCGCCAGGGCGGCGTCCACCTGTCCGGTGGTGTGGCTGGAGAGGCCGATGGCTGCGTTTCCGTTGACCAGCGTGCGCGCGGCGGCCAGTGGCAGGTCCTTCTGGCCGATGTGGAACACCGGCGCCCCGGACAGCACGGCAATGTCCGCGCGGTCATTGACCGCCCACAGCCTGCCGTGCCGTACTGCGGTCTCCTTCAGCACTGCCAGGAGGTCAAGTTCCTCGGCGGCCTCGATGGTTTTGTCGCGCAGCTGGATGATGTCCACGCCGCCGGCGAACGCGGCGTCCACGAACTCCGCGAAGTCGCCGCGGTCACGGCGGGCATCCGTGCAGAGGTACAGCCGGGCTGCCTTGAGGGCGTCGCTGTCCCGGGTGTTGACAACTTCGGTGGCTGGAGCGCGGTGGCCCGGGGGGAAGGAAGGCGTGGACACATTCATGGCTGCAAGCCTAGTTCCTCTAAACTGGGCTGGTACTGCGGGAGCCCGCGGCAGCTGTCACAAAGCGCCGGGCTGAGAGGGCGTCAGAGCCGACCGCTTGACCTGATCCGGTTAATGCCGGCGTAGGGAAGGAACCCATATGCGTACCCTCATCACCACCCTCACCGGGGCCGGCGATGCCACCGTCCCATCCACCGTCCGGGCCGACGTCGCCGTCATAGGCGGGGGAGTGATAGGCCACGGAATCGCCTGGGAGGTGCAGCACTCCGGACGTTCGGTGGTCCTTATCGACGACGCGCCCGGCACCGGCGCCAGCTGGGCCGCCGCCGGCATGCTGGCTCCCGTCAGCGAACTGCACTACCAGGAGGAGGACCTCCTGGAACTCATGCTCGAAGCATCATCGCGCTGGCCCGGATTCGCCGCCGGCGTCGCCGGTGCAACGGGCGCGGATTCCGGATACCTTACGACGCCGACCCTCGCCGTGGGTGCCGACGCAGCGGACCGCCGCGCGCTGATGGATCTGCGCACCGTACAGCAGGCCAGCGGGCTGGCGGTGGAACCCCTGACCGTGCGGGAGGCCCGGAAGCGAGAGCCCCTGCTCAGCCCGGCCATTGCCTGCGCCCTGGAAACCCCGGCGGACCACCAGGTGGATCCCCGGCGCCTGGTGGCAGCCCTGCGGCTGGCCCTTGCCGGCGCGGTTCGCGATAAGCCGGAACTGGCGGTTGCCGGGGCCGTGGACGGGTATGCCGTGCCCGAGCGGGCCGCGGGGCTGTTGTGGGAGGGCGGCAAGGTTGCCGGTGCCCGCCTGGCCAGCGGCGGCGCTGTTCTGGCCGCTGAGACCGTGGTAGCCAACGGCCTGCAGGCGGGGGCGCTCGGCGGCCTGCCCGCCGGCCTTGAGCTGCCACTGCGGCCCGTGCACGGGGACATCCTCCGCCTGGCCGTTCCCCGCCATCTTCAGCCACTGGTGACCGCCACCGTGCGGGGACTGGTCCACGGGATCCCCGTCTACATCGTCCCGCGGCAGGACGGAACGGTGGTGGTTGGAGCCACGCAGCGGGAGGACGCGCTGTCCGACGCCGTAAGCGCAGGCGGCGTGTACCAGCTGCTGCGGGACGCCCAGGCGCTGGTGCCCGCCGTCGCTGAACTTGAGCTCCTCGAATGCACCGCCCGGGCCCGCCCCGGCACACCTGACAATGCGCCGCTGCTCGGCCGGGTGCCGGTGGCTCCGGGCTCCGGCGGTGAAGGGGCCGGGCACATCCCCGGACTCATCATCGCCACGGGATTCTTCCGGCACGGCGTCCTGCTCACGCCCGCCGCAGCAGCCATCTGCAGGGAGCTGCTGGACGGAAAAGCCGATCCCCGCTGGGCGCCCTTCCGCCCGGACCGGTTCTCCAGGCCGTCGACGGCCGCCACAAGCCCCCACACCAAGGAGACAGCGTGAACATCACCCTTAACGGAAACCCACACACGGTGGCCGACGGCGCCTCCATCACCACACTGGTCAGCCAGGTCACCGGACGCCCGCTGGCCGACAACGGACAGGCCACGGACGGCGGAAAACTCGGCGTCGCCGTCGCGCACAACGCCCAGGTGGTCCCGCGCAGCCAATGGTTCGCCACGGCGCTCGCCGACGGCGACGACATCGAACTCGTCACAGCAGTACAGGGAGGCTGACGCCATGACCGCAACCAACACCATCAACACCGCCGGAACTGCCGGTGCCCGCGACGCCCTGGTGATCGACGGCGTCGCCCTCGGCTCGCGGCTCATCATGGGCACCGGGGGAGCGCCCAGCCTGGACGGCCTGGGCGCGGCCCTCCTGGCCTCCGGCACCGCCTTGACCACCGTGGCCATGCGCCGCTACTCCACGGCGGAAACTGGCTCGCTGTTCCAGCTGCTGGTGGACCACGGGATCCGGGTGCTGCCCAACACCGCCGGCTGCTTTACCGCCAGGGACGCGGTCCTCACGGCGGAACTTGCCCGCGAAGCCCTGGAGACGGACTGGGTGAAACTGGAGGTCATCGCCGACGAACAAACGCTCCTGCCGGACGCCGTTGAACTCGTCGAGGCCACGGAGCAGCTGGTCAACCGCGGCTTCAAGGTCTTCGCCTACACCAACGACGATCCCGTACTCGCGCTGCGGCTCGAGAACCTTGGCGCCACCGCCGTCATGCCGCTGGGCGCGCCGATCGGCACCGGCCTGGGAATCCTGAATCCGCACAACATCGAGCTCATCGTTTCCCGGGCCTCCGTGCCGGTGGTCCTGGATGCCGGCATCGGCACGGCGTCGGACGCCGCCCTGGCCATGGAACTGGGCTGCGACGCCGTGCTCCTGGCCACGGCCGTGACCCGGGCGCAGAACCCGGTCCTCATGGGGGAGGCTTTCAAGCACGCCGTGGCCGCGGGGAGGATGGCGAGGGCTGCCGGGCGCATCCCGCGCCGGGAGCACGCCCTTGCGTCATCGGCAATGGAGGGCCGGGCCGAGTTCCTCTAGCCCCGACTTTTCCGTTAAACAGCTGTGGCCACCACCCGGGCGGGTGGTGGCCACAGCTGTTTAACCCGCTGGCGCCGGCCGAAGCTCAGCGCCGCAGCACGGCGGTGAGCTGCTCCGTGTCATGGCGTGCACGGGAGCGGCCCAGGAAGAAAACGGCGGCGATGGCAGCAGCAATGCCCACGACAATGGGCAGGACCCATGGAAGCCAGGTCAGCCCGGGGAGGTAACCGAAACCGGCTGCCATCAGGATGATCCATACCAGCGCTGCAACGCCTGCCGCGACGCCGGACGGCAGTCCTGCGCCGTACTTCGCGTGCCGCTTGTCATTGGCCCAGACAACGAATCCGGCCGCGACGGTTGCCAGCACCACGATGGTCAGCGAAAGCATGGATCTCCTTGGAATGAAGTGGCTTAGAACTGGCCGAAGCCTACGCGCCGAACCTCTTCGGCCCCGATTTCCACATAGGCCAGTGCGTTGCCCGGAACAATCACCACGCGTCCTTTGTCATCCTTCAACCGCAGTTCACTACCTGCGTTGATGGCTTCGCCAACAACCTTGGCCACGGTCTCCGCATCGTCGGTTGATTCCAGCACGATTTCGCGGGCAACGTTCTGCACGCCGATCTTAATTTCCAAGGGGGCCTCCCAGCCTGAGAAGTTCTCGTGTTTCTCTACGAGGTGTTGTCTTATTTGTAGTCTAGGACTCTTTGGGGAAGCGAGAGATTCCGCGCCAAGCTAAACGGTAGATGAGGTCGCTGGCCACATCGAGGTCCAGGTTGCCGTCCGTTTCCAGCCAATACCGGGCGCTCACATGCGCCATCCCGGCAAGGCCCCGCCCCAGGAGTTGCGCTTCCAGCTGGGGAAGTTTGGTGTCCTCGGCGATCACCCTGGCGATGGCGTCCGCGAAGGTGCGGTTGAAGGTTTCCAGCCTGGAACTGACATCGGGGTCGTTGATCAGGTCGGATTCGAACACCAGGCGGTGGGCCTGGTCATCATTGGCGATGAACTGGAAATACGCGCGCATGACGGCCTGGACGCGCTCATCGTTGTCCGTGGTGGAGTTCAGGGCACCCAGCATCAGTTCGGTCAGCGATGCCAGATGGCTTTCCAGCAGGGCCAGGTACAGGTCGCGTTTGGAGGGGAAGTGCTGGTACAGCACCGGCTTGCTGACATGGGCCGTCTCTGCAATTTCATCCATGGCGGCCCCGTGGTAGCCGTTGGCCACGAAGACCTCCTGGGCGGCCGCAAGGAGTTGTGCGCGGCGCTCATCCCGGGGCAGCCGGGCGGACCGATGGCCTGCGGGGCGGGAGGGAGCTTGCGGTTCGGCGGCGGGCGGGCGGTCAGCCCGTGCTTCAGGGACCACAGTTGTCCTTCTTTCCATTGCAGTTACCTTCACTTTACTGCGCGGTAATATGACCCGGCGGTATCCGGGGCATACATTGAAGTATGGCTTCGTCTTTTACCGCAAATGTTTCAGCTGTTTCCCTGGATCCGCTGGTGGAACCGGTCGCCGAGCTCACCCCCGCCGAGGTGGAACGGTACTCCCGGCACCTGATCATTCCCGAGATCGGTGCCCTGGGACAGCGGCGGCTCAAGAACGCCAAGGTGCTGGTCATCGGCGCCGGCGGGCTCGGTGCTCCCGCCTTGCTGTACCTTGCGGCCGCGGGGGTTGGCACCATTGGGATCATCGACGACGACGTGGTGGACCTGAGCAACCTGCAGCGGCAGGTGATCCACGGGGTCAGTGATGTGGGACGGCCCAAAACCGAATCGGCCCGGGACGCCATCGCCGAGCTGAATCCGCTGGTGGATGTCCGGCTGCACAACGTCCGGTTGGATTCGTCCAACGCGCTGGAACTGTTCAGCGGGTATGACCTGATCCTTGACGGCGCCGACAATTTCGCCACCAGGTACTTGGTGAATGACGCCGCCACCATCCTTGGCAAGCCGTACGTCTGGGGTTCCATCTTCCGTTTCGATGGCCAGGTCAGCGTGTTCTGGGAGAAGCACGGGCCCACCTACCGCGACCTCTACCCGGAGGCCCCGCCTGCGGGTTCCGTGCCGTCCTGCGGTGAGGGCGGCGTGTTCGGCATGCTCTGCGCTGCCGTGGGATCGCTGATGGTGACCGAGGCAGTGAAGCTGATCACCGGCGTCGGACGTTCGCTGCTGGGCCGCGTGGCACTGTTTGACGCGCTGGGCGGGAGCTGGCGCGAGATCCGGGTGTCAAAGGACCCTGCGGCAGACCCGATCACCGAACTCACCGACTATGAGGCCTTCTGCGGCATCGCCCCGGCGTCGCAGGCGGACACGGAACATACCGTCACCGCCACCCAGCTGGCCACCATGCTGGCGTCGCGGAAAGCCGGGCTCAAGGACTTTGAGCTGGTGGACGTCCGCGAGGCCGGGGAATACGACATTGTCCGGATCGAGGGGGCCAAGCTGATCCCGCAGGGGCGGATCCTTGCGGGCGAGGCGTGGGACGAACTTCCGCAGGACCGGGACATTGTGTTCCATTGCAAGGCAGGGACGCGGTCCGCCAACGTGCTGGCGGCGGCACGGCAGGCCGGCTACCAGCGGGTCAGCCACCTCGACGGCGGGATCCTGGCCTGGGTGCGCGACGTGGAACCGCAGAAGCCCGTCTACTGACACTTTGCGTTGCCCTATCAGATATGGCTCCTAAACGAGTGGTTTAGGAGCCATATCTGATAGGGCATCGTAGTGGGTCAGGCGGTTTCGCGGCCTTGGTGGTCCACCGGGCATTCGGCCTCAACCGCTGCAGGGGCGGCGGTACCGGGGTGGGCGGTGTTTGGCTGTTCAACAGTGATGCCGTACAAGGCCTCCAGCGCGGCAACGTACTCATCCTGCTGGCCGTTGGCGGCGAGCTCGCGGGCGCGGACCGTGGGAACATGCAGCAACTGCTTGACCATGCGGCGGAGCGCGAACTCGACTTCCTCGGCGGCGGCGGTACAGCCATGCCGGGCCCGGACTTTTTCCATCTCCGTGTCCAGGACATTCATGGTGTGGCGGCGCAGGGCAACGATGGCTGAATCCACGGAGCGGGCCTCGCGCTCCTGCTCGAAGGCCTTGGCGGCACCCTTGACGATGCCGCTTGCCTGGGCCAGGGACTCCGCCTGTTCCTGTGGTGCGGCAAGACGCACGGATTCCAGGGTGAGCAGCTCCACGCCGTCCAGCTCGCCGACGGCGGGGTCGAAGTCGTGGGTGAGGGCAAGGTCGATGGCGATCAGGGGCTGCGGTGAATCGGCGCGGACCTGGGCCAGTTCATCGGCTTCAACCCGGGTGTCCGATCCGCTGCAGCCGATCATGACGTCGGCGGCGGCCACAGCGGGCCGCAGTGATTCAGCGTCGAGGGCGGTGCCGCCGCGGGAGGCCACGAATCCTTCGGCACGGCCCGATGAGGAGAAGACGGAGATGTCCGTGCACCCCCGTTCACGCAGCAGTGCCATGGTGGCGCCGGCGTAGGCCCCGGTACCGAACAGCACAACCTTCTTGGCCGACCAGTCGGGGTTTTCGGAAAGATCGCTCGCCAGGTCCAGCGCCACGGAGACGATGGAAAGGCCCCGGGAACCAAGGGCCGTCTGCGCGCCAACATCCTTGGCGGTCTTGGAGGCGGCCTGGAAAAGCCGGACCAGGCCGGCGCTGGCAGTGCCGTCGTGCTGGGCGGTAATCAGTGCCCGCCGCACCTGGCCGGCGATTTCGCGTTCACCGACGACGGCGGAGTCCAGTCCCGCGCTGACGGCGAACAGGTGCTGGGTCACTTCGGGTCCGGTGCGGGTGTTGAACGAACGCGATACGAGGGATTCGGCCAGTCCGCTGGCCTCGCTGATCCGGGACACGAGTGCCGCCCGGGCCGCTTCGACGTCGTTCGGGTTGGCTGCTTCGCCATAGATTTCGTAGCGGTTGCAGGTGGCGAGGACCACCGCCCCGGCCACGGAGGGCGACTCGGTGAGGGCGGATGCGGCAATCCCGGAGGAACCGTTGCTCAACTGAGCAACGGTTTCAAGATCGATGTCGGCGTGTGTAGCCACCAATGAGAAAAGAACCACAGCAGACCAATCATAGCTTTTTCGTTGCCTGGTAGAACAACCTCCGGAAAGGATAGTCGCCACACTGGCCAGTGATCCCCGCCACCTTGCCGGCCCGCGGGTGGCGTGCGACAGGTTGTCGTTATCTTTTGCAGTTCTTTTTCGGCACAATCAAAGGCATGACTCCTAGCCCTGCCGTCTCCGCTGCCGGCGCCCTCGCCGCAGACCATCCACTGATGGACGGCCGCACAGCGGATTCACCGCTGATCACGGCCTACCGCGGGGGCAAGCCGTCCCGCCGTCCCGTCTGGTTCATGCGGCAGGCGGGCCGGTCGCTGCCGGAATACCTTAAGGTACGCGAGGGCATCGCCATGCTGGACTCCTGCCTCCGGCCGGAACTGGCCTCCGAAATCACGCTCCAGCCCGTTCGCCGGCACGACGTGGACGCGGGCATCTTCTTTTCCGACATCGTGATCCCGCTGAAGCTTGCCGGGGTCGGCGTGGATATTGTGCCTGGAGTTGGCCCTGTCCTCGACAGGCCCATACGCACCGCGGCGGACGTTGCCGCGCTGCCCCAGCTCACCTGGGAGGCGCTGGAACCCATCCGTGAAGCCGTCCGCCTGACCGTGGCGGAACTGGGCAAAACGCCCCTGATCGGTTTCGCCGGCGCGCCGTTCACCCTTGCCGCCTACATGGTGGAAGGAAAGCCGTCGCGGGACCACCTCGGCCCCCGGACCATGATGCATGCGGATCCGGAGACCTGGACCGCGCTGGCCAACTGGGCTGCGGACGCCTCCGGTATGTTCCTCCAGGCCCAGCTGGAGGCAGGTGCCTCCGCCGCCCAGCTCTTCGACTCCTGGGCGGGATCGCTGGGACTGGCCGACTACACCAAATACGTTGCACCGGCGTCGAGCCGTGCCTTGGACCATGTCCGCCACCTGGGTGCTCCACTCATCCACTTCGGTACCGGCACGTCCGAACTCCTTGTTGCCATGCGCGACGTGGGAGTGGACGTGGTGGGTGTTGACTACCGGCTGCCGCTCGATGAGGCGAACCGCCGGCTGGGCGGTACCGTGCCGCTGCAGGGGAACATCGATCCCGCACTGCTGGCAGCCCCGTGGGAAATCCTCGAGGACCACGTCCGTGAGGTTATCGCCGCCGGCTTCCAGGCACCCGGCCACGTCCTGAACCTGGGGCATGGCGTGCCGCCCGAAACGGACCCTGACGTCCTGACCCGGGTGGTGGAGCTCATCCACTCCATCGCGCCGGAATAACCCGTGGGCAGTTCACCGGCGAAGCCTGCCACGGCGCTGGTGGTGGGCGGGGGAATCTCCGGGCTGCTGTCCGCCCGGGAACTCGCCGCGGCCGGCCTTGAGGTGACCGTCCTTGAGGCAGGCATGGAGTGGGGCGGCTGCGTGGGCAGCCACGTGGTGGCAGGGCTCACCCTGGACAGCGGCGCCGAGTCCTTCGCCACCAGGTCCGACGCCGTCGCCCGGCTTTGCGCCGAACTCGGCCTGGGCGGCAGGATCGTTCCTCCCCGCCCGGGAGGCGCGTGGGTGCAGCTTCCGGATGGCCCCCGCGAACTGCCCAGGACCGGGGTCCTGGGGATCCCGGCCAACCCCTGGGATCCTGAGGTCCGGCGCACCCTGGGCCTCCTGGGCTCGCTGCGCGCCTCCCTGGACCGGCTGCTGCCTGCTTCCGTGGGGGCTGGCGCGGACGTCACCAGCGTTTCCGCCCTGGTCCGGGCACGGATGGGTTCGCGGGTGCTCGAACGCCTGGTCTCGCCCGTGGTGGGCGGAGTCCACTCTGCCGATCCCGGCCTGCTCGACGTCGACATGGTGGCTCCCGGCCTGCGGGCCGGGCTGCGTGAACATGGTTCCCTCGCTGCCGCCGTTTCCGCCCAGCGGCGCGGTCCCAGCACAAGCACTGCCGGCGCAGCCGCCCAGGGCAAACCTGCAAAGGCAGGTTCCGCCGTCGCGGGTCTCGAAGGCGGTATGCACACTCTGGTGGCCGCCCAGGTGGCAGATCTCCAGAGCAGGGGAGTGGCCCTTCTCGCGGGGACCGCTGCGACCTCGGTCTCCCGGACTGCGGACGGCTGGCGCGTCGAAGCGGCCGGCGCAACCTTCCACAGCACCGTTCTGGTGATGGCCGTGGACGGACCGGCCGCCGTCGGACTGCTGGAAAGTGCTGTGCCTTCAATTGCAGGAAAGAAGCCGGCTTCGGGACCGGACGTCAAGCTGGTCACCCTGGTACTGGACAAACCGGACCTGGACCGGCGGCCGCGTGGAACGGGAATCCTGGTGGCCCCGCAAACGCCGGGCATCGAAGCAAAGGCGCTGACGCACGCCACGGGCAAATGGGATTGGCTCGCCGCCGCTGCCGGCCCGGGACGCCACGTGGTTCGCCTTTCCTATGGCCGGGTGGACGGCGCATCAGGCCAGCCGGCCGGCCCGGAAACTGATGATGAGCTGTTCGCGGCCTCGCTGCGTGACGCTTCCGCCCTCCTGAGTGTCCAGATTGCCGCTGGAGACGTGCGGGGCTGGGACGTGGTCCGGTGGCGGGGAGCCCTGCCGTTCGCAGCCGTGGGGCACCGTGCCCGGGCAGCGGAGATCCGCCGGGCATGCAGTGCCGCCGGCGGACTTGCGGTGGTGGGCGGCTGGGTGGCCGGAAACGGCCTGGCCGCCGTCGTTGCCGACACACGTGAGCAAATCGGCCAACTGGCCGCCCCCTAGGCATCGACGCTGGTCAGCGCGCCGGGCCCGATGGGCCCGCTTGTTCCGCACACGCCATGCCGTGCTTTCCGGTTTCCAATCAGGCAAGCGTTCTGGTTAGGGTCGATGACTATGGTTGAAAACAGGTCCGAGCTTTCCATGTCCCGGACCGGTATCCATGGGGGGCTCCGACGCGGTACTGCAGCCGCGGCGGTCGGAGCGGTACTGGTCCTTTCTACTGGCGTCCAGGCGTCCCTGGCCGACGACGCGGCTCCCCCTCCCCAAGACCCCGCGGCCGCGGTATCGCCGGCCGGTACGCATGGCCGGGGTGACGCAGACACCGGCGGCCCCGCCGCCCGCACTCCCAGTCCAAAGACGCCCTCCATCCTTGCGGTGCCCGGCGCCTTGCTTCCGGCGGTGGAAGCTTCCCTCCCGGCCGCTTCGACGACGGCGACGGCGCCCGCCACAGCGGCGGTTTCCGTCGGTGCCCGGCCCCTTCCCAATCTGCCGCTCCCCACAGTCTCCGGGACGCCGTTGGTGCCCGGCGTGACACCCACTGCGACGACGGCACCCACCGCCCCTGCGGCACCCACCCGGCCGGGGTCCCCCACTTCATCCGGAGCCACCACCCAGCCGGCACCCACCCAGCCTGGGGCCACCACCCAACCTGCACCCCCTACGGCCTCCGCGCCAGGGGTTGCACCTGAGACCGGCACCTTCCCGGCGGGAGGTGCGCCGGCGCCGTCACCACCAGCAGCCGTTCCTCCTTCCCCCGCGATGGCGGGCGCAGGCACTCCAGGTGCCGGCCAGGCCGGCACCCGGGCCGCCGAAGCGGGTCGCGGCGGCCCGGCAGGACTTCCGGGCGCCTTCGGCAGCACTGAAACCGACGGTGAACCGGCCACCCAGGCGTGGCCAAGCAGCGCAGGGGCCACGCCTGCTCCAGCCCTGCCCACTGCGCTGTCCATTAATGCCAGGCACTCCCAGCCCACCCGGATGCCACAGGCCGCCGGTGCGCCTGCAGGTCCGGGCAGCGCCGTTTCGTCCACGGAACCACTGCCGGGCATGCCGGACGCCATGGTGTGGCTGGGCGCCGGCCTGGTTGGTGTGGGTGCCGCCGCCGGCCTCGTGTTCCTGCGGATGCGCCGCCTCTGAGCGTGCGGCCATGGTGGCCTGCCGCCCCCGTGCCGTGACATTGCTCACTTCTACGAGTTGTAGAACTCTTTGGTTTCGCCTTGGGGGCGGCGAAGGGGCAAACTTGTAACCATGAGCCACACTTCTGCCGAATCTGTCACTAAAACCGAAGAATCAGCCGAGCAGTTCTTTACCCTCTGGACGGTCTTCAAGCGGTCGGAGTCAGTGGTCCGCAGCGCGAATGCCGCCGCCGACTTCGAAGCGCTGCTGGAGCGGCTCGCCGCAGCCGGCGTCACGCACCGGGGCAGCTACGACGTTTCGGCCATGCGCGCCGACGCCGACGTCATGGTGTGGCTCCACGGACCCAAGCCGGAGGCGCTGCAGCAGGCCATCCGCGACATCCGCCGCAGCACCCTCTTTGCCGGCACCGGGATTGTATGGTCCGCCATGGGTGTCCACCGCGAGGCAGAGTTTGCGAAGAACCACACCCCCGCCTACTCCCGGGGCGTCGCACCCGCCGAGTGGCTGTGCGTCTACCCGTTCGTGCGCTCCTATGAGTGGTACATCCTGCCGGACGCCGAGCGTGGCAAGATGCTCCGCGATCACGGTCTGCTGGGCCGGGATTTCCCCCAGGTCATCTCCAACACCGTCTCGTCCTTCGCCTTGGGCGACTGGGAGTGGATCCTGGGCCTGGAGGCTCCCGAGCTCGTTGACCTTGTGGACCTCATGCGCCACCTGCGTGCCACGGAGGCACGCAACCACGTCCGTGAGGAGGTCCCGTTCTACACCGGACGCCGGATCACCGCCGAAGAAGTAGCAGAGGTGCTCGCATGAACCCGCTCGACCCCACCCTTGCGACCGCGGCCAACCCGGTCACCGAGGCCGGACGCATGGCCCCCAAAAATTACGACGCCGTCCTGCTCGCCTCCTTCGGTGGTCCCGAAGGCCAGGAAGACGTCATCCCCTTCCTCCGCAATGTCACCCGCGGCCGCGGGATTCCGGACGAGCGGCTTGAAGAGGTCTCACACCACTACCGCGCCAACGGCGGCATCAGCCCCATCAACCAGCAGAACCGCGAGCTGAAGGCCGCCCTGGAGGCGGAGCTTGCTTCCCGCGGCATTGACCTTCCCGTGCTGTGGGGCAACCGCAACTGGGCCCCGTACATCCCCGAAACCCTGCAGGAAGCGTACGACGCCGGCCACCGCCGGGTGCTGATGCTCACCACGAGTGCCTACTCCTGCTACTCCAGCTGCCGCCAGTACCGCGAGGACATCGGAATGGCCCTGACGGAAACCGGCCTGGACGGCCGGCTGGAAGTGGACAAGGTCCGCCAGTACTTCGACCACCCCGGTTTCGTTGAGCCGTTCGTGGAGGGAACCGGCGCCGGCCTGGCCGACGTCCGGGCCAAGCTCGCCGAAGCCGGCAGCCCGGACGCCCCCGTCCACATCCTGTTCGCCACCCACTCCATCCCCATGCGGGACGCCGAGGCTGCAGGCCGGTCTGAGGGTGAGCCGCGCGAGTTCGAGGAAGGCTCGGCCTATGTGGCCCAGCACCTGGCCAACGCCGCTGCGGTCATGAAGCAGGTGGAGCAGGAATCCGGGCTGACGGCAGACTGGTCCCTGGTGTACCAGTCCCGTTCCGGTGCCCCGCACGTGCCGTGGCTTGAACCCGACATCAATGACGCCATCGAGGAACTGGCCGGGAAGGGGGTCAAGGGCATCGTCATCGTTCCCCTCGGCTTTGTCAGTGACCACATGGAGGTTGTCTGGGACCTGGACACCGAGGCCCTGGAAACCTGCGCCAACCTTGGCCTGGCGGCAACGCGTGTTCCCACGCCTGGCACGCACCGCACATTCGTCAATGGCCTGGTGGACCTCATCTGTGAGCGCACGGTGGCCAACAACATCAGTGACCGGCCGGCCCTCACGGATCTTGGCCCTTGGTATGACGTGTGCCGGCCGGGATGCTGCGCTAATTTCCGCGGCGAAAAACCCACGATTTCAGGGGCCGACACCACCGTGGGCACCGGGCACGACCCGTATCCTTCCGGTGCTGCCCGGGAAACGGCGCAGCCGTGACTGTCCGGATTGGAACCCGCGCCAGCAAGCTTGCGCTCACCCAGACCCAGCAGACCGCGGACCAGCTCGCCGCCGTCGGGGGTTTTCCGGTGGAGCTGGTGCACATCCGCACGGATGGCGATGTCCTTACCGGGTCGCTGTCCCAGATGGGTGGCACGGGCGTCTTCGTCGCAGCGCTGCGCGATGCGCTGCTGCGCAGTGAGTGCGACGTCGCCGTCCATTCACTCAAGGACCTGCCCACAGGCGCAGCGGTAGGACTGAGCCTCGCCGCCACACCGCGGCGGGTGGACGTCCGTGACGTCCTGTGCGCCCGCGACGGACTGAAGCTGGCCGATTTGCCTGCCGGGGCCCGCGTTGGCACCGGGTCCCCGCGGCGTGCGGCACAATTGCGCGCCGCCCGCGCCGACCTGGACATCATCGATATCCGCGGCAACGTGGACACGCGCCTGGGCCGCGTCCCTGGTTTGCCGGGCAATTCCACTGACGAGCTGGTTCCCGGAAAGTCGTGCGACCTGGACGCGGTGGTGCTCGCTGCCGCCGGCCTGGAACGCATCGGCAGGCTGGATGCCGTCACTGAATACCTCGAAACGGACGTGATGCTGCCCGCGGCCGGCCAGGGGTCGCTGGCCATCGAGTGCCGTACGGCCGACGCGCCGCCGAAACCGGGATCGGCCGAGGGTTCCCGCGAGGTCCTGGCCCAGGCACTCGCGGCCCTGGACGACCCCGACACGCGCCTTGCCGTCACGGCCGAGCGTGCCCTGTTGGCGCGGCTCGAAGCAGGTTGTGCAGCCCCCGTGGGCGCCTACGCCTACCGGAAGGGCAGCATGCTGCACCTCGAAGCCGTGGTGTGCGCCGTCGATGGCACCGCCGCGGTCCGGGACAAGCGCGCTACCGACGGTCTGACGGAAGTTGGAGCGACCCTGTTGGGCATCGAACTGGCCGAAGCCCTCCTTGCAGCCGGCGCCGCCGACATCGCAGACCTGCAGGCGTCCTGACCTGGCGATGACGCAGCCTTCCCGCAGGCCCGGAACCGACACGCCACTTCGTGGTGTCAGGGTCCTGGTCACGCGCAGCCCGGAACGTTCCGGTGCCCTGGTGGAGGCCCTGGCGGAAGCCGGCGCTGCGCCTGTGCTGCTGCCACTCATCGACTTCGAACGGGCACCGGACCAGCACGCGCTCGACGTCGCCTGCGATGCCCTGGCAGCGGGTGCCTTCGACTGGCTGGTGGTCAGCAGTGCCACCACCGTGCACGTCCTGATGGAAAAGGCCGCCGAACGCGGCCTTGGACTCGGCCAGCTGGTCCCCTCCGGAACACGGGTGGCGGCCATTGGCCCCGCAACGCGCAGGCTGCTGGAGGCCGGTGGGCTGGACGTCGCCCTCACCCCGTCCGGTGAGCAGTCCGCCGCAGGCCTGCTCGAGGTCTGGCCCGGAGGCGGCAGGACCCTGCTGCCCCAGGCAGACATCGCTGCCGCCACGTTGGCGGACGGCCTGGCAGCCGCGGGTGGTGCAGTTACTGCCGTTACTGCCTACCGCACGGTCGACTACCCGGCGGCAGCGGACCGACGGCTCGCCGTGCAGACGGAGGACGGCGACGGCGGCCCGCAACCGCCGTCGTACTCCCTCCTGACGCCGGAAACCGCTGCGGCGGATATCGCCGAAGGCCGGATAGCGGCCGTGATCGCCGCTTCGCCGAGTGCCGTGCGCCGGATCGCGGCCCTTGGTCCGCTGGCCGGCTGCAGGCTGGTGGCGATTGGCCGTTCCACGGCGGACCAGGCTGCTGCGCTGGGTCTTGACATCGCCGCGGTGGCGGCCGAACCCACCCCGGACGGGCTCGTGGCAGCCGTTGCGAAGGCCCTCAACCCGCCCTGACCGGGCCAGCACGCCCCACCGCTCCACAGGCTTCAAGAAAAACGCGAAGGACAGGACCCCATGACTTTCCCCAACCACCGCCCCCGCCGCCTGCGCACCACCCCCGCCATGCGCCGGCTGACCGCCGAAACCCGCCTTGCCCCGGCGGAACTCATCCTTCCAGCCTTCATCCGCGAGGGACTCACCGAACCGAACCCCATCACGTCCATGCCGGGCGTGGTCCAGCACACCACCGACACCCTGAAGCGCGCCGCGGCGGAGGCCGTTGAGCTGGGCCTGGGCGGCATCATGCTCTTCGGCATCCCCGAAACCCGCGACGCCGAGGGCTCGGCATCCCTCGATCCGGAAGGTGTGCTGAACAAAGCCATCCGGGACGTCCGTGCCGAAGTGGGCGATGACCTGGTGATCATGAGCGATGTGTGCCTGGACGAGTTCACCGACCACGGCCACTGCGGAGTGCTCGACGCCGACGGGTACGTGGACAACGACCGCACCGTGGAAATCTACGCCAGGATGGCCGTGGCCCAGGCGGAGGCCGGAGCCCACATGCTGGGGCCCTCCGGCATGATGGACGGCCAGATCGCCGCCATCCGTTCCGCGCTGGACGAGGCCGGCCACACCAACACCTCCGTGATCGCCTACTCTGCCAAGTACGCCTCTGCGTTCTACGGGCCGTTCCGGGAGGCCGTGGATTCCCAGCTCAAGGGGGACCGGCGCACCTACCAGATGGATGCCGGCAACCGCACCGAGGCCCTGCGCGAGGTGGAGCTCGACCTGGCAGAGGGCGCGGACATCATCATGGTCAAGCCGGCCATGAGCTACCTGGACATCGTGGCGGACGTCGCAGCGATGAGTCCCGTACCCGTGTCCGCGTACCAGATCTCCGGCGAATACGCGATGATCGAGGCCGCGGCTGCCAACGGCTGGATCGACCGGCGGGCCGCCATTACCGAATCCGTGCTGGGCATCCGCCGCGCAGGCGCCCACATGGTCCTGACCTACTGGGCCGCCGAACTGGCTGGCTGGTTGAAGGAATCCCGGTGACGGACGGAATCCCGATGGCGGACGCCGCCGCGGCGCCCACTGCGCCGGTGGGGGAGGACCAAATCCTCCTCGGCCTGAACACCTTCGGCGACGTTGGGGAGAATCCGGACGGCAGCCAGCAGCCGCATGCCCAGGTCCTGCGCCAGCTGCTGGAGCAGGCGGAACTGGCAGACGCCGTCGGACTCCATGCCTTTGGTGTGGGGGAGCATCACCGCAAGGACTACGCGGTGTCCGCGCCGGAAGTCTTCCTTGCCGCCGCTGCCGCCCGCACCACCCGGATCCGGCTGGGCTCCGCCGTCACGGTCCTGAGTTCAGATGACCCCATCCGGGTCTTCCAGAGGTTCTCCACGGTGGACGCCATCGCCAACGGCCGGGCCGAAGTCATGCTTGGGCGCGGATCCTTTGTGGAGTCTTTCCCGCTGTTCGGGCTGGACCTGGCGGACTATGAGGTCCTGTTCGAGGAGAAGCTCGAGTTGTTCGACAAGGTCCGGGCGCAAAAGCCGGTGCACTGGGAGGGCCGCACCCGCCCTGCCCTGCATGGCCTGAGCGTCTATCCGCCCCTGGAGCACCACCTGCTGCCCACCTGGATCGGGGTGGGTGGAACGCCTGAATCGGTACTTCGCTGCGCCCAGTACGGTTACCCCATCATCTTCGCCATCATCGGCGGCCAGCCCCGCGGCTTCCGGCCCCTGGCTGACCTCTACCGGGAAGCGATGTCAAAGTACGGTCACCCGATGCAGCAGATGGCCACGCACTCGCCAGGGCATGTGGCCGAAACCGATGAGCAGGCCCGCGAAGAGCTGTTCCCGCACTGGCTGAAGCTGCGCAACAAGCTCGGCGCTGAACGCGGGTGGGGACCGGCCGGGCGCGGTGAGTTCGATGCCCTGTGTTCGGCGGAAGGTGCGCTGTACGTGGGCTCGCCGGAAACGGTGGCCCAGAAGATCGTCCGGCTGAAGCGGAACCTGGGCGTTGACCGCTTCGACCTTAAATACAGCAACGGGCCGCTGCCACACTCGGCCATGATGCGCTCCATCGAACTGATGGGCACGGCGGTGGCGCCCCGCGTGGCAGAGCTGCTCGCCGGCTGACTGCGCCCCTGGCTAACCGGGCTGCTGCCCAACTGAGAGAATAGGAACCATGACTTCCAGCAATCCTCGCAACGAGGCACTCTTCGACCGCGCCCGCCAGCTGATGCCGGGCGGAGTCAACTCACCGGTTCGGGCCTTCGGCTCCGTGGGCGGAACGCCGCGCTTCATGGTCTCCGCCAAGGGACCGTACCTGACCGATGCCGACGGCAAGGAATACGTGGACCTGGTCTGTTCCTGGGGCCCGGCACTGCTGGGGCACGCCCATCCCGCCGTGCTGGAGGCCGTCCACGCCGCCGTCGACCGCGGCCTCTCCTTCGGCGCTTCCACGCCGGACGAAGCCAACCTGGCCGAAATCGTCCAGGAGCGCGTGCCCGCCGTCGAGCGCCTCCGCATGGTCTCCACCGGCACCGAGGCCACCATGACGGCGGTCCGTCTGGCCCGCGGGTGCACCGGCCGCAACCTCATCATCAAGTTCGCGGGCTGCTACCACGGACATCTGGACAGCCTCCTCGCCTCCGCCGGCTCCGGCGTGGCAACCCTCGCCCTGCCTGGTTCCGCCGGCGTCACTGAAGCCACCACCGCCGAAACCCTGGTGCTGCCGTACAACGATCTCGCCGCCGTCAAGGAAGCGTTTGCTACCCACGGCGCCAATATCGCAGCGGTCATCACCGAGGCCGCGCCGGCCAACATGGGCGTTGTCACCCCGGAAGAAGGGTTCAACCTGGGACTGTCGCGGATCACCCGCGAGTACGGCGCGCTCCTCATCGTCGACGAAGTCCTCACGGGCTTCCGCACCGGATACTCAGGCTACTGGGGCCTCACCGGCGGCGCTCCGGACGCAGCCGAGCCGTGGACACCGGACCTGCTCACCTTCGGCAAGGTCATCGGCGGCGGAATGCCGACGGCGGCACTCGGCGGACGTGCCGACGTCATGGACCACCTCGCGCCCACCGGTCCGGTGTACCAAGCCGGCACGCTGTCCGGGAACCCGGTGGCCATGGCCGCCGGAGTGGCAACCCTGACCCACGCCACGCGGGATGTCTATTCCTTCATCGACGTCCGTTCGGTGGAACTGTCCTCCGCGGTTTCCAATGCCCTGGACGCGGCCGGGGTGGACCACTCCATCCAGTTCGCCGGCAACCTCTTTTCGGTGGCCTTTGGAACATCGGCCCACGGCGTCCACAACTACGCCGACGCCCAGGCGCAGGAGGCTTTCCGCTATGCCCCGTTCTTCCACTCGATGCTGGAGTCGGGCGTCTACCTGCCGCCATCGGTCTTTGAGGCCTGGTTCCTCTCGGCCGCGCACGACGACGACGCCATGAACAGGATCTACGACGCACTTCCGGCGGCAGCCAAGGCTGCCGCCGCTGCCCAGGGTTAGTCCCGCCGTCGTCTTTTCACGAAAAGAATCCCCGGTTGCGGCATGCAACCGGGGATTCTTTTGTGCTTTCGGACAGGCTAGAGGACATCCGCCAGGAAGCCCTTGAGCCTGTCAGTCTTCGGCTCGGTAAAGAGTTGCTCCGGCGGGCCGGTTTCCACCACCACGCCGGCGTCCATGAACGTTACGGCGTCGGAGACATTGCGGGAGAAGCCCATCTCGTGGGTCACCACCACCATGGTCATGCCGCCTTTGGCGAGGTCCGTCATCAGTGCCAGCACGCCCTTGACCAGTTCGGGGTCCAGGGCGGACGTGGCCTCATCGAAGAACATGACCTCAGGCTTCATGGCCAACGCGCGGGCAATGGCCACGCGCTGCTGCTGTCCGCCGGAAAGGTTGGCCGGGCGGGAATCCGCTTTGTGCTTCAGGCCCACCAGGTCCAACTGCTCCAGCGCCTCGTTCCGGGCCTCCTCCTTGGAGAGCCTGCGGAGCTTGCGCAGCGCCAGCGAGACGTTTTCCTCGACCGTTTTGTGTGGGAACAGGTTGAACTGCTGGAACACCATGCCGATCCGGCGCCGGAGTTCGTCCGGGTTGTCCTTCAGGACAGACCGGCCGTCCAGCAGGATGTCGCCCTGGTCGGGTTCGATCAGCCGGTTCATCACCCGCAGCAGCGTGGACTTGCCCGAGCCGGAGGGGCCAATGACCGATGCCGTGGTGCCCTGGGGCACGTGCAGGTCAATGCCCCGCAGCACGTGGTTGCTGCCAAAGGAAAGGTGGATGTTCTTGGCGCTCAGTGTTCCCGATGCGAATTCACTCATGCCTGTGCTCCCTTTCCAACGACGGCTGCGGCCTCGTCCGGCTCTTTCTTTTCCGGCCGGCCCGTACGCAGCCGGGCGTCGATCCAGTTCACGAAGTGGGTCAGCGGGATGGTGAGCACCAGGTAGAAGACGGCTGCCGCCACATAGGGCGAGAGGTTGCCGGTGGTGGAAGCCGCGTCCTTGCCGATCTGGAAAATCTCCCGCTCACTGGCCAGCAGGCCCAGAAGGAAGACCAGGGATGATTCCTTGATCAGCGCAATGAACTGGTTGACCAGGGCCGGAAGCACGCGGCGGATGCCCTGGGGAACCACCACGAGGCGCATGGATGCACCGTAGCCGAACCCCAGGGCACGGGATGCCTCGAGTTGTCCCTTGTCCACGCTCTGGATGCCGGAGCGGAAGATCTCGCCGATGTAGGCGGCCGACATCAGGGACAGCGCGGCAATTGCCATGGGGTACGGGCTGGTGGATCCGGTCCACTGCCGGACAATCGGCCCGAACCCGAGTCCAATCACCAGGATGGTGAGGATAGGCGGCAGACCGCGGAGCACATCGGTGTAGATGCGGGC
>DATIMT010000151.1:0-13424 GCA_035475035.1 Arthrobacter sp.
TCACCGGCCACGTGTGAGGCTTCTTCCCTGGCCGCCTGTGTCTTGGAGGCATCGGCGGAATCCGCTGGGTAGGAGGCCTGCTGGGGAGACACTTCTGTTGCTCCGTAGGGATCGGCGCCGTACGGGTCAGCGACGGCCGGGTCAGCGGCGGTGCGTGGGGTCTGGGGCCATTGGTTCTCTGTCATCATCACTCTCTTTCAGAAAGGGTTGGCTGGCGATCAAGAACCAGCAGTGCTGGCAAGTTAGTAAGCAGGGTTACTAATTAGATACTAAGCACACTTCCCATTTCGATTGCAAGGGGTGGTGCCTGATGGTTTATGGCTTCCGGCCGCCCGATAGGCGGCGGTAAGGTGAGTGGATAGTAAGCCTACTTGCGAATATGTTGCTAAGCATGCTTATTGTAGGGGTGTAGCGACGCAGGGTGACCAGCACTTCGCCACCTACAGGAAGGCCGCGGCCGATGACCAGCAATCTCGATCCGGACGCCCGGAGCAGCTACCGCCTTATCACCTTGGCGGCACGGCTGATCCAGCGGCGACAGGACGATGCACTGGCCCCTCTTGGCCTCACCCGTGCGGCTGTTATTGCACTGGAAGGCCTGACGGGGGGCCCACTCAACCAGGAGCAGCTCGCAGATGCGATCAGGGTACAAAGCCAGACCTTGGGCCGGGTCCTTACCCGGCTTGAGGCCGCGGGGCTGATTACCAGGACGCGCCATGCTTCGGACCGCCGGCAGCTGAAGGTGGAGCTTACAGACGCCGGTGCTGCTGCCGTTGAAGCCGCAAGGCAGGCAGAGATCAACGCGTATCCGGACGATCCGGACATCGCGTGGAGGGCGCTCCGGGAAGAACTCACGAAGTTCGTCCGCGCCGTGCCGCTTGGCCGTGACAGCGGGGTTGTCCCGTTTGCCCCGCCTGAACACCGGGCCGGGCACGGCCATCGGCCGCAGGCCGGGCGGACGGGCGGCCTTCGAGGCTGGGACGAGCACCGCCAGAACTGATGCGCTAAAAAACTGAGGGCATGGAAAAAGCAGTGGCCGGACCTTTCGGACCGGCCACTGCTTCTTGGACTAACCGTTGTCTTCCTGCTCTTCCTCCAGCAGTCCACGTTGGGCCAGGTCCGCGGCATCGGTTGCCTCCGGGGGCAGCGGATCCGTGGCCGGCGGAACGTCGCTCGGTGCGTAGTCGGCGAGGCCGGCCGCTACCCGCTCCTGCTCGGCGGCCCGCTGGTAATCGTCGTCGTCAACGTTCTCCGGCATCTTGCCATGTCCGGAGCGGGTGGGCGTCGGAAGCGCATCCTCCTCCGGGACGATGACGGTGTCGAGGACGTCATCCGGCGTTTCATCTGCAGTGCTCATGGTGCACCTTCCATTCGATGGGTTTCCTGTATGGACGGCCTTAAAAGGCTTACGACGGCGGGACGTCGGGTCCGGAGGACCAGCGGAGCAGTGCCGCGACGTCAACGCCCTCCGGCAGGACCGGCCCCGGAACCATCAGGACGCGGGCGTCAGTCAAGGCCGCTGCCCGCAGCAGGGCAGCGGGGGCCGGAACTTCTCCGACGATTGCTGCCGACAGGGCTTCCTCTTTGGCTGTGGCGATCCACGGCGCGGCGTCGAGGGCCAGCATGGTGCGTCCGGACAGGGCGGCGTCATCCAGGATCAGAATCTCCACCTGCGCCTGCTGGAGGGCATGCACCACCGCTCCAATGCCGCGGGCCGCTTCCGGATTGGCCTGGCCCTCCTGGACCGCCAGCCTGTCCATGACAGCCTGTTGCTCTCCGGCCCACACCTCAGCCACCCGCTGGTTGACCTGGTCCTCCAGCTTGGTGCTGTCTGCGCCGGCGGTATGCGTGTGGGAGTCCACTATGGACACGAGTGCCTGGGTGGCCTTGGAGAGTTGCTCATGGACCAGCCCCCGGGCATGGATATCGCCGGCGAGGACAACCAGCCGTGCACCGCTGTTGTCCACCAGCCTGTCGATTTCGCCAGCTACTTCGTCTGCATTCCTGCGCCAGACGTCCTCGGTGTGGTGCTGGAACCGCAGGTGGGACCAGCCCCCGCCCTGGAACTTCTTGATGTGCTCGGACTCGCCTTCCACCTCCTGGACACTTGCGGGACCACCGGCCCCGGCGCGGTACAACCGGATTTCGCCGTGTTCCCGGCTGACCTCGGCCACAATGTACGGGAACTCTTCGGGCTGGTGTTTCAGCAGTGGCAGCAGGTCCGGGACCTGGTCAACGGCAAGCCGTTCCGGCAGGACCAGTTCGCCCGGAAGCACTTCGTTGATTTCGGCTTTTCCGCCGTGGACCAGGACGAACCTCGAGACGGGGGAGGGCACCCCCGTGGCCGGTTTGAGGGCCTGTTCCATGGCGTCGAGATCCGCGGACGTTGCTCCCTGTGCTTCGAGTTGGCCGCGGGCGTTTCCGGGGCGGACGTCGCCGGCTTCCAGGGAGTCCACCGTGCCGGTTCCGGCATCCACATACGCTGTGCACCAAGGGCCGGGGAGGCGGTAGAGGTCTGCGTATTTTTGCAGGCTGGTGGTCACTGTTCCCCCTCCTCATCGGTCAGAGGGTCCGGTGAGGCGACCGGGTTCAGGGCTTCCTGAACCTCGACGGGGTCTGTTTCATCGGGAAACGGCTCCGTCTCGCGCCATTCCTCTGCATGGGGCGGCTGGTTTCCGTGCACCACCCCCTGCGTTTCATGCTTCATCTGGTCGTCCAGATTTTGGCCGTGGGTGGTATTGCCGCGTTCTGCCATGACGATCTCCTTCGCGCGTGATTTAGTATCACAGGCTTACTAGTTCGTCACTTCACCGTAGCACCAAGACGACGGCGGCTAAAGGGGTTGATGCACCTGGTCTCCGGCCTCCGCTGTCCGGCCCAACGGCGTCGTGATTTCAGCAGGAACACTCGCCGCTGTCCGTGCGGCCGATGCCGGGGTGGCCAGGCCCCGGCATCGCTACTGGCGGGCCGGGACGCCCAGGATGTTGTCCAGCAGTCCGTTCCGAAATTTGCCCTCCGGATCGTGGCCGGCGGCGAAGGAGCGGAAATCGGCGAAGCGCGGGTAGAGCTTTTCCCAGTCATGTCCGCCCGGGGTGAACAGCTTGCCCCAGTGCGGCCGGGCACCAAAGGGCCGCAGGGCCTCCTCCAGGACCGGGAGGAACGCTTCCACCTCCGGCTGCAGCGGTTTCCAGGTGAAGTGCAGGGCCACACTTTGCTGCCGGTAGAAGGGGCTGAGCCAGAATTCATCGGCGGCGCCGGTGCGGATCTCCGAGACAAAGAGCAGGGGTGCTAATTGTTCGGCCAGCCCACGAACTGCCTGAAGGGCGGCGGGGGCGTGCTCCAGGGGAAGGATGTACTCGCTTTGCAGCTCGTCCCCGTTGCTGGGGGTGAACTCGTGCCGGAAGTGCGGCAGCCGGTCCAGCCACAGCCCGGGTTCGTCCATCTGCGCCGTGCAGTTCTCGGCGGACATGTCTGGCAGAGGGTGCCGCGGGCGGAGGGCGGCGGTGGCGCCGAACAGGTTGGGGAGTGGCTGCTCCTCATCGAGTGCTTTGAGCCAGACCTGGTTGATGCTGCTGCCGGCGTAGTCCGTAAACAGGCTCACACTGTAGGCGCTGGAAACGATGGCGGTGAAATTGGCCAGGGCGTTGTCCCAGGGGAGGTCCTCGAGGACGCGCTGGCGCATCCGAAAGCTGGGACGCACCGAGAGGTCCAGGCCGGTGACAATTCCCAGGGCTCCGACGCCGACCACGCTGGCGAGGAACTCATTCCCATCCGCGCGGGTCAACGTGACCTGTTCTCCCGAGGCCCGGACCACATCGATGGATTCCACGGCACCGGCAAGCGAAGGGTTGTCCACACCGGATCCGTGCGTCCCGGTCTGTACGGCCCCAGCCACCGAGATGTGCGGCAGCGAGGCCAGGTTGTGGATGGCAACGCCGGACTCCTCCAAGGTCCGGCAGAGCGCACCGTAGCTCACCCCGCCGCTGACGCGTACGGTTCCACGGCTGGAATCGAGTTCCACTTGCTGCGGCAGGGCGTCGAGAAGGACGTGCACGCCGTCCGTATCCCCCACCCGGTTGAAGGAGTGCCGGGAGCCCAGGGCCTTGACCCGGGGTGATCCCGCCACAATGTCCACCAGTTCCGCTATGGATTCCGGCCGCCGGACATCCGCGGAGGAGTATTCGAGGTTTCCTGCCCAGTTCTTCATTGGTGGCTTTCGCTTGGGGTCGCTTTCCTCCAACTGTCAGCGCTAACAATTGCGACTGTCAAGGCGCTTCCATGGATCGGGCGGTGCTGTCGGGCCCGCGGGTGGCCAGTCGTCGGGCCGCCCAAGCCCGATGGGCCCGCACGGATCTCCTCACCGACTCCTCGCAGTATGCCGGCCACCTGCAGGTGCAGCGACTCGACGTCGGCCGCGAGGATCCCCTCAAGGGGACCTTCGGCAACTTCCCGCACCTTGGCTTGCAGGTGGCGCACGTCCTCGGCGGTATCCGGGCCGTAAGCCCTCGCCTCAGCCTGCGCAAGGAGCCACAGCATTTCGTGCAGCTGGCGCAGTACTTTGAAGGCGCCGGACATGGCAAAACCGCGGGGCCGGAGCCGCTCGTGGATGGCACAGGCCGTGCAGCACAGGGCGAAGCACTGTGAGCAGTCAGGCCGCAGGGCAACCTGGCCGGGGTAGGTGGCGGCAGAAGGAGGGACGGCGGGTTTCAGGATGCGACATCAAAGGCAATGAGTAAGAGTCACTGCATCCAGAATATTCGTTGCGGCTTGTTCGGGCAGGGGTTGTTCAGTCGGGAGTTTTGGTCTTTCCTGCTGCGGTGGTGCGTGGCGGCGGAACACGCCGGCTGCCGGTGGCTTCGAAGGCTGCGGCCAGCCGGAGCAGGTCCGTGTCGCTGTAGGCCTTGCCGGCGATGGTGAGGCCCACCGGCATTTCGATGTCCGCCGCGATGCCCATGGGAACCGTGACGGTGGGGATGCCGAGGTGGCGGGGAACCAGGTTTCCGTTGGCCACCCACACGCCGTTCCGCCAGGCGATGTCCGCGGAGCTTTCGTTGGTGTCCGCATCGGCCGGCGTCACGTCAGCGGCTGCCGGGAAGACCACGGCGTCCAGGCCCAGCCCGTCCATCCAGTCCTCCAGGTCCACGCGTCGGGTCTCCTCGAGCCCGGCCAGGCCTTCCGGGAGCTGCGGGATGTCCGTCAGGACGGGAACGCCGTGCCGGCGGATCCAGGCGGGGTAGTCGCTGATGTCGTCGTCGAAGCCGGCATAGCGGTCCGGCAGGGTGCCTTCGGGGGTGGGGAAGATGGCGGAGCCGTCGACGTCGGCAAGGCGGTCCAGCTGCGGGTCGCCGTTGGCCTCGAGGAAGTCATGCCATGCCCAGGCCGACAGGTCCACGATCTCCCGCCGCAGGTACTCCGCGGACACTGGCCCGCGCGTGGCGATGGTGGGCGCGCCGGGGCGGTCGCCTTCATAGTTGGACACCACGGGAAAGTCCACCTCCACCACCTCGGCACCTGCTGCCTCCAGGTCACGGCGCGCTGCCTCCCACAGGTCCAGGATGGATGCGCGGGTTTCGATCCGCTGTCCGGTGGGCCCGCCAATACCGGGTGCCTGCGCCGTCCCTGCTGCGGGATCGGCGTTGATGTACATCCGGGGGACGCCCAGCCGTTTGCCCGTGAGTACGCCGGCGGCCGCGGCAGCGTCCCGGATGCCCAGGCCAACGTACGACGGCGGGCGGACAGCGGATGCCTTGGGCACCGGAATCCAGGGCTGGACGCGCCAGAAATCTCCGCGCGCCTCGGAGTCGTCCGCCACCACGACGTCCAGGACCTCCAGCAGGTCCGCCATGGTTCGGGCGTGTGGCACCACAACGTCCATGGTGGGAACCAGGGGCCAGTTGCCGCGCACGGAAATGACGCCGCGCGAGGGCGTGTAGGCGCACAGGGCATTGTTCGATGCCGGCGCCCGCCCCGAGGACCAGGTTTCCTCGGCGAGCCCGAAAGCGGCGAAGCTGGCGGCTGTGGCGGTACCGGAACCGTTGGATGATCCGGAAGCGAAGGCGGCGGTCAGGTAGTTGGCGTTGTAAGGGCTTTCGGCTCTTCCATATACCCCACGCTGCATACCTCCGTTAGCCATGGGCGGCATGTTGGTGAGCCCGATCAGGACGGCCCCGCCGGCGCGCAGCCGTTCGATGGTGAAGGCGTCCCGCTGTGCCACGAGGTCCTTGAAGGCAGGCGATCCGGCAGCCACCGTCAGGCCCCGCACCTGGTAACTGTCCTTGGCCGTATAGGGAATCCCGTCCAGGGGGCCGAGCGTGAAGCCGGCAGCGCGCCGCCGGTCTGACGCCTGTGCCTCAGCGATTGCATCCGGGTTCATCACCACCAACGCATTGAGCTGTATTCCTGACGAGTCATATTTCCCGATGCGCTCCAGGTACAGCTTGACCAGCTCCTCACTGGTCGCCCGGCCCGTCTCGAGGGCGTGGCGCAGCTGTGCGATGCTGGCCTCCACAACGTCGAAGGCCTGTCCGAGTGGCGGTGGTGCCTGCGTTTCGGCTAGCTTCACAATGCTCCTCCATCCTTGGCTGCAGGCTGCTGCTGGGTGATGCAGTGGATGCCGCCGCCGAAGGCGAAGATGTCCCTGGCATCCACGAGCTCGACTGTCCGCCCGGGGTAGGCACGTTCCAGGATCCCTGCCGCGATGGCGTCGTTGGGATCGTCGAAGCTGCAGAGCGCCACCACATTGTTGCCGACGTAGTGGTTGATGTAGGACCAATCCACCCAGCCTTCGTCATCCTTCAGCATCGTGGGTGCGGGAACATCGATGATGCGCAGCGGCCTCCCCTGAGCGTCCAGTTGGCCGGCGAGGACGGCCTTCAGCTGCAGGTAGACAGCATGGTCGGGGTGGCTGGGATCATCCTGGCGGTGCAGCAGGATGGTGCCGGCGCCGGCGAAAGCTGCAACGATGTCCACGTGCCCCCGGGTGCCGAACTCGTCGTAATCACGGGTCAGCCCGCGCGGAAGCCAAATGGCTTTGGTGGTTCCCAGTGCGGCGTGGACCTCTGCCTCCACAGATTCCCTGGTGGCGCCGGGATTGCGGCGGGGATCGAGCTGGACTGTTTCCGTCAGCAGCACGGTTCCCGCGCCGTCCACATGGAACCCGCCCCCCTCGTTCACCAATGTGCTGGGCTGGACGGGCACGTCGAGGCCAACCGCCAACGTCCGGGCCACGTCCTGGTCCTTGGCCCAGGACGCCCACTCCTGCGCTCCCCAGCCATTGAAGATCCAGTCAACGGCGGCCAGCGAGCCGTCCGGCCTGTGCACGAACGTGGGGCCGCTGTCCCGCAGCCATGCATCGTCCACCGGAATCTCCTTGACCTCGATGCCCGAACCAAGCCATTCCCGTGCGGCGGTGGCGTCCCTGGGGTCGGCCACGACCGTGACGGGTTCATACCGGGCGATGGTTTGCGCCACGTTGGTCCAGGCGGCCCGGGCACGATCCAGGGTGGGGCTTCCCACGGGGCCGAAGGTGTCATTGGGCGGTGGGAACGCCATCCATGTGCGCTGGTGCGCCTCCCACTCTGCGGGCATGCGGGCAGCGATGCCCCTGGAAAGGTGGTCGGGGCCGGCGCTGCCCCCGACTGCGGTCGAATAAATGAATGCCATTCATTTATTATGGTTGCGCCCATGCTCCCGCGCAAGAGTATTTCGTTTTACTCCACGCCGGTGCGGTCAACGGCTGCCAGGATGGCCCGTGCCAGCTGGTCCGGTTTGGTGAACTGCGGCCAGTGTCCCGTGGGCAGGTCGACGAACTCCACGTCGCGGACCCTGCCGAGTTCCGCCACATATAGATTGCCCGCGGCGATCCATTCGCGGAGCATGGCAGATGGGAATTCGCAGGCGATCACGGTGGCGGGCACGTCATAACGGCGCGCGTCACGCAGGTGCTGGCGGCCGTACGCCACCCCGCGGGGCTCCGGGACAGCTCGTGCGCGGAACGCCCGGCGGAGGCCGTCGTCCAGGTCCACCAGGTCGGCGTCGTCAAAATCCTCCCAGCGCGGCAGCGGCACGTCCTCTCCCTCTGAGCGCAACTCGTCATTGATGACGCCGCCCTCGCCTAATGGTCCGCTGTCCACGTAGACCGCGCGCTCCACTTTGTCCGGCCGCGCGTCCACCACGCCGTGGATGATGGCTCCGCCACCGGAATGGCCCACCAGCACCACCTTCCCGGGGGTGCGGTCGACGGCCTCAATCACGGCGTCGATGTGGTCCTGCAGGGTGATGCCCGCGCGGCTGGCGCCCGCCGATTCCTTCCCCGGCAGCGTGAGGGGGTGGGTCCGGTGCCCCGCTGCTTCCAGGGCGGGTGTCACCTCCTCCCATGACGAGGCGTCCAACCAGAAACCGGGTACCAGGATGATGTCCATGACCGAACCCTACTCCCCACCCCCGGCACCGAAATGAGTCCTAGCGCTTCCGCTTCCGGTCCTTCGCTCCCGTCCGGCTCGAGTGCTCGGAGGCCTCGCGCTCGGCCCAGCGTTGTGACTTCCCCGCAGACGCCACCTTCTGGTGCCACTCCCGGTAATAGGCGCGCTGGGCCGCGGCATCGGAGCGGCGGGCCAGCGCGGCCAGTTCCCGCTGCATCTTCAGGTAGGAGTTCCAGCGGCGTTCGGACAGGCCGCCGGTGTCAATCGCTTCGCGGACCGCGCAGCCGGGTTCACTCCCATGGGCGCAGTCTGTGAACCGGCAGCCGGCAGCCAACTCCTCCACGTCGCCGAACATCCCGCCCAGGCCTTCACCGGCGTCGAACAGTCCAAATCCGCGCACCCCCGGCGTATCCATCAGCACCGTCCCGTTGGACAGCGGCACCAGCTCCCGGGCGGTGGTGGTGTGCCTGCCCTTGAAATCTCCGGACCGCACCTCGCCGGTCTGTTGGACGTCGCGGCCCACCAGGGCGTTGATCAGTGTGGACTTGCCGGCGCCGGATGGACCCAGGAGCACGATGGTGCCCCCGGGCGGAATGTGCGCCATCAGTTCGTCGATGCCGTCGCCGTTTTCGGCGGACGTGGTGACCACGTCCACGCCCGCCGCCTGCAGGATGACCTTCCCGACGACGTCGTCCGCCACCTGGGCCAGGTCCCCCTTGGTGACTATCACGAGCGGGGTGGCGCCGGAATCCCAGGCGGCAACGAGGGTGCGTTCCAGCCGGTTGTGCGTCAGGGGCCGGTCCACGGGCACCACCACGCCGACCGTGTCCATGTTGGCGGCCAGGACCTGTTCGGCTGACGAGTCCTCGAACGCGCGTTTGCGGCTTAGCTCCGACCGGCGGGGAAGGACGGCCAGGATCTGCCGGTCCCCCGCGCGGTTGGGGCCGATCCAGACCCAGTCGCCGGTGACGGCAGGACCACCGGAGAGCGGGTAGGGAAGGTGCAGCAGCCCGTCGGCGGCAGCGACGAGCAGCAGGGTGCGGTCCACGCGGACAACCCGCCCGCGCTCGGTGGCACCCGGACAGGGATGTTGGTCGAAGTGGCGGCCGACATCGGGGGTGTAGCCGTAAGCGGATGGGCCGTGGGTTAGTTGGCTGGTGCCTGCAGTGGTGTCCAGACGGTTGCCTGAAGAAGGGTGCACGGTGGTTTCCTTAGGGATTTCCCCGGTGCACTGGCGGGACCGCTGGACGCGCAGCGTCAGGAAAGGCGAATGCAGCCGGGAAGGGTGGTTAATGTGATGGGTGCGGGGCGCTCGCGGCGCGCGGCAACTGCAGTCATCAAAACCACCTCCATTCCCTCGTCGGGTTCCCGTCTCCCTGCCGGGAACGGCAGGGCGGGACCGGGACCTACTCTAGAGGCCGCCGCCGTCGGGGGCCATAGCCTGGCGCGCAAAAGGTGCGCGGATTCTCCTTGGCGCGCGCTGCCAAGATGTCCCACGACGTCCTCGAGATGCAGGTAGCCGGCAGGCTCGTCGGCAGCATTGGTCAGGATGTAGCGGGAGGAGCTCCTAGCGCCGAAGTTCCAGGGCCCGTTTCTGCCGGCCGGTGATGGACGAGACATAGCCGCAGTTGGTGCAGGTGATCCGGAATTTCCGCGACACCGTGAGCACGGGGATAAAGAACAGCGTGAACCGGGTGGCCTGCTCCTCCAGGAGGTGGTGGATGAACGCGCCGCAGTGGGGGCAGGTTGCCGCCCGGCCCGGCAGGGCTTTGCGGACGGTCTTGAAACCGAAGAGGAGGAGCATGGCAGCCCTTTCGTGGTCCTGGTGGTACCTGCCACCCTAGGCGGGTTTGAGGGTTCCGGGTCAGGGGTATGTATGCTTTTGCATCTTGTGGATGGATTGCGATACTTGCGTGGGCAACATTGGGGCTTTTGGGGGGACTTCTGGCACATGGCTCTGGATACGGCAACCCTGCGCATCGCTTTTGGCCTGATGGCCCTGGTGCTGGTGATCCTCTTCTACTTTTCCGCTTACCGGGTAACGCGCTCGCCCTACAGCGCCTGGTGGTGTGGTGCCCTGCTGTTCTTCCTCTCCGGATCAGGCTGTTTCCTGTTGGACGGCACGGCCCACCAGGTGTGGGCCAACCCGGTGGGGAACACCCTGCTGGTGCATGGCGGGGTTGCGGTGTGGGCGGGCGCGCGCTCGCTGCGGACCGTGCGGCCGCCCAGATGGGCTTTTACCGGAATTCCGCTGGTCACCCTGGTGGCCTCCCTCCTGGACCATCCCGCCACCAACGCCTGGTCCGGCGGACCCGTGTTCCTGGCCGCCATGAGCCTGACCGTTGGGTTGGCTTCGCGGGAGCTCTGGCGTCTTGAACCGGGTTATTCACGGGTCCGGATCCCCATGGCGGTGGCCGCCGGGGGGCTCAGCGTTTTCTATTTCTTCCGCTGGCTGGCGTTCCTGGTGGAGGGCCCGGACGGCCCGGTGTTCGTCACAGTCTTTGGTTCGGCCGTGACCACCCTGGTGACCATGGTGCTGCTGGTGGTGGTTTCCTTCAGTATGGCGGCATTGAGCAGTGAACAGCAGACCCGTGCGCTGCGCGTGGTGGCCACCCGGGACGACCTTACCGGGCTCCTGAACCGCAAGGCCTTCCTGGACCTGGCCGCTGAGCAGCTGGCCGACCGCACCATTACCGGCGGCTCGGGAGCGTTGATCCTGGCCGACCTTGACCACTTCAAAACCGTCAACGATTCCTACGGCCATGCGGCCGGCGACCTCGCACTGCAGGCTTTCGCCGACGCGTGCATTGCCACCGTCCGCTCCACGGACCTCACCGGAAGGTACGGCGGGGAAGAGTTCGTCATCCTGGTTCCGGGAGCAAGCGCCGAACGGGCCGAGACCATCGCCGAGGAAATCAGCAGGCGCCTGGCCGGCACGGATACGCGGAACGGCATGGAGATGCCCACCGCGAGTTACGGCATTTCCACCTACGACGGCGGGACCTCCGATGTGGACGAGCTCATCGCCTCAGCGGACGCCGCCCTGTACAGGGCCAAGTCCCTGGGCAGGAACCGCGCCGCCCGCAGTGACGAGCTGAGCTAGCTCCGCTGCAGGCAGCGGCGCGGTTCCTGGCCCCTGGCTACTGGGACTGCAGCGCGTCCGCCTGTTCGGCCAGGGCGGTCAGCGCGACGCTTTCCGGCCGCTGGACCGTGCTCTTGATGGCTACCGACGTGCCCTTGTGGGCGGAGTCGAGGACGGATTCCATGACCTCCAGGACATGGTAGGCCAGGGCTCCGCCAGCCCGGGGTTCTGTGTTCGGAGGGGTGGCGGCGAGGTCCGCGATGCCGAATCCACGGCCGGAATCGACGTACCCTGCTGAGGCGGGAAGGGTTTCCCAGTCCCCGGCGCCGAGGGAGAACAGCTGGACGTCGCCGTCAAAGTGGTTGGGGTCCGGGACCACCAGGGATCCGCGCTCACCGTGGATCTCGATGTTCGGCGACTTGGACTTCACCGCGTCGAAGCTCATGAAAAGGGTGGAGAGTGCGCCGGAGGCGTGGACCAGGACCCCGGTCACGTGGGAATCGATGGTGACCGGAACCGTCTCACCCTGGCGGGGCCCGGAGCCGATAGTCCGCTCATTGCGGGTGTGGCTCGCGGCGCCCATGACCGAAACCACGGGCCCGAGCAGGGTTACCAGGGCGGTGACGTAGTAGGGGCCCATGTCCAGCAGCGGGCCGCCGCCGGGTTGGTAGTAGAAGTCCGGGTTCGGGTGCCAGCGCTCGTGGCCGGGCGTCACCATGGTGGCCGAGGCAGAGATCGGGGCGCCGATCAGTCCGTCGTCGATGGCTTTGCGGGCGGTCTGGATGCCGGTGCCCAGGACGGTGTCAGGGGCACAGCCGACGACGACGCCCGCCTCGCGCGCTGCGTCCAGCACCTGGCGTGCCTCGGCGGTCGTGGCGGCGAGCGGCTTCTCGCCGTACACGCTCTTTCCGGCGGCGATCGCCTTTAAGGCCACGTCCGCGTGGGCGGCCGGGATGGTCAGGTTCAGGACCAGTTCGACGTCGTCCGCCGCGAGCAGTTCTTCCACGGAAAGGGCGCGGACGCCGTCGTAGTCAGCTGCCACCGCCTGGGCACGTGCCGGGTCGAGGTCTGCCACGGCCACCAGCTGGATCTGCTCCAGCCGCCGGAAGTTCTTAAGGTATTGGGCGATGATGGCTCCACAGCCAATGATTCCGACTTTCAACGGCTTGCCCATAGCAGGCCCCTTTCGATGATGGTGCGGACGTTTTGGTCCTGGAGGATTTCGACGCGGTGGCCGGGGGTGGAAACGAAGATCCGGCCTTTGCCCCACTGGCGGGTCCAGATGGCGGGGGAGGTGACCTCACGGTTCCACGGGTCCCACTCACGGACTTTTTGGGTGGTGGTGGCCAGGACGTCGATGTAGTCGTCCGAGAGCACCCAGTACTGCTCGGTAACCAGGTCGAAGTCCTTGAGGCCTTTGGTGATGGGGTGTTCCGCGGCTGCGGGGAGCATGTTGACGGTGTAGGGGACGTAGTTGTCCGACTGCTCGCCGATGCGCTCGTCCGGGTGCTTGCCGGGGTGGCAGGCGAACTGGCCGCCGATCAGGTGGAGGTAGTCGGAGTTGTTTCGGTAGGAGTCGGCGATTCCGCCGTGCCAGCCGGCGAGGCCGGTGCCGTTTTCGACGGCAGCGCGGAGCCCCGCGAATTCGTCCTTTTCGATGGTGGTCATGGTCATGCACTGCATGATCAGGTCCACGCCAGCCATGTATTCGGTGTCGGCGTAGACCTTGGGGGATTCCTCGATCCGGACGTCGTAGCCGTTGTCCTTGAGGAAGGGGATGAAGAGCTCGGTGGCCTCGTAGGGCTGGTGTCCGTCCCAGCCGCCCCGGACCACAAGGGCTGTCTTATTCTCGGTCATGAAGGGGTTCCTTAATAGTGGAATGTTGGCGTTGGGTTCAGCGGCTGGCGAAAGCGGCGTCGAAG
>DATIMT010000152.1:0-6182 GCA_035475035.1 Arthrobacter sp.
GGCGCCGCGGCGGCTAGCGTAGCGGGGTACCTGTTCTCTGTGGCCCCAGCAGGCCGTGTCCGCTCTGGTTTGACGCTTGGTGCAGCCCCCTTCACAGGTCTCTGTGGAAAAGCTGTGGATAGTGGGGATAACTTTGGCGGGCGTCGGTCTTTGGACCCGCCGACGCCCGATTGTCAGGGCCTCCGGGTAAACCTGGACAGGTGGCGGAGCCGGTGAACGGATGCCGCGAACAGGATGGAACGCCGGGCCGACAGGCCCGGCACAAATGGAGGACGGCAGCTTTGTCAATCGCGCATCTGGACCCTGTCGAGACAACCCGCGGATCGGATGCGAGCCGGAAGCCGCCGCAGGATATTCCCGCCGAGCAATCGGTTCTCGGCGGAATGATGCTGTCCAAGGACGCCATCGCCGACGTCGTTGAAATCCTCCGCGGCCAGGACTTCTACCGCCCCGCGCACGAAACCATTTACGAGGCCATCATCGACCTCTACGGCCGCGGCGAGCCCGCGGATGCCGTTACCGTCTCCGACGAGCTCACCAAGCGTGCCGAGATCAACAGGATCGGCGGCCCCGCCTACCTGCACGAACTGATCCAAACCGTTCCCACCGCGGCCAACGCCGGCTATTACGCCGAAATCGTTGCCGAACGCGCTGTCCTCCGGCGGCTCGTGAATGCCGGCACCAAGATCGTCCAGCTGGGCTACGGCTCGGACGGCGAAGTGGAGGACCTGGTCAACCAGGCCCAGGCCGAGGTCTACGCCGTGGCCGAGCGGCGCACCGCTGAGGATTATGTGGTGCTCAAGGACGTCATGGAGTCCACAGTGGACGAGATCGAGGCCTCCGGCCACCGCGGGGAGGGCATGACCGGTGTGCCTACCGGCTTCTACGAGCTCGACGAGCTGACCCACGGACTCCACCCGGGCCAGATGATCGTCATCGCCGCCCGTCCCGCCGTCGGTAAATCAACCTTCGCCCTGGACTTCGCCCGCTCCGCCGCCATCAAGAACAACCTCGCCACGGTCATGTTCTCGCTGGAAATGGGCCGGAATGAGATCGCAATGCGCCTCCTGTCCGCGGAGGCCACCATTGGGCTCCAGGACCTCCGCAAGGGAACCATCAAGGACGAGCAGTGGTCCAAGATCGCCACCACCATGGGCCGGATGAATGATGCGCCGCTGTTCATTGACGACAGCCCCAACATGTCCTTGATGGAGATCCGGGCCAAGTGCCGCCGCCTGAAGCAGCAGCACGATCTCAAACTGGTGATCCTCGACTACCTGCAGCTCATGAGCTCGGGAAAGAAGGTGGAGTCCCGCCAGCAGGAAGTTTCCGAGTTTTCGCGTGCCCTCAAGCTGCTGGCCAAGGAACTCCAGGTCCCCGTGATCGCCCTGTCCCAGCTGAACCGTGGATCGGAACAGCGGCAGGACAAGCGGCCCATGGTGTCGGACCTGCGCGAGTCCGGCTCCATTGAGCAGGACGCCGACATGGTCATCCTGCTTCACCGCGAAGATGTTTATGACAAGGAATCACCCCGTGCCGGGGAAGCGGACATCCTGGTGGCCAAGCATCGTAACGGCCCCACCAAGGACATTGTGGTGGCCTTCCAGGGGCACTACTCGCGCTTCGCCAACATGGCCGGCGATACCGGCGGCGGCGGCTTCTAGGCTTCCCGGGAGCCGTTGGTCCCGCCGGCGGCAGGCGCTGCTGCGGCCAGCAGGTGGTTTGGCAACCGGTTCCCGGGCGCCGTTCCCCGGATTTCCAGCAGTTCGCGGGCATGGGCGAGGAGCCGTTTGTCTTCCCCGCTGACCGGCACCCAGGCGGGGACTGGCACCGAGTTGCCCTCGTCGTCGCGCGCCACCATCACCGTGAGGCAATAGGTGGTGAGGGCCAGTTCACGGCCCTTGGGGTCACCGGAACGGACGTGGACGGCGATATGCATGCCCTTGGTCCCGGTGTACACCAGGCGGGCCTCCACCTCCACCACGTGGCCTATGAGCAGCGGCCGATAGAAGCGGACGCCGCCGGAAAAGACGGCTACGGTGTCTCTGCCACAGTAGCGTGAGGCGCAGACGTAGGCAGCCTCATCGATCCACTTCATGACAATGCCGCCGTGGACCTTGCCGCCCCAGTTCACGTCGGTGGGGGCGGCCATGAACCGCAGGGTGACCCTCTCGGCGGTACCGGCATCGGTATATTCCTGCCGGTTCATGGCGGCCACGATCTGCTCCCGGACCTTGATCCTGGCCAGGGCGTGGTCCCGTTGCTCGATCTCCCCGGCCGTGACGGGCTCAAACTGCTGCACCGGGACGGGCTTGCCGTCGGCTCCGACAGCCACGAAGATCACCATGCATTGGCTGCGCATGGTGGCAGGGCCGCCTTTCGGGTCGCCGGAGGAGACCACCGTGTGGATGTGCATTGAGGACCGGCCGGTGTAGACGATCGTTGCTTCCACCTCCACCATGTCCCCGCTGTTGACGGGGTCGGCGAAGTGGATGTTTCCCACGTACGCGGTGACGCAGTAGGACTTGGCCCATCCCACCGCCGCGGCATATGCGGCCTTGTCCACCCACTCGAGCACCGTGCCTGCGTCCACCGAGCCGCTGTGCCCCACGTCGGTGGGGGCGGCGAGGAATCGGAGGGTTACGGAGTTGGGACGGCCGGTCTCAGTCATGCCTGCGATCTTACTGAGGCCCCCGGTTACCGGCCGGTTGGGCCCGCAACAAACTGCCCCGTCCACCCAAGCGGCGGACGGGGCAGCTGTGCCAGGGGTTAGGCCAGTACGGCCAGGCGGGAGTTGCCGCGGCCGAAGAGGGCGCGGTCCGCGGAAAGCCGGCCTGCGCCTGTGAGGGCCAGTGCGAAAGACGCCACCGCCAGCAGGAGTACAAGTTCGTAGCCGCCGTTTGCTGCGAAGACGCCGGCAGGGGCGTGCACCAGGAAGAGTGCGCCCAGCATGTCCAGTGCGAGGAGGGCGGCTGCCACGCGGGTGAGGAGCCCAAGGATCAGCGCCACACCGCCCGCGAGTTCCAGGACGGCCACGGCCGGTGCCATGACATCGGCGGCGGGCACGCCCATCTTGGCGAAGGAAGCCTGGGTGCCGGCAATGGTCCACTCGTTGACCTTCTGCCAACCGTGGGCTGCGAAGAGGAAGCCAAGGATTACGCGCAGGGCTGTGATGGCAGTGGTGGTACGTCGTGACTGGTTCATGGGTCCGTTTCAGGTGTCGGTGGAAAATGGACAGGTGCAAGCGGAGCCGCGCTGCAGTGTTGAAGCATGCATTTACAACTCTTCCGCATTGAAAGTTGAAGTGTCAACTAAATCCTCCAGTTTGTGGGATTTGTCATGCTCCGCGCTGTGACCCGTGGGCACCATTAAGCTGGCAGCGTGCCCCAACAACCTGCTCCTGCCGCTGCGGCCGATACCCAGGGCCATGCCCGGGAAATACTCCGGCTCGCCGTCCCTGCCTTCGGTGCGCTGGTGGCCGAGCCCCTCTTCCTGCTGGCGGACTCTGCGATCGTGGGGCATCTCGGTGTGGCCCAACTGGCGGGGGTGGGGCTTGCGTCGGCTGTGCTTCAGACCGCCGTCGGGCTGATGGTGTTCCTGGCTTACTCCACAACTCCCGCCGTTGCCCGCGCCATTGGCGACGGACAGTTGGGCAAGGCCCTTGCCGCAGGGCGCGACGGCGTGTGGCTGGCATTGCTCCTTGGCGTCCTGCTCGCCGTGGCAGGCTTCGCTGCCGCCGAACCGCTCATTGGCCTGCTCGGCGCGGAGGGCAGTGTGCGGACGTTTGCCATCGATTACTTCCGGTGGTCGATGCCTGGCCTCGTGGCAATGCTGCTGATCTTTGCCGGCACCGGCGTGCTGCGCGGCCTGCAGGACACCCGCACCCCGCTGGTGGTGGCAACGGCAGGATTTGGGGTCAACGTTGTTCTCAACCTCTGGCTCGTCTACGGCATGGGGTTGTCCGTGGTCGGCTCGGCCGCCGGTACCAGCATCGCGCAGTGGGCCATGGCTGCTGTCTACGTGGTGATGGTGCGCCGCAACGCCGTCCGCCACGGCGTAAGCCTGCTTCCCAACTGGCTGGGCGTCCGCAGCATGACACGCGTGGGGTCCTGGCTGATGCTGCGCACGCTCAGCCTGCGCGCCGCGATCCTGGCCACGGTGCTGGTGGTCACCGCCCAGGGCGAGGTCAATCTTGCCGCCCACCAGCTGGCCATGACCATCTTTTCCTTCCTGGCATTCGCCCTGGATGCCCTGGCGATTGCGGCGCAGGCGCTCATTGGAAAGGAGCTCGGCGCGTCCAATGCGGCCAAGGCCCGGCTGCTGACCGGGACCATGGTCCGCTGGGGTTCGGGATTCGGGGTGTTAACAGGCCTGTTGCTTGCTGTGGCAGCCCCCTGGGTGGGGGCGCTGTTCACCCCGGATCCCCAGGTTCAGCAGGTGCTCACCATTGCCCTATGGGTCCTGGCCGCCGGGCAGCCCATCGCCGGCTACGTGTTTGTCCTGGACGGAGTGCTGATCGGCGCAGGGGACGCGCGCTACCTCGCCCTGGCGGGGCTGCTGAACCTCGCCGTCTACGCGCCGATGCTGGCCGTGGTTGCCTTCTCGGGTGCCACGGGGGCTGCCGGGCTCGGATGGCTCTGGGTGGCCTTCGGGCTGGGGTACATGGCGGCGCGTGCCCTGACCCTGGGCCTGCGTGCACGGTCGGACCGCTGGATGGTGCTGGGTTCGACCTGAGAAGAGGTCCCTGCCTGAGGCCGGTAGCTTGGGCTGGCAGGACGGGCGGCCAGCGCAGCCCGGTTAGACCTTCCAGCTGTCCCCACTAAACTGGACCGGTGACGCAACCATCCACCCCTGCAGGGACTGCTCCCGGCACCACTGCCCGTAACGCCCTCTGGAAGCCGGTCCTGCTGCGTTCGGCAGCTGCGCTGGTGTTTGGCGCCGTGACGGTCTTTTGGACATCCCCTTCCATTGAGGTCATGGGCGTCGCGGGCGGCCTCTATCTGTTGGCTGCCGGCGTGGTGTCGCTCCGAACCATCCCGGCAACAGGTTTTGCCCGGACTTCGGCTCCCGGCAAGTTGCTCTCCGCCGGGGGAGCGGTCCTGGCCGGCGCCGGGTTTGCCGTGCTCCTGCTGCACAGTGACCTGTTGTTCGGGGTAATCGCCGCGCTGGGCCTTGGCGTGGCCGGCGTCCTGGAACTTGCCTGCGGCCTGCAGTACCGGGGACGGCACGTCCTGGCGCGGGACTGGATCGCATCCGGGGTTATTGGAATTGGAACCGCAGTGCTGCTGCCGTTCTTCATCAACCTCGGCGCCCACGCGCTGTTGGGTGTGGCCGGCGGTGGGGCGATTATTTCCGGGGTCCTGTGGGTACTTTCCGGCCTGACGCTGCGGCACGATGCCAGGGCGGGCGCGGCGAAGCCGTAAACTAAGGGGAGCGCCCTTCTACTTTCTGTAGAAGATCCGGTGCGACACCGCAATTCGTAAACCAGGCCGGCCGTAGGCCGCCTGCAGGGAGGAACCACTGTGGCTGACCAGCATCAAGGAAAACCGCGCAAGCTGCGGACCTCGGTGAAGGGGCCGCTGATGTTCTCGGCGTTCTGGGCCGTTGTCGCCTTCGTCGCGGTGCTGATTTTCGCCTCCGGAGGCAGTGCCAGGGCCCCGCGGTTCGACCTCGCCTTCACGGCGGCCGGCATCGCCTTCATCGTGACCCTGGTCATCGCCGCAATGCTGTCGATGAGCTACAAGGAGAACGCAGAGCACCTCGGCAAGGGATCCGGCGTGAACCTTAACTCGGCCCCCAAACCAAACCATGGCTTTGGTGCCGCCGGCAGCAAGAACCCGCCGGCATCCGGCGACGGCACGGACGGTCCACCCCAGAGCTAGCGGCAGGCCCGGGGAGCAGCAGGACAACGTGCTACCCCGACGCCGCCTGACGGGCGCGGTATGCCGCGACATGTGCCCGGTTGGCACAGTTGCCGGTATCGCAGTACCGCTTGGACCGGTTCCGGCTCAGATCCAGTACCGCGGCATCGCAGTCCTCTGACTCGCACACACGCAGCCGCTCCATCTCCTTGCTGCGGATGACATCAGCCAAGGCCATGGCCGCCTCGGTACTCATCCGGTCGGCAAGGGGGGCCTCCGGTGCCGTGGCATGGAGATGCCAGTCCCAGCCGTCGTGCTTCA
>DATIMT010000153.1:0-7546 GCA_035475035.1 Arthrobacter sp.
GGGCGAAAACGCCAAGGGAACCTCCGGCGTGGTCAAGACCGTCACGGACACCCCCGGCGCCGTGACCTACGCCGACGACTCCGCCGTGAGCGGCAAGCTCGGCGTGGCACAGATCAAGGTGGGCGACTCCTTCACCAAGATTTCCGCCGATGCCGCCGCCAAGGCTGTGGACGCCGGCAAGCCGGTTGCAGGCCGCGCCGCCAACGACCAGTCCATCCAACTGGACCGCAAGACCACCATCGCCGGTGCCTACCCGATCGTCCTGGTCTCCTTCCACGTCCTGTGCACCACGTACGACAAGCAGGAGACCGTTGACCTGGTCAAGGCTTTCGAGCACTACGTAGTTTCCGCTGAGGGCCAGAAGGCCGCAGCAGACTCCGCCAAGTCCGCTCCGCTGTCCTCGGACCTCGCAGCCAAGGCCGTCAAGGCGATCGACTCGATCAAGGTCAAGTCCTAGCCACCGCAGTAAAACCGGGTTCCCCGCCTGCCGGAAGGCAGTGCGGGGAACTTGGCTTTGCATCCCGCTTCCCCAATACAGCAACGAATCGAAGGGCCGTCGAATGACCGCCACCTCCCTGACCAGTACCCAGGGCGCCGGCCGCGCCGGGGACAAAGTCTTTTCCGGCGCCGCGCTGGCTGCCGGGTGCCTGATCCTCGCCGTCCTCTTCGGCGTCGCACTCTTCCTGGTGGTCCAGGCAATTCCCGCGCTGACCGCGCCCGCCGACAAAATCCAGGGCGGCCAGGGCTTCTTCTCCTACATCTGGCCGATTGTGATCGGCACGCTTATCGCTGCCGTCATCGCGCTGGTGATCGCCACCCCCATCGCCATCGGCGTGGCGCTGTTTATTTCGCACTTCGCCCCCCGTGGCCTGGCCTCGGGCCTGGGCTATGTCGTGGACCTGCTCGCCGCCATCCCGTCCGTGGTTTACGGTGCCTGGGGTGCGGCGTTCCTGGCCAGGGAGATTTCGCCTGCCTACGGATGGCTCGCGGCAAACGCGGGTTGGCTCCCCATCTTCCAGGGCCCCGCCTCCAGCACCGGCAAGACCATCCTCACCGCGGGCATCGTCCTGGCCGTCATGGTCCTGCCGATCATCACCTCGCTGTCCCGCGAGATCTTCCTGCAGACCCCCAAGCTGCATGAAGAAGCTGCGCTGGCGCTGGGCGCCACCCGCTGGGAAATGATCAAGATGGCAGTGCTGCCCTTCGCCCGCCCGGGCATTATCAGCGCCGTCATGCTGGGCCTGGGCCGCGCCCTGGGCGAAACCATGGCCGTTGCCCTGGTGCTGTCCTCCGGCGCCCTGACTGCCAGCCTGATCCAGTCCGGCAACCAGACCATCGCCGCCGAGATCGCGCTGAACTTTCCCGAAGCCAGCGGACTCAAGGTGAGCACCCTGATCGCCGCCGGCCTGGTGCTGTTCGTCATCACCCTGGCCGTGAACATGATCGCCCGCTGGGTCATCACCCGGCACAAAGAATTCTCGGGAGCCAACTAAATGACCTCCACACTGACCCCGGTCCGCAGCAAGCGGTCCGCGCTCACCAAAGGACAGTTGCCCAAGTACGCCCCCTACGCCGTGCTGGCTGGGGCCCTGATCGTGGGTGCCGCCATCCTTGCGCTGATCGGTTTCAACGCGTTCGGGTGGGGACTGGTCTCGGCACTGCTCTTCGTCATCGGCCTGGTGTCCTGGAGCGCGGTGGTGGAAGGCTCCCGCAGGGCCAAGGACAAGCTGGCCACCTGCCTGGTGGTGGGCTCATTCCTGGTGGCCCTGCTGCCTCTGATTTCAGTCATCTGGACGGTGCTGGTGAACGGCATCCCGGGGCTCGTGGACCCCGGGTTCCTGACCACCTCCATGAACGGCGTCACGGGCGCCTTCGACAACAAGGCCGTGGAAAGTGGCGGCCCGGTGATGGGCGGCATCTACCATGCGCTCCTGGGCACGGTGCAGATCACCCTGCTGGCCACCGTGATCTCCGTACCCGTGGGTCTGCTCACGGCCATCTACCTGGTGGAGTATGGCCAGGACGGCCGCCTGGCCAGGGCCATTACGTTCTTCGTGGACGTCATGACGGGCATCCCCTCAATCGTGGCCGGCCTGTTCGCTGCCGCTTTCTTCTTCGTGGTCGTGGGCCCGGGAACCAAGACCGGTGCGGTGGCCGCCGTCGCGCTTTCGGTGCTGATGATTCCCGTGGTGGTCCGCTCCAGCGAGGAAATGCTCAAGATCGTCCCCAACGAACTCCGCGAGGCCGCCTACGCCCTGGGCGTCCGCAAATGGCGGACCATCCTCAAGGTGGTTATTCCGACGGCGATCTCCGGCATCGCATCCGGCGTCACCCTGGCGATTGCCCGGGTCATCGGCGAGACGGCGCCCATCCTGGTCACTGCCGGTTTTGCCACCAGCATTAACACCAACGTGTTCGGCGGGTGGATGGCCTCGCTGCCCACGTTCATCTACACCCAGATCCTCAACCCCACCTCGCCCTCCAACCCGGACCCGTCCTCGCAGCGGGCCTGGGGCGCGGCGCTGGTGCTGATCATCCTGGTGATGGTCCTGAACCTGGTGGCCCGCCTGATCGCCAGGATCTTCGCCCCCAAAGCAGGCCGGTAACCAGGCGAGCCGCCGACAGGCTCCCTCTTCCGGCCATCCGCCGCGGATTCTAGACTTCAATCCATACCCAGCAAGTGAAGGAACACCATGTCTAAGCGCATCGACGTCAAGGACCTGAACGTGTACTACGGCGATTTCCTCGCCGTGGAGGACGTCAGCATCAACATCGAGGCCAAGTCCGTCACGGCGTTCATCGGCCCGTCCGGCTGCGGAAAGTCCACTTTCCTCCGCACCCTGAACCGCATGCATGAAGTCATCCCCGGTGCCCGGGTCGAGGGTGAGGTCCTGCTGGACGGCGACAACCTCTACGGCCAGGGCGTAGACCCGGTTACGGTGCGCTCGCAGATCGGCATGGTTTTCCAGCGTCCCAACCCGTTCCCCACGATGTCCATCCGCGACAACGTGCTGGCAGGGGTCAAGCTGAACAACAAGAAGATCTCCAAGGGCGAGGCAGATGTCCTGGTGGAGCGCTCACTCAAGGGCGCCAACCTCTGGAACGAGGTCAAGGACCGGCTGGAGAAGCCCGGTTCCGGCCTTTCCGGCGGCCAGCAGCAGCGTCTTTGCATTGCCCGCGCCATCGCCGTGGAGCCGCAGGTGATCCTCATGGATGAGCCGTGCTCGGCCCTGGACCCCATCTCCACCCTGGCGATCGAGGACCTCATCAATGAGCTCAAGGACCAGTACACCGTGGTGATCGTGACCCACAACATGCAGCAGGCCGCGCGTGTTTCGGACAAGACGGCGTTCTTCAACATCGCGGGCACCGGCAAGCCGGGCAAACTGATCGAGTACGGGGACACCCACACCATCTTCAGCAACCCGGTGCAAAAAGCCACTGAGGACTACGTCTCGGGACGCTTCGGATAAGCAGCGCTCTTGTTGGTGATCTACCGATCGTTCAGTACGCTCAGCTGGATACTTTTGAAACTAGTAGTGAGCCAGCTTAAGGAGTTTTGCCATGACGCAGACGGCCAGCAGCCCCTTGGGTCCCCAGCTTACGGTTTCCGCGCCCGGACTGGGAGCAGCTGTGCATGAGGACCTGGCACCGGGGCAGGGTTTTGCCGCAGCCGCCGGGCTGGCCGGACCCCTTGCGGCGGGGCCCCTGGGCGCCAGCCCGCTGGTGGCCGAGCTTGCGCCGGGCCTTGGGCTGGCCGTGGCGGCCATTGAGGAAGAAGGCGATGTCCTGTCTGAGGTATGGCGCGCCAGTTCCCACCTCGAAAGCATGCAGTGGGAACTGGACAACGCCCACGAGTCCCTGCGGCAGGCGGTCCGGAAAGCCTCGGCCGAAGGTGTGGCGCACCCTGAACTTTGCACGGCGGCGAACCTGACGCCGGACGAACTCGCAGCCGTCCTGGTGGCCGCGGCCAGCGGTCCGGCTGCCCTCCAGCCCTAGCCCGGCAGACCCGGCCCTCCACCTCCAGGAACGCCGCACGGTACCTCGCGGTGCCCGCTTACTCCGGGACTTCCAGCTGGAACCCGCACTGGCAGCGCAGGACCCGGGTGGGCAGGGACACTGCGTTGAGGCCGCTGCCCGTGTTGCTGCGGTAGCAGAGCCGCTCAACCTCGTACTCAGCTTCCTCCATGGGGAAGCCGCAGTGAACGTACTCGTCCCCAAAGAGGATCACTTTGGCCATCCACCGGACCTGGTTCAGTGCGGCAACGACGTCGGTGGCGAAAGCCGTGTGTTCCTGGAACAGGTTGCACTCGTTACAGGTGTAGGAGACCGTGACGAGGTCCCCGCCGGCGGCGCCGATGGCCGTAATGGCATGAATGGTCAGCTCGTGCCCGGTCCCGCAGGCTTCGCACTGAAGTTGCCGTGGCTGTGGAAGGGGGCCCCGGGAGTACGAGGGAGACATGACGCCTGCTCTTTTCCGCGTTGTGCATCCAATCCGCCGTGTTGCTGCAGCGGCGCGGGTCCACGGCCCTGCACTCGGCCGGACACCGGTCCCCGGCACCTGTGACCGGGGGGCATTTTTCGAATGTACGTCACGTCGGTTCCCCTGTACAGGGGAGCTGCAGCATCGGTTGCGCGGAGCACTGACGCGGGCCAAGCAAGCCGGGCAACCATGCGGACAAACAGGTGTTGGGCTAAGCAGATATGGGGGAGAGCGCCAGCGCGAGCACGAATGCCAGGGCGCAGGTTGCCAGGGGCGTCAAGGCCCAGAGCCACAGGATCCGGATCACCAGCTTCCGGTTTGTCACCGAAAAATGCTGGTTCTCTCCAGCGCCCAGCGCACCGGCCGTAACGGTGTGGGTGGTGGAGAGCGGCCAGTGCAGGCCGATGGCGCCCACAAAGAGCATGAGTGCGCTGAAGGTCTGGGCCACGGATCCGCGCAGGGGGTCGATTCTGGTGATTTTGTATCCGATGGTGTGCGAGATCCGCCATCCTCCCAGGAGCGTCCCGGCCGTCATCATTACCGCGGACAGCCCTGCCACCCAGACGGGGATCCCGCCGTCGGAATAGCCCGCCGCCAGGAGTGCCAGCAGCAGCACCGCGCTGACGCGCTGTCCGTCCTGCAGGCCATGGCCGAATGCCACGGCACCGGCGGCAACCGCCTGTCCCCGGCGGAAACGCTGGTTCACCACATTGGGCTGGGTGTAGCGGGCCACCCACGTGGCCGGATAGACCAGGAGGAACGAACCGCTGTAGGCCACGAGCGGCGACAGTACCAGCGGCAGGACCACCTGGAACAGCAGCGACTGGTCCACCCCTGCCACGCCAGGACCGCCGACGGCGAGGCTGGCCAGGCCGGCGCCGGCAAGCCCGCCCACGAGTGCATGGGTGGAGGAGGCGGGGATACCGCGCCGCCACATCAGAAGACCCCAGGCGCAGGCGCTGGCCAGCCCGGCGACCAGGATGGTGAGTCCGCCCGTGCCTGCCGGAAGATTGATCCAGGTCTGGCTGGCGGCGACGGCGAGCAAGGCACTCAGGAGGGCGCCGATGAAGTTGAAGAACGCGGCAAGGAGCACGCCCACGCTGGGGGTAAGGGCCCGGTTCCGGACGGCAAGGGCAACGGAGTTGGAAGCGTCCCGGAAGCCGTTGAGGAAGGCAAACACCGCGGCCAGCAGGACCACCGCGGCGAAGATCGCTGCCGCCACCTCAGGATTCCTTGACGATGATGCTGCCTACCTGGGTGGCTACCCGCCGCATGTCCTTGGTGACCTCCACCAGTTGGTTGGCAATGTCCCGGTTGCGGGAGTACTGCGCCCACTTCATCTCCGCGATCATGTCCGCCACCCAGACGCGGTGGGTCCGCTCGGCGCGCTGGGCAAGGCGCAGGATCTCGATCCAATAGTCTTCAAGGTCATCCAGGTTGTTGAGCCTGCGCATGGCATCCACTGTCAGGTCCGCCTGACGGCTGATGATCTCCAGTTGGTCCGCGGCCCGCTTGGGCAGGCGGTCCAGCTTGTACAGGGCCACCAGTTCCGCGGCAGCATCCATCTTCTCCATGGCCTCGTTGAGGTACCGGGACAGGGCGTACATGTCCTCGCGGGGGAGGGGGTTCACAAAGCTGGTGCGCATATGGGTCAGCAGCGCGAAATGCAGTTCGGCGGATTTGGCCTCGTGGTTGTGCATGTCCTCCACGAGCCTGGCGTGCTCCTCCGCGGGTACGCCAAGGATCTCGGCCAGGGTGGCGCTGGCCAGCACGATCTGTTGTGCCATCTGCGAGAGCAGGTTCAGCCCTGCGGGCTCCTGGGGAAAAAGGCGCAGCTTCACGTATTTACCGGTCTCCGGGTACTTATCAAGGCGGGGGTTGCTGCCGTGTGACTTGACCCCGGCATCCAACTGCCGCCTACTCTACCGGCCCGTAACAGGAGCCCCTGAACCGGCACCTTGAAGAGGGCAGAAAAATGGTGCCGAACCGGATACGCCTCTCGGCGGTAGGCCGCTCTAGGCGGCTAATTGTTGAAGCCCGGGGGTTTCGCGGCTCGGCACCGGTTTCAGTCTTCTCCTTCACCCGGCCCAAGTCAATCTTGACAGCGGGCCCTGATGGGTGCCGGAAAACCGGCCGCTGGTGCCAATGGGGAGATCAATCCAGCCAAGGCTAGTCCAGTTCGCCCAGGCGCCACGCGTTCGCGGCGTGTTCCAGGTCCTCGGCGGTTTTCACCAGCTGGTGCGAGTTGCGGGTCAGTTTGCTGGCGTGTGCTTCGTTGGCGTGGTCGGCACCGTCGGCAAGGGTGGCCTGGCCGAGCGCCACCACACGGCAGAAGGCGGCGGAACGCTCCAGCGCGACGTCGAAGTCGCCGTCGAACGCGCCGGAAAGGATGGCATCGGCCATGGTGCGCATTTCGTCCGCGCCCGGCGGCTCAGCCGCGCCGGCCACCACGTTGGAGACCTGGGCGGTATCCCTGCCCGCGCGGAAGTAGACCGAGATGCGCTCCGGGTCCTGGACGGTGGCGGCGCGCAGCGCGTAGAGCCGCCACAGTGCGCCCGGCAGGGAGCGCGCGGGGCTCTCGGCCCACATTTCGGCAATCGCATCCAGGCCCTGTTCATCGGCGAGCTTCACCAGGCGTTCGGTGATCACGGGATCGTCGCTGTCCCGGCCATGGCGGACCAGCGCCTGCGCGGCAAGGTGGGCGGCCTCCGACACGCGGGCGGGATCGGCTCCGCCGGCGAAAGGCTCGAAGTCCATCGGGGCGAAAGGCTTTGGCTTGTGGTGCCGGTTGCTGCCGCCGTACGGACTGGTTCCTGCTTGCTCGCTCATGCCCCCCACGCTACTCCTGTGCCAACGCGGAAATCGAGCATCTGCGGTGCCTGCCTGACGCCTGCAGGAAGAGCTGTTGCCGAGCGGCGTAAGAGCCTGACGACGGCGGCCGGGGCGTGTGCGAAGACGCCGGAACCATGGGTTAGAGTATTAACGTCCAGAAATGGATTGGGCCGAACGGGCGGACACAGCGTGTTTGAACCGGGCGGCAGGGGCCTTTAGCTCAGTTGGTAG
>DATIMT010000154.1:0-7093 GCA_035475035.1 Arthrobacter sp.
ATCCACGTCCGGCCCCGCTACTACCGTGACGGCGTGGATGCCCTCATCATGCGGCTCCAGCTCGCCGGCGCCCCCGAAACCGGCCCGGATACAACGGAAGCAGGCCACCAGTGAACCGTTCACAGCCCCTGGTGCTGGGCATCGAATCATCCTGCGACGAAACCGGCGTGGGCCTCGTCCGCGGCACCACCCTCCTGACCAACACCGTTTCCTCATCCATGGATGAGCACGTCCGCTTCGGCGGAGTCATCCCCGAGATCGCTTCGCGTGCCCACCTGGACGCGTTCGTCCCCACACTCGAGCAGGCACTGGCAGACGCCGGGGTAAGCCTGGCGGACGTCGATGCCATCGCCGTGACGTCCGGGCCCGGACTGGCCGGTGCACTCATGGTGGGCGTGTGTGCGGCCAAGGCGCTCGCCGTCGCCACCGGAAAGCCGCTTTATGCCATCAACCACCTGGTGGCGCACGTTGGCGTGGGACTCCTGGATGACCGTGCCACCGGCGGCAAGCAGGAGCTGCCGGAAAACCTGGGTGCCCTGTTGGTCTCCGGCGGCCACACGGAGATCCTGCGGATCAACAGCATCACCAGCGATGTGGAACTCCTGGGCTCCACCATCGACGACGCCGCAGGCGAGGCCTATGACAAAGTGGCCCGGATCCTGGGCCTTGGCTACCCGGGCGGCCCGGCCATTGACAAGGTAGCCCGGAACGGCAACCCCAAGGCGATCCGCTTCCCCCGGGGATTGACCCAGCCCAAGTACATGGGCACGGCGGATGAACCAGGGCCGCACCGGTACGACTGGTCCTTCAGCGGCCTCAAGACGGCGGTGGCCCGCTGCGTGGAGCAGTTCGAGGCCCGTGGGGAGGAGATCCCCGTGGCTGACATCGCGGCTGCCTTCCAGGAAGCCGTGGTGGACGTCATCTCAGCCAAGGCGGTCCTGGCCTGCCGGGAGCACGGCATCAAGGATGTCCTGCTGGGCGGGGGAGTGGCGGCCAACTCGCGGCTGCGCGAACTGACCGGGCAACGCTGTGCGTCTGCCGGTATCCGGCTGCACGTGCCGCCACTGGACCTGTGCACGGACAACGGCGCCATGGTGGCCGCGCTCGGTGCGCAATTGGTGATGGCCGGAGTTGAACCCAGCGGAATCGGCTTCGCTCCGGACTCGTCATTGCCGGTCACATCGGTCTCGCTCCCGGCCTGAAGCCTTGGCGGGTCAGGCGGTGGGGCCGTTCCGCATCTGCTTGACCAAATCCAGCACCACCGCCTGGAGGTTCCCGCCGTTCTCGGCGGCCACCCGGCGCTGGCGCTGGTACCCGGCTCCCCGGCGGATGATCTTTTCCACGTCCGCAAGCTCGTCTGCGCAGCGCAGCTTGGCCGCCACGGGCTCCAGCCGGTTCAGCGTCTCCAGCAGGTGCTCGGTGACCAGCTGCTCCCGGCCTGCGGCGTCCAGGATGATGATGGCGTCCATGCCGTACCGGGCGGCGCGCCATTTGTTCTCCTGCACGTGCCACGGCGGCATGGTGGGGATGGTGCCGCCATTGTCCAGGATGGTGGAGAACTCATCCACCAGGCATTGGGTGAGGGCCGCGATCGCGCCCACTTCCTCCAGCGTGGCCAGGCCGTCGCAGATGCGCATCTCGATGGTTCCCAGGTTGGGCACGGGCCGGATGTCCCACCGGATCTCCGAGATGGTGTCGATGACGCCCGTGGTGGACATGTCCTGGACGTAGGACTCGTATTCCTCCCAGGACCTGAACTGGAAGGGCAGGCCGGCGGTGGGAAGCTGCTGGAACATCAGTGCGCGCTGGGAGGCGTAGCCGGTGTCCTCGCCGCCCCAGAACGGGCTGGAGGCCGACAATGCCTGGAAGTGCGGGAAGTAATTGACCAGGCCGTCCAGTACGGGGAGCGCCTTGTCCCTGCGGTCCAGCCCCACGTGGACGTGGACGCCGTAAATGACCATCTGCCGGCCCCACCACTGGGTCCTGTCAATGAGCTTGGCGTAGCGGGCCTTGTCCGTCACGGGCTGCAGCTGCGGCGGGCTGAAGGGGTGGCTGCCGGCGCAGAACAGCTCCACGCCCATGGGATCGGTGATTTCACGGACGGCGGCGACAGACCGGCTGAGGTCCTCCTTGGCCTCGGCGGCCGTCTCACAGATGCCGGTGACCAGTTCCACCGTATTCAGCAGCAATTCCTGCTTGATGTGCGGGTGTTCGTCGTCTTCATTGAGTTCGGGGTGGCGGGAGGCCACGCCGCGGAGCACCTGGTTGGCAACGGACGCGAGCTCGCCGGTCTTGCCGTCCACCAGGGCAAGCTCCCACTCAACACCGAGGGTTGACTGCCTCGATGACGCGAAGTCGATCTTCACACGTTTCCTTACTGTCCGGTTTGCCGCTGGCTGAAGCCGCTCACAGGCTGCTGCCGGCAGGCGAACGGGTGGTTCAAGTCTAGTGCAGGGGTAGCATCGTAGTGATGGCTCCGTTCCTGCTGCGTTATAGTCCTGCCAAATCCTTCCCCCTCCTCCTGGCCCTTTCAGCCATGGCACTGGCTTCCTGCACCGCGTCCCCACATGTGGCCCCGCCGTCGTCCTCCGCGCCGCCTGCTGAGGCTTCTCCTTCTGCGCCAGCAAGTACGACGACGGCACCTCCCACCGCTTCTCCCTCACCTGACGCAGGTTCCCGCCCGCTGGGGTGGGGCCCGGAGCAGCGGGACGAGGATGCCGCCGCGGCGGCCGTAGCCGCCATGTCGGCGGAGCAGAAGGCCGGGCAGGTGCTGCTCCCGTTCTTCACGGGCAACCGGGTGGAGGCCCATGCCGCGCTTATCCAGCGCCTGCACCTGGCCGGGTCCATCATCATGGGTGACAACGTGCCGCGTGACCCGCAGGGGAAAGTGGATGTTGCTGCCATGGGCGCAGTGAACCAGCGGCTGCAGCAGGCCGTTGCTTCCGACGGCAGGCGCTGGCCGGGAATCATTGGCGTAGACCAGGAAGGCGGCGCCGTGGCACGCCTCGGGGCTCCCCTCACCGAATGGCCGGCGCCAATGACTTACGGGGCGGCGGGCAACCAGGTCCTGACCCGCGACGCAGGGAAGGGCTTGGCCGGGGAGCTGGTGCCGCTGGGATTCGACCTCGACTTCGCACCGGACACCGATGTGACCATCGGCCCCAATGACCCCACGATCGGTGCGCGCTCCATGTCAGCAGATCCGGCCACCGCCGCTGCCCTCGGAGTCGCCTTCTCACAGGGGATGCTGGATGCCGGCGTGCTCCCCACCGTCAAGCACTTTCCCGGGCACGGTTCGGTAACCACTGACTCCCACGTCAGTCTGCCCGTCCAGCCCGCCAGCATCGACCAGCTCCGCGGCAGGGACTGGAAGCCGTTCCAGGCTGCGGTGGCCGCGGGCCTGCCGATCGTCATGACCGGGCACATCGCGGTACCCGCGCTGGAAGCCGGCATTCCGGCGTCGCTCTCTGCACCGAGCTACGCCGCGTTGAGGGGCCTCGGCTTCAAAGGCGTTGCCGTGACGGACGCCCTCAATATGGGGGCGGTGGACAAGCAGTACCCGGCCGGCGCGGCCGCGGTGAAGGCCCTGTCCGCTGGTGCGGACCTGCTGCTGATGCCGGCGGATGTGGAGCAGGCGCACGCCGCGATCCTCCAGGCGCTGGCCAGCGGCACCCTTCCGGCCGCCCGGCTCGATGAGGCTGCGCAGCGGGTGGCGACCATGATGATCTGGCACGCCCGGACCACGCCGCCTGCCGGAACAGCGGGTGCAGGTGCTCCGGCCGGAAGCGGCGCTGCGCTGTCAGCCAAGGTCTCGGCGTCGGCCGTCACGGTTGTTTCCGGTCCCTGCAGTGGAGCCCTGGTGCCCGGTTCGGTACGCGTGGCCGGCGGGGGACCGGGGGACCGGGAACGCTTCGAAGCTGCCGCCGCGCGGGCCGGCCTGGCAGTTGGATCCGGGCCGCTGGTGAACCTCATCGGCTTCGGCGGGAAACCGGCAGGCGGTGACATCGCCGTGTCCCTGGACGCGCCCTGGCCGCTCCAGGACTCCACCGCCCCGGTCAAGCTGGCGCTGTACGGGCGCACGGACACCGCCTTCGATGCGCTGGCTGCCGTGCTGGCAGGGAAGGCTCCCGCCCCCGGGAAGCTGCCCGCCGCCGTCGGGCCCTTTCCTGCCGGAACGGGCTGCTCCTGATCCGGTGGACCGGTAGCGCAGGGAGTGTGCGTTTAATGGTCAGGTGCCCATTCTGAATAAAGACATGACCCTCTGCATCTCGCTCTCGGCCCGCCCCAGCAACAACGGGACCCGGTTCCACAACCACCTCTACGGGCAGCTGGACCTGAACTGGATCTACAAGGCGTTCGCGCCCACCAACCTTGAACAGGCCATCGCCGGCGTCCGCGGCCTGGGCATTCGGGGCTGTGCCATCTCCATGCCCTACAAGGAGGACGTCATCGCGCTGGTGGACGAGATGGACCCGTCAGCGAAGGCCATCGACTCCGTCAACACCATCGTGAACACCGGCGGCCACCTCAAGGCGTACAACACCGACTACACGGCCATCGAGCAGCTGCTCGCATCCAACGCGGTCCCCACGGACTATTCGGTGCTGGTCCAAGGGGCGGGCGGCATGGCCAAGGCCACGGTTGCGGCCCTCCGGGATGCCGGGTTCAAGGACGTCACGGTCATCGCCCGGAACGAGGCCGCCGGGCGGGCGCTCGCGGCCCAGTACGGCTTCGGGTGGCGGGCAGCGCTCGACGGCGGGACGGCGGACGTGATCATCAACGTCACCCCAATCGGTATGGCTGGCGGCGCCGAAGCGGACACCCTGTCCTTCCCCATCGTGGCCATCGACGCGGCGCGCCTGGTGTTCGATGTGGTGGCGCTGCCGGCGGAAACGCCGCTGATCAAGGCGGCACGGGCGGCAGGAAAACCGGTCATCACCGGCGCGGAGGTTGCCACCATCCAGGCGCTCGAACAGTTTGTGCTCTACACGGGCGTGCGGCCCACAGCGGAGCAGGTGCGGGCAGCCGAGGAGTTCATGCGCGCCCAATAGAGAGCTGCAGGGAGCTAGACGGGTTCCACCACGATGGCCACCCGGTCCGCACCGATGCGGGTCAGGACCAGCGTGGCCGTCCTGCCCGGCCCCTTCTTGCCTGCGGCCCTCCCGCCTGTGTTTTTGCCCTGCGGGAGGAGCTGTTTCCGCAGCTCTTCCGGGGTCACGGCGGTGCCGCGCTTCTTGATGTCCAGCACGGTGATGCCCTCCTGTTTCACCCAGGCCTTGAGCGCCTTGACGTTGTAGGGCATGACCTCCAGCACCTTATAGGCCCTGGCGAAGGGGGTGTCCAGGAGTTCCGGGGCGCAGATGTAGGCGATGTGTTCGTCCACCAGGTGGCCGCCGAGCTGCAGGGCCACATCCGCCACCAGGCCGGCACGGATCACGGCGCCGTCGGGTTCGTACAGGTAGCCTTCCACCGGTCCCACAGGGGCGGACGGGCCGGCACCGAAATCGTCAGCACTGGTCAGCTCGGCCGGTCCCTGGGAACCCAGGACCAGGGCTGCGCGGCGAACCCCCGGCCTGGACACGGCGTTGAACCACAGGGTCACCTCGGTGACATCCCCGGCCACGGACACCCATTGGGCCTCACAACCTGCGGGCACCGATTCGTGCGGCATGCCCGGACCCATCTTGACGCCCACCGCCTTCCCCTCGGCGGCCAGCGACTCCACGAAGGACAACGGCGGGGAAAACGCCTCGGGGTCCCAGATCCGTTTGGTGCCGGACGTGGAGGTGACCCGGCGTGCGGGATCCAGCCAGACGCCGTCGACGCCCTCCAGCGGAACCGAGGCCGCGTCCGCGTGGACCACTGTGGCGTTGGGGAACGGAATGAGGTTCATGGTGGCGCAGGCCGCGGTGGTTTCATCCATCTCGACGGCGGTCACGTCCAGGTCCAGGGATGCCAGGGCCAGTGAGTCGGCCCCCAGGCCGCAGCCCAGGTCCGCCACGCGGCTGATCCCGGCCGCAGCGAACCGCCGTGCGTGATGTGCGGCGACATTCAGGCGTGTCGCCTGCTCCAGGCCGGCCTGGGTGAAGAGCATCTGGCGGGCGAACTCGCCGAATTTCGCCTCCGCCCTGGTGCGCAGCCGCGACTGCGTCAGGACGGCGGAGACGAGTCCGGCCGGGTGTCCGGCCTTCCGGAGTGCGGCGTTGAGCTCGAACGAATCCTCGTCCCGGTAGGGGCCCAGGGATGCCAGCAACTCCCAGCCTTCGGGGGTCAACAGTGGTGCAATCTGGTCCTGGGGAGCGTGAGCCATGGGTTCCAGCCTAGTGGAGGGAGTGCGTGCCGGGATGCGGATAGTGTTGAATCCATGGATGACAGCGCAGCCCCAGGGGAGACCCGCGACCACGAGCCGAGGGACCGCGGGCCGGCCAGGTTCGCCCGTCCCGTCCTGATCGCCGCCGCGGTGGTGGCCGTGGTCTGCCTCGCCCTGCTGGTGATCATTTTCCTGCTGGACACGTTCAACGCCACCGTCTATTCGGTGGGCGGCAACGACATCGGGGACAACACCCAGGAGTCCCGGGACATCCGCGGGCTGTACGACGGCGCCCGGGCGGGAAGTATTTTCTTCCTCGTTTTTGCCCTGCTCGCCGCAGCGGCGGCGGGGTGGGTGCTCTTCCGCGGACGGAGGAAGGGCGGCGGCGACGCCGACGGCGGCGAGGACGTGGACTTCGAGGACCTGGGCCGTTAGGGGGATGCCTCGTCAGCCCGGACACCGACGTCGGACCCGGGAAAAGGCGTACGCCCATGACGAAACGTTGGCACTCGCCTTGACCGAGTGCTAACGCTTACATAGAGTCTTCATTAGCACTCTCCCCAGGAGGGTGCTAACACATGAAGAGCTGCCAGCCAGGCTGCTGCCGGCACCGCGACGACGGTTTGCCAGCTACGGCGGAAAGCTTTCCAGTCCACGAATTTGCTGACGAAAAGGAGAGGTCCGAGTGTCGGTCTCTATTAAGCCTCTTGAGGATCGTATTGTTGTCCGCCCGCTCGAAGCCGAGCAGACCACGGCTTCCGGCCTGGTCATCCCGGACTCCGC
>DATIMT010000155.1:0-4604 GCA_035475035.1 Arthrobacter sp.
ATCTTCCTGGACGACGTCACGGTTTCGCGCCGCCACGTCGAATTCCGGCGCACGGCCCGCAGCTTCGAAGTAGTGGACAAGAACAGCCTCAACGGCACCTACGTCAACCACGACCGGGTGGACAGCGTGGAGTTGAAGTCCGGCAGCGAAGTCCAGATCGGCAAGTTCCGCCTCACCTTCTACCTGAGCCCTGCCACGGCTGCAGGCCGCAGCTGAACCGGGGACCGCTGCCTGTGGCAATGGCACAACCGGAACGCCGGGGCCCCCAGGTCCTGAATATTGGCGAAGTCCTCGCCCAGCTCAGCTCCGACTTCCCGGGCATGACTGCCTCGAAGATCCGGTTCCTTGAGGAAAAAGGGCTGATCAACCCCCGGCGAACGCCTGCCGGCTACCGCCAGTATTCAGACGGCGACGTGGAGCGGCTGCGTTTTGTGCTGGCCCTGCAGCGGGACCAGTACCTGCCCCTGAAAGTCATCAAGGACTACCTTGACGCCATCGACAGGGGAGAACGGCCGGAGAACCTGCCACCCGGCGTCGTGGTTTCCCCGCGCATTGTCTCCGATGAGCTGGCGGCCGAGTTGCAGAACCGCGGCCGGAAACTCAGCGAGGAACAGCTCCGCACCGAATCCGGCGCCAGCGTCCCACTGCTGCAGTCACTTTTGAGTTTCGGCCTCATCAGCCACAGCAATGGCCAGTTCGACGAGCATGCCCTCCAGGTTGCCCGCGCCTGTGTACAGCTGGAAAGCCATGGCCTGGAACCCCGGCACCTGAGGCCCTTCCAGGCAGCGGCCGAACGGGAATTCGGCCTGGTGGAACGCGCGGTTGCGCCGCTTGCCTCGCGCAAGGACTCGGCGTCACAAGCACGCGCGGCCGAGGCCGCACGCGAGATCAGCGACCTCTGCCTCACCCTGCACCGGGCCCTGGTGCAGGACCACATCTCACGCATGGACATCTGATGATCGAAGTCGAGATTGTAGGCGTTCGCATCGAACTGCCGTCCAACCAGCCGCTGGTCCTGCTCAAGGAGATGCACGGCGAACGCCACGTCCCCATCTGGATCGGCACCCCGGAAGCCAGTGCCATCGCCCTCGCCCAGCAGGGTGTGGTCCCGCCCCGGCCCATGACGCATGATCTGTTGGTTGACGTGGTGGAGTCCCTGGGCCATTCCGTGGTCAGCGTCAACATCGTGGCGGTGGAGGACAATATCTTCTACGGGCAGCTGCAGTTCGAGAATGGAACCACTGTGAGCTCCCGGGCTTCCGATGCGCTGGCAGTGGCGCTGCGCGCAAAGTGCCGGATCTGGTGTGCGGATTCAGTGATGGATGAGGCCGGTGTCCGCATCACTGAGCACGACGAGGGCGAGGACGCGGAGCCCGGCCCCACCGTGGATGAGGAGCGCGAACTGCGCCGCTTCCGCGAATTCCTTGATGACGTGGAACCCGAGGATTTCGACGGCTAAGGTCACGTTAAGGTTAAAGTTAAGCCTGAAAGTTTCGACACGCCTTCTCCAAGCCGCGAAGGTCTTTGACCTGGGGACCCGCCGGGCCTAACGTCGAAGTATCAAGTTCCCTTGCTTACAGCAGCCGCGCAGGTCACACTGGAAAGTGCGCCCCACGGAAAATTACACGCATGGTCTTCATGCCAAGGCTGCCGTATCGGTTCCCGGGAGCGTACGACAAGGAGGATCCAGGTGAGTCCCAAAGGCGAAGCAGGCGGGCTGAAGCAGCCCACGGCTGGTGTTGCTGTGCCCGTGAGCGGTGCCCAGGGCCTCCTGTTCACCGAGGACCTTCCCGTATTGGACGAGGACGCCGGCTACCGTGGTCCCACGGCCTGCAAGGCAGCCGGCATCACCTACCGCCAGCTCGATTACTGGGCCCGCACGGGACTGGTTGAACCCGCCGTCCGCGGCGCCGCAGGATCCGGGTCCCAGCGGCTGTATGGATTCCGCGACATCCTGGTGCTGAAGGTAGTCAAACGGCTCCTCGACACCGGAGTGTCCCTCCAGCAGATCCGCTCCGCCGTGGAACACCTGCGTGAACGCGGCGTGGAGGACCTTGCCCAGATCACCCTCATGAGCGATGGCGCCAGCGTCTACGAATGCACGTCGGCCGACGAAGTCATCGATCTTGTGCAGGGCGGCCAGGGGGTGTTCGGCATCGCCGTGGGACGCGTATGGCGCGAAGTCGAAGGCAGCCTCGCCTCCCTGCCCAGCGAACACGCCGCCGAACAGTCCTTTCCGGACGACGAACTGAGCAAGCGGCGGGCCGCCCGGAAGATCAGCTGACCCGCACGCCCAACGTATGACAACAGGGGCCGCCCTCCAGCTGGAGGGCGGCCCCTGTTGTCAGTTGCCTTGCTTGAAGCGGGCTTAGCGGGTGCGGCTCCGCAGGCCCTTGCCGGCGGCCATCAGGTTGGCCAGCAGGTCGTCAAACAACGCCGCCGCGGACTTGGCCGAATCCCCGGGCCAATGATGGACGGGGTGGGCCGCCCCCTGGATCTGCTGCCAGTTGGCCTGCTCGGGAATACGCGGGCTCAGCAGGAGCTCTCCGAACATCGACTCCATCTCCGCCAGGCGGTAGGTGTGCTCGGAGGAGCCGCTGCGGACACGGTTGGCCACGATGCCGGCCGGGGTGAGGTTGGGCGCAAACTCCTGCTTGAACAGTTGGATGGCTCGCATGGTGCGTTCCGTGCCGGCAACCGAGAACAGGCCTGGTTCGGCGACCAGGGCCACTTTGTCGCTGGCCGCCCACGCCATGCGCGTCAGGCCATTGAGGGACGGCGGGCAATCGATCAGGACAAGCTGGTAGTCGGCGGCGGCGGCGAGCACAGTGGAAAGCCGGCGGAGGTCACGGCGGCCAAGGTCCGGCCGGTCATAGATTCCTGTGTAGGCAGAGCCGACGGCGACATCCAGGACGGCGGGCCCGGAGCCGTTGGACTGGGTGCGGTCAGCCCAGCTGCTGCGCACAACGTTCTCCGCGAGTTTCGCCTTGCGCGGGATCTTCAGCATCCGGCCGATATCCAGCTGGTCGCCCGGCTGTACGCCGAGTGCCGTGGTGGCGTCGGCGTGCGGATCGAGGTCCACCACGAGGGTTCGTACTCCCGCGGCCAGCGCCGCAGACGCCAATCCTGTGGTGACGGAAGTCTTGCCGACTCCACCCTTGAGGCTGCTGATGCTGACTACTTGCACTTGAGAGACCAAAACCTAACGCCGGATGCCGTGTTGGGGGTAATGTTTGCCTCGGCAGAGCCGACGCCGGACGGTCCTGCCGCCCTACTCATCATATGTTGATGCGCCGGCGAATCCTGCTTTCCGCAGCGTCGGCATGGCACCGCCTGTGCTGCCGGGGAAGTTTCCGCCAGCCAGGCTGAAAGCGATCGGGACATGACGGGAATATCTGTGACTGTTGCCACAAAGATTTGTGTTTGTCCGTGGAGGTCCTAGACACTGTGACCACTCATCGATCCACCCCGCAATGATGCAGGAGAAGCATGTTTTCCAAAATTCTGGTGGCCAACCGCGGTGAAATCGCGATCAGGGCCTTCCGCGCCGGCTACGAGCTGGGCGCAAAGACCGTTGCCGTTTTTCCCCAAGAGGACCGAAACTCGATCCACCGCCAGAAAGCGGACGAGGCGTACCTGATTGGCGAGGAAGGGCACCCCGTCAGGGCATACCTGGACGTGGCGGAGGTAGTACGGGTCGCGAAGGAGTCCGGCGCGGATGCCATCTACCCGGGCTACGGCTTCCTGTCGGAAAACCCGGAACTGGCCCGCGCGGCCAAGGAAGCCGGCATCACCTTCGTGGGTCCGCCCGCCGAGGTGCTGGAGCTTGCCGGAAACAAAGTGGCCGCACTGAAGGCGGCCCGCGAAGCCGGCGTGCCGGTCCTTAATTCCAGCGAGCCGTCCAAGGACCTCGACGAGCTCCTGGCTGCTGCCGATGAGATTGGATTCCCCATCTTCGCCAAGGCTGTGGCAGGCGGCGGCGGACGCGGCATGCGCCGGGTGGATACGCGCGAAGCCTTGCCCGAAGCCCTGAAGTCGGCCATGCGGGAAGCGGATGCGGCGTTCGGTGACCCCACCATGTTCCTGGAGCAGGCGGTCCTCCGCCCCCGGCACATTGAAGTGCAGATCCTCGCCGACGCCGAAGGCAACGTCATGCACCTTTTCGAGCGTGACTGTTCCATCCAGCGGCGTCACCAGAAGGTCATCGAGATCGCCCCGGCCCCGAATCTGGACGAAGGCATCCGCCAGGCCCTTTACCGCGATGCGGTGAAGTTCGCCAAGGCGTTGAAGTACGTCAATGCCGGCACTGTCGAGTTCCTCGTGGATACCGAAGGCGAACGGGCAGGCCAGCACGTCTTCATCGAAATGAACCCGCGCATCCAGGTGGAGCACACAGTCACCGAGGAAGTCACGGACGTGGACCTGGTCCAGGCCCAGATGCGCATCGCCTCCGGCGAGACCCTCGCCGACCTTGGGCTCTCCCAGGACACCGTCAAGCTCCGCGGCGCCGCACTGCAGAGCCGCATCACCACCGAAGATCCCGCCAACGGTTTCCGGCCCGACGTCGGAAAAATCACCGGATACCGCTCCGCCGGCGGCGCCGG
>DATIMT010000156.1:0-13537 GCA_035475035.1 Arthrobacter sp.
CAGCCAGGACGGCTCCTGGTGTGCGCCACCAACTTCATTCGTGCCCTGGACTCCGCGTTCCTGCGCCACGGACGGTTCGACTATGTCATTCCCATCGGACTGCCGGACCGGCAGGCACGCGAGGCGATGTGGCAGCGCTTCATCCCCGCCGCCGTGGTGGACGCCGTGGACGTGGAGCTGCTGGTGGAACGCACCGAGCGCTTTTCGCCGGCGGACATCGAGTATGCCGCGCGGAGCGCCTCCCAGCGAGCGTTGGAAAAAGCAGTGTACGACGACGGCGGGCTGGCCTCGGGGGGCGAGGTATCAGTGCGGGAGGCAGTGCGGAAGGGGCCCTCGACCCAGGACTACCTCGATGCCATTGGTGATACCCGCACCACCGTGAGCACCGAAGTGCAGGCGGACTTCCTCGAGGACATCGAAGCCCTGGGACGCGTCTAGTCCCCGGAGACGTCGTCGTAGGAGAGGTTTTCGTAGTCCGTATCATCGTCCTCGTCGAGCCGGGCGTCGAATTCCTCCAGCAGCCAGGGATTGGCCCGGGCGAGGATCTTCCGGACCTCGTCCACTTCGACGGCGGCGTAGAGTACGGGCCGGGCGTCCCGGTACTTGGTCACCGGTGGCTTGTCCGGCCACTTCTCGGCCAGCGCCTGGACCCGCTCGGGCAGTGAATTATGGGCGTTGTCCGCGATCTTGACCAGGGCGGCGTCATGGTCCTCGGCGATCTCGCGGATGCCGGCCTGATAGTCATCAGGGTTGCTTTGCAGCCGGTTGGTGACCCGCTCAATGATGTCCACCGAACGCTCGGGGACACCCATATCCAGCAGCGCCTGCCGGGTCATTGGCGTGTCCTCGGCGATGTCATGCAGGTAGCCTGCAATCCGGATTTCGTCGTCAAAATCCGCCAGCGCGTCTCCGACGGCAAGGACGTGGTCCCGGTAGGGCCGCTTCAGCTTGTCCTTCTGGCGGTTATGGGCCACCTCGGCCAGGACCTTGGCGGTCTCCACCGTAAACCTTGGAGCGGGGCTGTGGTCCTCAATGTGCGCGTCTGACATGCACCAAGCTTAGCTATCAGGATAGTTGCCCACCCCGGTCCACACCCAGGGATGGCGGGGCAGGCGGGCGGGATCGAAGGCCCGCAGCGTGTTCTCCAGGGTTCCGGCGGGCAGGCCCAAAGATGCCAGCAGGCGGTTGCGCACCTCTTCGACCGCCACCCCGGCTTCCGCGAGATCGGCCAGCGTCACCGCTCCATCACGCTTGGCCAGCCTCACGCCGTCGGGATTTACCACAAGGGGAACATGGGCATATTCCGGAACAGGAATATGCAAAAGCGAAGCGAGGTAGGCCTGCCGGGGTGTGGAGGGGAGAAGATCATCACCGCGGACCACTTGGTCTATCCCTTGGGCAGCATCATCCACGACGACGGCAAGGTTGTAGGCCGTGACCCCGTCATTGCGGCGCAGCACGAAATCGTCCACCATCCCCGTGAATTCGCCATGGAGGGCGTCCTGCACGGTGTACTCCTGCACGTCGGCCCGCAACCGGATGGCGGCCGGACGGACGGACCGTTTGTACTCCAGTTCCGCCCGGTCCAGGTTGCGGCATGTTCCCGGGTAGGCACCCTGCGGAGCATGCGGGGCCGACGGCGCCTCCTGGATCTCGCGGCGCGTGCAGAAGCATTCGTAGGTCAGTCCAGCCCCTTCAAGCCGGCTGATCGCCTCAGCATAGAGAGGCCCACGGTCGGTCTGCCGCACCACCCCGCCATCCCATGTGAGGCCGATCGCCGCCAGGTCACGCAACTGCACCTCCTCGGCTCCTGCGCGGGCGCGGTCCAGGTCCTCCACACGCAACAGGAACCTCCTCCCCGTGGAACGCGCAAAGAGCCAGGCAAGGATTGCGGTCCGCAGGTTTCCTACATGCAGTTCCCCGGAGGGACTGGGGGCAAAGCGGCCGGCGGAGGTCATGGATCCAGCCTAGGCGGAACAACACAAGAGCCCCTCAGCTACCGATGACTTCCGGAAATCCGACGTCGGTAACTCAGGGGCTCTTGCCGTGTTTGCAGAGTGAGCGTGGTGTGAACAAGCGTCAATCAGCGGCGGCCTCCTTGCGGGAAGCGGTGTCCAGTTGCCGGGAGGTGTGCCGGGGACCTGTAGCCTGCGGGGGCCAGCGGTAGCTTTTGCCCTTGTTGCCACCATTCCAGCAGAGACCATACAGTTGGAACAACAAGCAGTGCTCCAGTTGGTCAGTCTGATCAACCGCTGGAGCTTCGATGGGCAGGAACTGATCACATTGCAGGAATTGGATGCGACGGACAAACGGATTCTGAGTGCCCTGGACGAGGACCCCCGCGTCCCCATCATGGTGCTGGCGCAGCGGCTTGGCCTGGCACGCGGGACCGTGCAGTCCCGGCTGGAGCGGATGAGTGCGTCCGGAGCCCTGCGGCCCAACAGCAGCCGTGTGCTTCCGGCGGCACTCGGACGGGGTGTGGCCGCGGCCGTCAGCGCGGAATTGGACCAAAGCCACCTTAACGAGGCCATCGCGGCGCTGCGCAAAATCCCCGAAGTCCTGGAGTGCCATGCACCGGCCGGCGATACCGACCTGTTGATCCGGGTGGTGGCCACCAGCCCGGACGATCTTTACCGTGTGTCGGAGGAGATCCGCCTCTGCCCCGGTATTGTCCGCACCTCTACCAGCATGTTCCTGCGCGAGGTCATCCCGTACCGGACCACCGGACTGCTCGGGGGATAGCTCTCCCCATCGCCGACGGCGGCTGGCCCGGTTAGGCTGGCACGAGGTCCAACAGGGGGAACACATGGCGGGGAACTTTTACGGCAGCGACGTGGCACAGCTCCGGCAGCTTGCCAAGGACCTCTCGGGCAGTGCCAACCGGCTCAACGCCCTGGGCCAGCAACTGTCCAGCAGCATCGCCTCGGGACTTTGGAAGGGGCGCGACGGCGACAGGTTCCGCAGCGAGTGGACCTCCTCCCACGCCAGGCTGCTGAAGTCGGCCACGACTGGGCTTGAATCGGCGTCCAAGGCGCTACTGGCCAACGCAGATGAGCAGGAGAAAGCCAGCGCCGGCAGTTCCGGCGGTGTTGCAACGGGCGGCCCAGGAAGTTCCGGCGGCGGAACGGCACAGGAACTGACGGACCTGCTGGCCGGCATGACGCCGGCGGAGCGGCTCCAGTACCTGCAGAGCACGGATTTCCGTCAGTGGGCCCTGGCGAATCCGGATGCGGCAAAGGCTGCAATGGACGCCGCCGCGGACTCCGGGCTGATCGATAAAAAGTCTCCGGAATATGCAGATTTCCTCAGCTCCTACTGGAACAACCAGGCAATGCTGCAGATGGGGATCGATCCTTCCACCTGGGACACCTCCAAGGGGACGGAATATAACTGGAATACGATTCGCAGCGTCTACGATTTTTACGGACAGGCCTACCTTTCCAACCCGAACCTCCAGTGGGCGGGGATGGCCAACATGATCGGCCCGTCGTTTGCCGGCGGCTTCCGGGATATGGCAGTGCTGCGGGACCTGGCCCGCCAGATCGCGGACAATCCTGCCGCCGATGTTCCGTTGCCGGTCCTGGACCAGCTGGAGCAGCTGGCGGGCATGACGGACGATGAAATCCGGTTCTATGAAACCAGCATGCTGGACATGAACAAGGAGATCTTCCTGGACCAGGCCCGCCAGCACCAGGCCTACCTCAACGGCGGCATCGAAGAAATCAACCGGCTCCGCGACTCGGGAGCCATCAATCCGGATACGGCGCGGGCATGGGCGCAGGTGGACTCGGGCATTCCGGATGAGGTCAGGAAGGGCAACACAACACTGTTGTACCGCGAGCAGAACGACATCATCGCCGACGACTACGACAACATGCGCAGCCACCCTGGCGGCGAAGCCGTGACTTACATGGTGACCCTCGCCGGCGAACCCTCCATCCCGGGCGCCAGAAGCTACCCGGAGGTCTTTCCGTACAGCTTCAGCGTGGAAAGCCCCGGCCCGCATAATATCCCGTTCACCAGCTGGGACAACCCCGCCCAGTTCCGCACCGACTTCACCACGGGCTTCCCGGACGGCAACATTGCCAACGCGGATCAGCGCTGGCAGCTTATCAAGCAGGACACCCTCCCGGCCTACCAGCATCTCCTGGGCGCGGACCCCGCCCGCGCAGCCCAGATCATCGGCTCCGACTTCGATTCCCGCGTGGACCAGTACCGGCCCACCAATAACATCCCGGGGATCATGGACCGCTTCCTCGACGGGTTTGGCGCGGAGGTCCACCAGTGACCGCGCCCCAACCATCCGCCGCCAGTGCACCCGGCCAGCGCGCCGCCGTCGTAATGGTCCTGCTGGCCGGCGTTGCCCTGGCAGGCTGCATGCCCGCCGCCCCCACACCCACCCCGACATCCGCCTCATCACCTTCCGCAGGGAGCACCGTGCAAACCTCCGAATTTTCCACCCTTGACGCCTCCGGTGTGGACGCTATCCGCGAGACGAGAACGGCCCGCCTCGACATGCGCTCCGGCACGTTGCAGAAGACGTCCGTGCGGCTGACCGATGACAGCTATGGCCCGGAAATCAACACCCGCGACATCGGCAAGATTTCCCTGACCATTGCCGGGCCCTCCGGAAACGTGCAGGCGGAAACGGACCGTATCCGCTTCAACACCACGGACCAGGAGCCCGATTTCCGCGAGGTGACCTACTTCCTGACGGCAGGCTCACTGGAGGAGTACATCGGCCTGATCCGGGACGGCGTAGAGAAGTACGGAGTGGACTCTGCCTCCGCGGAGAGGTGGATCAGCAGCACGGAAAGCAACCCGGGCACCAAGAGCGACTTCTCCATCACCTCCGGCACCAGCACGGGACTCGAAGTGAACTATGACCTCCGCTACGACGGCTCCAAGGACGTCCAGGTCATCATTGTCCACGTCAACCCTCTGACGTAGCCGCTGGCCGCCTAGACCGGCGGCCCGGCGTTGGACTTCAGGTTCTTCATGACCAGGGTTGAGGTCAGCCGCTCCACCCCGGGCAGGGACGTGAGTTCGGTGTCGTAGAACCGCTGGTAGGCCGGCAGGTCCTCCGCGATGACCTTCAGCAGGTAATCCGGCGAACCGAAGAGCCGCTGCGCCTCGACGATGTTCGGGTTCTCCGCCACCCGGTTCTCGAAAATCTCCATGGTGGGCCGGTCCACCTGCCGAAGCGTGACGAACACGATCGCCTCGAACCCCAGGCCGACGGCGGCCGGATCGATGTCCGCCTTGTACCCGCGGATCACCCCGGACTGCTCCAGGTCACGCAGCCGGCGGTGGCAGGGAGCCACCGTCAGGCCCACCTTTGCTGCGAGCGCCGTGGCGGTCATCCGGCCGTCCTCCTGGAGGTGCCGCAAAATATTCCTGTCGATTCCATCAAGCACGCAATAAACATACTGCGTCCGCCGCGGGCCGGGCGAAAACAGGACAGCACTTTTGGCCGGATTCTCCCTATGGTTGCTCGTGAGAGCCTTCGACAGGAGAAACACGATGAATCCGCAGCTGTTCCTGGCCTTCCTGGTGGTGGCCGCGGCCCTGGCCTGCACGCCGGGAGTGGACTGGGCCTACACCATCGCGGCAGGCCTCCGGCAGCGGAGTTTCGTTCCGGCGGTTGCCGGGCTGTGCGGCGGCTATGTCCTCCATACCGTCCTGCTGGTGGCCGGGTTGGCCGCGGTGCTGGCCGGCATGCCCGGCGTCCTGGGCTGGATCACCCTGGCCGGCGCGGGCTATCTGCTGTGGCTGGGAGTGGGTACGCTCCGGTCCTGGCGCGGGGCCAGCTTCAGCGCGGACGCAGCCGGTGCCGCGGGGACTCAGCTGCGGACCTTCCTGCAGGGGATGGGCACCAGCGGCATTAACCCCAAAGGCCTGCTGTTCTACGTAGCCCTCATCCCGCAGTTCGTCAGCTCTGAGGCACCGCTTCCCGTGCCGGTGCAGTCAGGGCTGCTGGGCATGACCTTCGTGGCACTGGCGGGCCTGGTTTATACGGTGGTGGCCCTGCTCTCGCGCACGCTCCTGCAGAGCAGGCCCGGTGCCGCGCGGGCAGTCACCCTGGCCAGCGGGATCATCATGGTGGCGCTGGGAGCTGTGCTGCTCGGCGAGCAGTTGGTGCCGTTCCTGGCCTAGTCTCCGCTGAGTTCCTTCCAGTCCTGCTCCCAGATCCGCCGCATTTCTTCGTCCTTGCGGATTGGCGCCGGCCCCTCAAGTTCGCGCTGCGGTTCCGGGTCCTCGCGCCGGCGTCCCCAGTCGCGGGGGTTCAGTGACCGCCGCCCCGTTTCCAGGACGAGCAATGCCCGGTCCGTCAGCGCGTCATTGCGGAGCGCGAGGTGTGTCTTGCGGCGGCGCAGGACTTCGGCGATCGCCTGGTGCGCTGCGTCCAGCCGTCCTTCCCTGCGCAGCGCACGGGCGCGGACCAGCAGCAGTGCGGCAGAAAGGTCATCGGCGTTCAGCAGCCCCTCCGTCCAATCGATCACGGTGCGGCTGCGGCCCAGGGTCAGGGCCAGCGAGCACCGTGCCAGAGCCATGGGGAGCGACGGCGGCAGCCCGGCCAGCGCGTCGAGCGCGGCTTCGGTGCGGCCGGTCTCGCGCAGCGAGTGGGCCAGCGCCAGGAACACCCCTTCCTCGCTGAACAGCACGGGGATTTCCACCCGTTCGGCCAGTTCGATCCGGGTGACGATCCTGGTGAGGTAGGTGGAGGAGTAACGGTTGGCTTCCTCGTCGTTCCTGGTGGTCAACCCACGCTGGAGGAGCTCGGAAGCGCGCAGGTAGCCGCCGTGCTTGTACACCAGCAGCCCGGCCATCAGGTAGCAGAGTCCGGCCCACCCTGGGTAGGCGCGCGCCAGGGTGATCAGCCGTTCCGGCTCGCGGCTGGTGAAGACGGCTTCGTGCACCACCTTTGCGGGCTTCGGCAGCAGGCGCTTGAGCCGCGGTACTTCACCGTCGATCGACAGCAGGGCGGGGTTTCGTCCGCCCAGGACCCCGGTCAACAGCCCACCCACTCCCCCGGCGAGGTCGTGCACCGGTGTGCGCAGCTGGGCCTGCCCGAAGGGGGTGAGGTCGCGGGTGTCCCAGTAGATCGGTGCAGTGTCCCCGGCGCTCATCATTCCATGCTAACCGGGCACTCAGCCGTTGGCCGCGGCTATCCACACGCCGATGACCCAGGTGCTGGCGGCAAGGCAGGCGAGCCCGAACTCGGCAAGCATCCCCACCCCGGTGGCTTTCAGGGCAGCCCAGCTGGACCTCGCCGCCGTCGGGAAATTGCGTGTCCGGAGGAATTCACTGACCAGCAGGCCGGCGGCGAAACCAACGAAGAGGCCCACCACGGGGATGATGAACATCCCCACCACCCCCGCCACCAGGGCAACCACCACGCTGCGGCTGGGAATGGCGTGCTGCTTGAGCTTCCTGCCCGTGAGGACGGCGCTGGCCGTCATGCCCGCGGCCACAAAGATCATGGCCACCGCGAAGATTACCCATCCCGCTGTCCCCGCACCGCCCCAGATGGCCCAGGCCAACAGGCTTACGCCGATGAGGACGCTGCCGGGCAGGACGGGAATGATGGTGCCGGCCACCCCCACCAGGATGGCCAGGCCGCACAGGACGGTCACCACGGTCTCGGAACTCATGGACCCAGTCTAGGGGCGGCTTCTTAACGCCCGACGGCGGTGCCTCCTTGGTGGAAGGAGGCACCGCCGTCGTGGTTGCTGCCGGAAGGGCCCTATTCTGCTTCCACCGCCGCGGCGACGGCCGCTGTGACGGCGGGCGCCACCCGCGGGTCCAGCGGGCTGGGGACGATGTAGTCAGCGGACAGGTCCTCGGCCGCGAGCCCGGCGATGGCACGCGCTGCCGCGAGCTTCATGGCCGGGGTAATGCGGCGGGCGCCGGCATCGAGGGCACCCCGGAAGATGCCCGGGAATGCCAGGACGTTGTTGATCTGGTTGGGGAAATCACTGCGGCCGGTGGCAACAACCGCTGCATACTTCACCGCCACCTCGGGCAGGACTTCGGGGTCCGGGTTGGAGAGGGCGAACACGATGGCATCCTGGTTCATCGACGCCAGGTGGGCCTCGTCCAGTTTGGAGGAGGAGACGCCAATGAAGACGTCGGCACCGGACAGCGCTTCCGCCGGACCCCCGGTGACGCTGCGGGGGTTGCTCCGGCCGGCGATGTCCGCCTTCTTGCTGGTGGGGTCGGCGGCCAGATCGGCCCGGCCGCTGTTGATAACGCCCCGGGAGTCCAGCAGAACAACGTCCGTAATGCCGGCTGCGAGCAGGATTTCGGCGACGGCGATCCCTGCTGCGCCGGCGCCGGACACCACAACCTTGAGCCCTTCCAGCGCGCGGCCCGTCACCTTGGCGGCGTTGGTCAACGCTGCAAGGGCCACAACGGCGGTGCCGTGCTGGTCGTCGTGCATGACCGGGCAGTCGAGGGCTTCGATCAGCTTTTCCTCGAGCTCAAAGCAACGCGGGGCGGAGATGTCCTCGAGGTTCACGGCACCGAAGCTGGGGCGCAGCCGGACCAGGGTTTCCACGATCTCGTCCACGTCGGTGGTGTTGAGGACCAGCGGGATGGAGTCGAGGTCGCCAAAGGTCTTGAAGAGGGCGGACTTGCCCTCCATCACAGGCAACGAGGCGCTGGCCCCGATGTTGCCCAGGCCCAGGACGGCAGTGCCGTCGCTGACCACTACCACCAGGCGTTCGGCCCAGGTCAGGGTGCGGGCCAGTTCCGGCTTGGCGTGGATGGCACGGCTGACCTCGGCAACACCCGGGGTGTACGCGATGGACAGGTCCCGCTTGTTGGACAGCGGAACGGTGCTGGTGACGGAGAGCTTGCCACCCTGGTGGGCGCTGAAGATTTCGTCTTCGGTCAGGGCCGTGGCTGCTGAACTGTCGGTGGCTGTGAATGCGTCAATGGACACGTCGTTGTCTCCTGGTGCTCGCCGTGGGCGCACGGCACGTGGGGCTCGAACCCGGCCGGGCCCAAGCGGGGAAAGTAGTGCGACAGGAAACCCAGGGGTGGCGGGCCTGCGGGAACGCCGGGAAGGTTTCCGCCCGCCGCTCCAATGCCCCCATGGTATGCAGCCCCAAGAGGGCAGCTCAGCCCTCCTTGACACGTCATCGTCCGGGCAAAACGTTTTGATCGTGCTTTTAGTGAGCTACATCACGGGATTATGACGTATTTAATGGGCTTTTGGTCTAGACCAGTTACGCGGACCTGGACACTGTGAAGCCCGCTTCTGCCTCGGGGGAGAGCCTTCCGCATGCCTTTTTCAGGTCTTCTTCCGCCTCGAAGAGGGAGAGGCGGCGGTTCCGCACGGACTGGACCAGACCAGTGACCGTCAAGAGCAGAACCCTCGCTCCCACAGCGTCGCCGCAGGCACCGGCAACAAGCTTCTCACTGAGGGCATCGATCTCGCGCAGGAGTTCCGTGGTGTCCTTTTCCGGGAGGTACACGCCCCGGCTGAGGCACTGCTCCACGGCGGGTTGCATGACGCGCATGTGGAAGATCTCCATCAGCAGGCCCGAGAGCGCACGGCCCCGGAAGCGCGGGGACCGCCCGCGGGTCCCGGCCTGCAACTCATCCAGCTGCTGCCGGTACAGGGCCAGCATCAGGTGGGTGGGGGACGGGAAATACCGGTAAAGGGTTCCCAGCGGCACGTCAGCTTTTTCCGCGACTTGGGAGAGTTCCACGGCATCAAGGCCCGTCCGGGCAAACCCCGCAGCGGTTTCAAGGATCCGCGTGTAGCGGAGGCGCTGGCGTGGAGCGGAAGGCCTGGCGGCCATGGGCGGATGGTCTGAAAAAGTCTCGGGCATCAGCATTCCGGGGTTGTGTTTTAGGGACTGCGGCCAGGAGCGCCCCCACTTCCATACCGCCCTGCAGCCCGTTCAACTATACGGCACACGCGCCTGCCCTATTTAGTCAGCGGCCTTAGTTCCTGGTACCTCAGGGTCAGTCCACACCCTTGATTTTCACGACGAAGACGGCGCCCAGCAGCCCGATGGCGGCCGCGGTGAGGAACAGTGTCCGGTAGCCGCCCCAGTGCGTCACTGCGAGGAGTGCCAGGGCCGGAGCAACTACCTGCGGCAGCGAGTTGGCCACGTTGATGACCCCCATGTCCTTGCCCCGGCTGACGGCGAACGGCAGGACCTGGGTCAGCAGCGCAAAGTCCACCGCGACGTAAGCCCCGAAGCCGACGCCCAGGACAGCAGCGCCGGCCAAGGCCCCGGGCCAGACCGGGAAGAAGGCCAGGATCAGGCCGGCCATGGCAATGATGGCGGAGGAACCGATCACAAACGGCTTCCGGCGCCCCACCCGGTCGCTCCAGGGGCCCACCGCCACGGCAGTAATCATCACCATCAGCGCGTAAATGCCGGTGAGGACGAGCACCCCGGCCGGGGGATCGTCATGCTTCAGGACGTCGCGCAGGAAAAAGAGCAGGTAGACGATGGTGAGCTGGTTGCCCACGTTCACCAGAAAACGGGTAAGCCCGGCCCAGGCAAAATCCGGGTACAGCCGGGGACTGATCCAAAACCCGCGAAGGAAAGGAACCAGGCGGAACCGGGGCAGGACGCTTTTGTGCAGCACAGGGTCATCGCGGTGCATCAGATACGGCAGTACGGACAGCAGCACGGCCGCGGCGCACAGCCAGTAGCCCACCATGAAGTTGCCGGACACCACGGCACCGAACACCGCGCCCGTGAAGATGCCCAGCGTCTGGCCCAAGGCAGCGAGCCCGCCCACCTTGCCACGCTGGAGCACCGGCACCCGGTCCGGGACGGCGGCGGTGATGGCTGCATACGCCGCGTTCGCCCCGAGCTGGACCACGCACCAGAAGATCACCATCAGCGCCACGGTGGTTGCGCCGGACATTGCCAGAAGCGCGGCCGCAGCAAGCACCGCACCGGCCAGCACCCAGGGCGCCCGGCGGCCGAAACGCGTCGTGGTGCGGTCCGAGAGCGCCCCGGACAGCGGGTTGGCCACGAGCGACACCGCCGCACCGCAGGCGGTGGCAAGGGAAAGGATCGCTTCCTTGCTGGGTTCGTCGATGCTAATGGCCTGCTGACCAATAAAGATGTTGAGGGGACCAAAGAAGGCGGCATTGATCCCCACGTTGACCAGGACGAGCCCGGCGACCCAGCGGGGTGTGACCTTCCGCGTCGGCTCGGCGAGGGCCGCCGCCGGACCGTCCGGACCGGTGCCATGATCAGGGGGAGCTGGAGTATTGGATAGGCCCATGGCGTTTCCCCCTGTACGGCTGATTGGCTAGGGAATCAGACTATCGTGGGCGATACCCGGCCAGCGGGGTATCCTGTGGCCGCCCACACGTTTCCTGAGCAGCAAGGAGAATCCAGATGAGCGCATCCACCCCGGCTGAAGGCACAGCGGTCAATACTGCCGACCTCTACGATGAGCGCGGCGACGGGATGGCGTCCGTGTCCCTGCAGTTCCAGTCCCTGGGCGGCCGCTCCCATTTCAGCGGTCCGGTCCGGACCATCCGCTGCTTCCAGGACAACGCCCTGGTGAAGTCCACGCTCGGTTCGCCGGGGAACGGGGCGGTGCTGGTGGTGGACGGCGGCGGATCGCTGGGCACGGCGCTGATGGGGGACATGATTGCCGAAAGCGCCGTGGCGAACGGCTGGGCCGGCGTCGTCATTAACGGCGCCATCCGCGACCGGCTGGCCATCGCGGAACTGGATCTTGGCGTCAAGGCCCTCGGCAGCAACCCCAGGAAAAGCCTGAAGACCGGCGCCGGGGAGGTTGACGTGGATGTGGTGATCGACGGCGTCACCTTCCGTCCCGGAGCCAACGTCTGGTGCGATCCGGACGGCATCCTGGTGGAGCCCTAGCAAAAATTAGGCGGGTAAGGGAATAGAAAGAGCGGGTAAGATAGTTACTGAAAGCAACTATCGCTGCTTATATCCTTTCTTTCCCTTGGAGCACCCATGTCCAAAGCCACTGCCGCGCCCCGCGCCGGAGAAACCCTGACGCAACGCCAGATCGTCACAGTAATGGTGGGCCTGATGCTGGGCATGTTCCTGGCATCCCTTGACCAGACCATCGTCTCCACATCCATCTACACCATCGCCAACGACCTTGACGGGCTCTCGCTCCAGGCATGGGCCACCACCGCGTACCTGATCACCTCCACGGTCAGCACCCCGCTGTACGGCAAGCTGAGCGACATCTTCGGCCGCCGCCCGCTGTACCTGACCGCGATCGTTGTCTTCCTGGTGGGCTCGCTCTACGCAGGCTCGGTGCACTCAATGACCGAACTGGCCATAGCCCGCGGCATCCAGGGCCTGGGTGCCGGCGGCCTGCTGGCCCTGGCGCTGACCATCATCGGCGACATCGTCTCGCTCAAGGACCGAGCCAAGTTCCAGGGCTACTTCATGTCCGTGTTCGGCATCTCCTCGGTCCTGGGCCCGGTGGTGGGCGGTGCCTTCGCCGGGTCCGCGAACATCCTTGGCTTCGACGGCTGGCGGTGGGTCTTCTTCATCAACATCCCCATTGGCCTCGCCGCGCTGACCGTGGTGTTCCTCTTCCTGCACCTGCCCGCGAAGCACCTGAAGCAGAAGATCGACTACTGGGGTGCCGCCGCGATCACCGTGGCCATCGTTCCGCTCCTCCTGGTGGCTGAGCAGGGACGCACCTGGGGCTGGACGTCCCTGAACTCCTTCCTCTGCTATGGCCTCGGCGTGGTGGGCATCGCCTGGTTCCTGCTGGCCGAAAAGCGCGCCGGAGACTATGCCCTGATTCCGCTGCGGCTCTTCCACAACGTGACCTTCGGGCTGTCCTCGCTGCTGAACTTCATCATCGGCATCGGCATGTTCGGCGCCATCGCGATGCTGCCGATGTACCTGCAGCTCGTCAAGGGCCTGACTCCCACCGAAGCGGGCCTGATGATGATTACGTTCACCGTGGGCATCCTGTTCGGTTCCATCACCGCCGGACGCACCATCTCGGCCTCCGGCACGTTCCGCATCTTCCCGATCATGGGCACCGGCATCCTGACCGCGGCCGCCCTGGTGATGGGTTTCTCGCTGGGAGTGGACACCGGACTCTGGGTGCCGGGCCTGATCGCAGTGTTCTTCGGCGTCGGGCTGGGCTTCTGCATGCAGCCGCTCACCCTGGCCATGCAGACCTCGGTTCCGCCCCGGGACATGGGGGTGGGAACCTCCTCCGCCGCCTTCTTCCGCTCCATGGGCGGCGCGGTGGGAACCGCGGTGTTCATCTCCATGCTCTTCAGCCTGGCCGCCGGCCGGATTGCCGACGGCATGAAGGCCGCCGCCACGGACCCCGCCTACCTGGCCGTCCTCAAGGACCCCGCCGTTGCGTCCGACCCGGCGAACGCCAAGCTGTACGACTTCTTCAAGAACGGCGCTTCCAACGATTCCCTGAATGACACGAGCTGGCTGCACACCGCCAACAGCACGCTGACCAGGCCCATTACCGAGGGCTTCGCCACGTCCATCGACACCGTGATGCTGACGGCGGCGGCGCTGACGGG